>DXEB01000009.1 GCA_019115165.1 Candidatus Anaerotignum merdipullorum | reverse complement strand
TACACTAACCCTGCTCATTTTTCAAAAATACGATTTGCAGGGCTTAGGTGGGTGTTTTTGTCTTTTTGAAACATAGCTGAAAGTATATCTTTCAATATTGTTTTTATCTTGACATATCACCGCTGGACTTTTTCTATTCATTTGATCATGTCGTTTCTTTTATAATACCAGTATACGCAATCATTATAAATAAAATATGACGAAAAGTTTTCTTTTTTTTGAATTTTTCTGAAAAGCCGTTGAGAGGAGCAATAGCGTTTTGCGTCACAAACGATGGCTAACGTATGGGATGCCTCGTCGACGGCAAAAAGGAAGGGGTACCTGATGGATTGTTTTTGCATGTTTGTCAGTAGTCAAATTGCGGATAGGTGATGGGCGGATCAATCAAAAGCGTTGTCTGGATGTATCTTGGATGAAAAAGCATAATCATAAGGACAGAACAGACGCAAAAAGAAATGTTGGAAGGAATGGATGCAATACGTCGGATGGTTTGAGGAGATTGGTTGCAGATATTTGAATCTTTGCTTTCAGGAGAGCGGAAAAGGCTGCAACCGTCGATAAGAAGAATTGCTTATTCGAACAAGAAGCATTGCAAGGATATCAAAGCAATGGGATGTACGGATTTGGGTATCAGAAGATAGTTGTATTCGCTTCGGCGTATGATATTTTGAGGATAGCGGCGGGAGAAGTGCATATCGAATGGGAGAATGCATGGCAGGGGATATCATATGAAATGAGTAGGAATTATTGCTTCCCACATTGACAAGGATTTTGCCCTATGCTATACTTTTTCATGTTAGCAAGGATGAACTTTACATAGAGATGGAAGATAGATAAGAGGTAGAACAATATGAAACTGCATCAATTACCCATCGGACAGACGGGTGTGATTACGAAGGTTGGCGGAGAGGGAGAGCTGCGGTATCGTTTTTTGGATATGGGATTGATTCCAAAAACAAAGGTAACGGTAACCAAGGTGGCACCCATGGGCGACCCGCTGGAAATTCGTCTGCGCGGTTACACGCTGACACTGCGGGTGGAAGATGCCCAGAATATTGAAGTGATACAAGAGGGGGCAGACGTATGATTTTTGCGTTGGCGGGCAATCAAAATTGCGGCAAGACCACCCTCTTTAATCAGTTGACAGGAGCAAATCAGCATGTAGGCAATTTCCCTGGCGTGACAGTAGATCAAAAAGTAGGGCAGATCAAAAGTCAGCCCGATTGTTCTGTGGTAGATTTACCGGGGATTTATTCTTTGCGGCCATATACCAATGAGGAAATTGTGACAAGAGATTTTTTATTGAACGAGAAACCGGATGGAATCATCAATATTGTGGATGCAACAAATATTGAGCGGAATTTATATCTGACGCTGCAGTTGATGGAGATGCGTATCCCCATGGTACTGGCGTTGAATATGATGGATGAGGTGCGAAATAACGGCGGTACGATCAATGTAGCAGAAATGTCAGAAGCATTGGGCATCCCGGTAGTCCCAATCAGTGCGGCAAAAAATGAAGGCATTGAAGAACTGGTGGATACTGTATTACAGGTGGCACGGGAAAAAGCTCTCCCCAAGGTGATGGATTTTTGCAAGCAGGGACCGGTACATCGTTGCATCCATTCCGTTTGTCACCAAATCGAAGATCATGCGGAAAAAGCAGGGTTGTCTGTCAGATTTGCCTGTTCTAAGCTGATTGAAAATGATACGCGGATTGTGGACATGCTGCGTTTGAGTCAAAATGAATTGGAATTGGTGGAGCACAGCATCATCGAAATGGAGGCAGAGGCTGAGATGGACCGCAATGCTGCGTTGGCGGGAATGCGGTATGATTTTATTGACAGCGTATGCGCGCATACCGTTATCAAGTGCGAGGAAAGCAAGGAGCACATCCGCAGTGTAAAAATAGACGGCGTGCTGACGCATAAATATTTCGCGATTCCCATATTCATTGCAGTTATGTTTTTGGTATTTTTCCTGACATTTAACGTATTTGGTGCAGTATTGAGTGATTTGCTGGCGATGGCGATTGATGATATTACAGCGCTGGTGGATCGAGGATTGACGGCATATGGCATCAACCCGGTAGTACATAGCTTGGTCATTGACGGTGTTTTTGCGGGAGTTGGCAGTGTGCTGAGTTTTTTACCGATCATTGTTGTGTTGTTTTTCTTTCTGTCCATATTGGAAGATACTGGTTATATGGCCAGAATTGCCTTTGTGATGGATAAACTGCTGCGAAAAATTGGGCTGTCCGGCAGAAGTATTGTGCCGCTGCTCATTGGATTTGGTTGTACGGTGCCGGCGGTCATGGCATCCCGTACCCTGTCGTCTCAGCGAGATCGGCGGATGACGATTATGCTGACACCCTTTATGAGTTGTTCGGCGAAAATTCCCATTTACGCAGTGTTTGCTGCGGCATTTTTTCCGCATTCGGCAGCCCTGGTGATGATTGCCATGTATGCGGCAGGAATTTTCGTTGGAATTTTGGTTGCTTTGATTTTTGACCGAACGGTATTTCGCGGCAATCCGATTCCTTTTGTGATGGAATTGCCGAATTATCGTTTCCCGTCAGCAAAAAGTGTTTTTTTGCTGATGTGGGATAAAGCCAAGGATTTTTTGCAGCGTGCATTCACCATCATTTTTCTGGCAACGATCATTATTTGGTTTTTGCAAAGTTTTGACAGCCGCCTGAACGTAGTGGCAGACAGTGCAGACAGTATACTGGCGAGCATTGGGCATTTATTGTCTCCGGTATTCCGACCGTTGGGCTTTGATGATTGGCGAATTCCGACAGCGTTGATTACTGGATTTACGGCAAAAGAAGCTGTAATCAGCACGTTAGGCGTTTTGATGGGAACTTCTACAGCAGAATTGGGTGCTGCACTGCACACTTTGTTTACGCCGATTTCTGCAGTTAGTTTTTTGGTGTTTACATTGCTGTATACTCCGTGTGTGGCTGCCATTGCAGCGGTGAGACGGGAATTGGAATCCGGATGGTTGGCATTGGGAGTCGTTGTGTTGCAGTGCTTGGTGGCATGGCTGGCTGCGTTTGCGGTGTACGGTATATGCAGTTGGATTCTGTGAGAACGGAGGCAGGAGCATGACAATTCTGGATATCGGAATTTTGGCTGTGATCGCAGCAGCGGTTGCTGCCGCGCTGTTTCAGTTAAAAAAAGGTGGTTGTGGCAGTTGCCATGGCAACTGTGGACAATGTAGAAAACGCCGCAGATAATGCGCGGTATTACAATAGAAAACGAAGAAACAGACGGGGAAAATTTTGAGTTTTTCGGAATTTTCCCCGTTTTGATTGGATAGAAACATACCGATGAGGAATGGAAAAATCTCTTGACGAACAGTCGAAATCGCCGTATCATGACGAAAAAGGAAAGGAGTGGATGCCATGGAAGCAGTACGGGTACGACATACCTTTGCGCCGATTTATCAGGAAAACAGCAAGGTGTTGATTTTGGGTACGGTTCCATCTGTGAAATCCAGAGAAACGGACTTTTACTATGGGCATCCCAGAAATCGGTTTTGGCAGGTAATTTCCAGTCTTTGCAGAACAGAAATACCGCAGACAAAGGAAGAGAAAATACAGATGCTGCTGGAAAATTGCATTGCACTATATGATGTAGTGGAAAGCTGCACCATCATTGGCAGCAGTGACAGCAGTATTCGCGATGTGATTCCGGTGAATCTGGAACCGATATTGGAGCAAACGGGAGATATTCCGATTTTTACCAATGGGTCTGCTGCATGGCGGCTATATCGGAAGTTTTTGGAAGTGCAGACGGGCATTACAGCGTATCCATTGCCGTCTACCAGCCCTGCCAATGCGGCATGGTCCCTGCAGCGGTTGACAGAAGTATGGAAAGAAGCGCTGACGCCTTATCTATAGGGATCATCATGGGCGTTTTGCACGGAAAAGGCAGAGATTTTAGAGAAAAGTTATACACAATATCGGAAAAGTAGGGATTTTGCTGGTCTTTTTTGCCCAAGTGGTTGACATTGTCATGGGAACCTGTTACAATACCAACGAAGTAAAGAGAGAGAGACTTATCAAGAGTGGTTGAGGGACAGGGCCCTGTGACACCCGGCAACCGGCGGAAACGCATCGGTGCCAATTCCCCCGCAATGGTTTGCGGAAGATGAGTAAGGAAGGAAAAGCCCTGCGGCTTTTTTTTTATGCCTTGGCAATGTCCGAGTGAACTGCAAGATGCTTGATAATACAAACACTGATTGGAGGAGAATATGAGCAGAAGATTATTTACATCCGAGTCCGTTACAGAAGGACATCCCGACAAGATTTGCGATCAGATTTCCGACGCCATTTTGGATACGATTTTGGCAAAAGACCCCAAAGCGAGAGTGGCTTGTGAAACTGCTACCACCACAGGTATCATTTTTGTCATGGGAGAAATTACAACCAGCACTTATGTGGATGTGGAACATATTGTGCGCGATACCTTGAACCAGATTGGTTATAATCGGGCAAAATTTGGTTTTGACTGCGAGACATGCGCAGTGATTACATCCATTCATGGTCAGTCGCCGGATATTGCTTTGGGCGTAGACAAATCGTTGGAGAATAAAACAGGCGAAGATGACAGCGAATTTGACACAGGTGCAGGGGATCAGGGCATGATGTTTGGATTTGCCTGCAATGAAACGGAAGAATTGATGCCGCTGCCCATTTCTTTGGCACATCGGTTAACCAAACGCTTGACAGAAGTGCGTAAAAATGGTACGCTGCCGTATCTGCGTCCAGATGGAAAAGCGCAGGTAACAGTGGAGTATGTGGATGAAAAACCGGTGCGCGTAGATACGGTTGTCGTTTCCACACAGCATGACCCGGAAGCAACCCAGGAACAAATTCGTGCTGATGTGATTGAACAGGTGGTAAAGAAAGTCATTCCTGCGGAGCTGTTGGATGAAAACACGAAGTATTACATCAATCCGACTGGCAGATTTGTCATTGGCGGTCCACAGGGAGACAGTGGTTTGACTGGCAGAAAGATTATTGTAGACACTTACGGCGGATATGCAGCGCACGGCGGCGGTGCGTTCAGCGGCAAAGATCCTACGAAAGTAGATCGTTCCGCCTGCTATGCAGCAAGATATGTGGCGAAAAATATTGTGGCAAGCGGTGTGGCTGACAAATGTGAGGTTCAGCTAGCGTATGCTATTGGTGTAGCAAAACCGGTCTCTATTTTGGTCAATACCTTTGGTACAGGAAAAATTTCCGATGACAGAATTACGGAATTGGTGCAGAAAAACTTTGATTTGCGTCCAGCGGCGATTATCAAGAATTTCGATCTGACCAGACCAATTTATAAACAAGTGGCTGCATATGGACATTTCGGCAGAACAGACCTAGATCTGCCTTGGGAAAAAACGGATAAAATAGATGTATTTGAAGTATAATGACAGATACCCGTTCACGGCTATGCCGTGCAGCGGGTTTTTTTCTGTTGAATTGCAGAAAAGAAAGGCAAAGCGCTTTTTGGATATGCCATTGGTAAAGATTGCAATAACAGAGAGATATGAGAGAAAAGAAGCGGAAATTGCTACATTTCTGTAATAAAATGTTAATGGAAATGTTAATAAAATTCATAGGTTTTATCTTGTTTTTGCATGGAAAAACAGAGAAAATAAAAAAAGAAATGCGTATGTTGCGGGGAGCTGCGTATTGTTTTCCATAGACATATGATGGTTTTCGCGTGGGAATGTTGAAAAAACAATATCAAGTGGAGTAGAAACCATGATATGACGAAAACAGAAAGGAGGCAGCTGGAATGAAGAAAAGGCGGCTGGGAGGGATGGTGCTGGCATGCTTGCTGGCGATACAGGTTCCCACATGGGCGGCGGATGAGATGCAGCCGTTGGAATATACTTGTACGATTGCGCCGGAGAAATCAGATTTTGAAACAGGTGAGTGGAAATACGCTTTTTGTGTTGCGGATTTGCCGATGGAATATGTGCAGGAAGGTGAAAAACATACGTTCTTGATTTGTGATGGGCAGTACTTGGATATTCCGGTAAGGATCATACAAGATACAGCATTTATCTCTGCATCGGCGCTGACAGAAGGATTGGGCTGTAAAGTCGTGGAAAAAGCAGGCAGTGTATCGTTGATCAAGGGCAGTAAAAAATTGACGGTGAGCACGGAAAATGGTGGTTTGGATGAAAGTAAGATGCTGGCGTTGCGGGATGTGGCAGAAGCGTTGGGCGCGGAAGTGACCTATACTAGGATGGGCGTTGCTCCGTTGCATAATCCGATCATCAGCGTGGATTTCCGACCGGTGAACTGGACGGAGGAAGAAGCATTGGAACATGCGAAGGAAGTGTTGACTGCATGTTTGCAGGCAGGGAGAGAAAGTGGCGCTATCATAGAACATATGGTTGCAGAAGACCCTGTGATATCCGCTGGTATTGCAAAAGAGATTGCGGCGATGGAGCCGGCGGAAGAGGTCATGGCTGGATATTACTTGCTGAATGGTCCTGGATTGATTCTGGTAGAAAAGGATACGGGCGAGGTATATAAGAAATACGGCGGCGGAACAGCAGGGCATGGTTCTTATGTGGAAACCATTGAAAAGGTGGAAGCAGGAGATGCATCGATATTTGCGGCAGGCTATTATCTGGGATGATGCCTTACATCAACTGCGGAATCAGATATCAGGGCAAACAACAATTTTTGTCCATAGGGATATTCCCAGAAGTCCTGAAATGATTGGTAAAAGTTGATATAGAAAAGGAAAAGAGAAGCGTACAAAACTTTTTGGTATTCCAGGAAGGGATGTACGTTTTACTTTTTTGGAATGATGGTATGCAGTGGAATAGAGAGCCTACTGAAAATAACATGGAAAACGCAGTGGAGATAGGGAGTGATTCCTTTTGTTGTTTTCTAGTATCATTTGGTATTGCAGAATGCGACTGGAGGGATGGAATTTCAGAAAAAAGGAGGACCATCGGAAGAAGCCGATGGTCAAGACAAATCATTTTCTTACAGATATTGATAGTGTAACCCAGTCACAGTACTGTACCAAAACAGTGTACCATGTCCTCGTTTGGGAATGCGCAGTTGCAGATCCCATTCTGGATACTGCTTATAAATTTGGATTCGGTCACCAGTGGCGAACGCAAGAAACGAGATATAATTCTCTTTTTTCATGGGATGATGAGAAGTAATATACCAGTCCTGTTCTATGACAGAGACCTCCAATTCCTCTGAATCGGTGGCTTTTGCTGCTTCTAACGGCTCCAAAACTCTGCCGCAGCAAGAAACAGAAGCGTTGCCGGTACATAAAGTCAAATTTCCGCAATGCGGACAAACAAAATAGCGTGTTTTTTTCATATTACCCTCCAAAAAGCGCTCTGACGGCAAATCGCCGCATAATAGTTTTTCAATCGGTATACCGAAAAGTGCTGACAATGGCGGAAGCATGGAAATATCTGGGCAACCTTGCCCACGTTCCCATTTAGAAACGGTTTTGTCACTGACGCCTAAATGCGCAGCGATTTGTTTTTGTGTCATCTGGCACTCTTGCCGCAAACGCCGCAATAAGCCGCCGATTTTTTCCGTATTCAAATCGAAGCACCTCCTTTGTCTATCATAGCGGAATTTCTGAAAGTGTCAACCGCCGCTGCGTAGAGTGATGATTTACAGAAAGATGCGGATATGGTATTCTAGCGGTACTGTCGAAAACAAAAAGAAGGAAAGCAGATGCATAGTTGCGCGATCATGTTAACCAATGAGAAAACAAGATGGACCAAGACAGGTTTCGGAACCATCCATATGTTATCGTAGAAGGGAGAAAGATAAGGATGAAGAAAATTCTGATTATACAGGGCGGCGGACGATCTGTTCTGGACGTTTTCTCAGGTTACAGCGTTCTATCAGTATGTCTGTGTCAATTATATTGGTTTTCAAGATAAAGGCATGCTATTGGCTGGCGGATGCGGGCATACCGATGGACCTCCTTAGATTGACAAAACGCGTCATTTAGAGGATGCTTATCAGTTTGGAAAGACAATTTATGCATGAGGAGAAATACGGCAGATGCATATGAGAAATGCTGGTTCTGCCGTATTTTTATTGTAAAACAAAAATTTTCAGCAGAAGTGTTACAAAAAATTGGGAACAACTGTTCTTTTTTATGGGAATTTGTGGTATACTTTGGGAAGTATGCAGCAAAGGAGGATGCCTATGGACGAAATCAAACTGACGGGTGAAGTGGAAAATATTATTTATCAGAATCGGGACAATGGATATACCGTGTTCACGCTGGAAACGGAAGACGATATCGTAACCTGCGTTGGTGTGGCGGTGCAGCTGCATACAGGCGAAAGTTTAGAAATCACTGGTCATTGGAACATCCATCCTTTGTATGGCAGGCAGATTCAAGTGACGACATATGAAAAAGCGATGCCAACCACGCGGGCGGGGATGGAAAAGTATCTGTCATCCGGCTTTATCAAAGGCATTGGTCCCAAGACGGCGAAAAAGATTGTAGACCAATTTGGAGAAGCGGCTTTTTATGTCATTGAGGAGAAGCCAGAACGTTTGGCAGAGATCAAAGGGCTGACGTATGAGAAAGCAATGCGGATTTCGGAGGTGTTTCGGGAACAGCATGAGCTGCGGCGTGCAATGATGTTTTTACAGGAGTTTGAAGTATCTCCTGCGCTTGCAATGAAAATTTATCAAAAGTATAAGTCCCGTACGTTTGACATCGTGAAACAGAATCCATATCGTTTGGCGGATGATATTTGGGGGATCGGTTTTCGAATGGCAGATAAAATGGCGGCAAACGCCGGTATGGCAGCAGATGATCCCAATCGGGTGCGGGCGGCGGTGAAATATGTACTCAATCAAGCGGCGAACAACGGAGATTGTTTTCTTCCGAAGGATAGTTTGATGCAGCAGACAGCAGAGATGTTAGGACTGCATACAGACTATGTGGAAAATGCGGTGCGGGAGCTGCAGGTAGCTGGAGAAGTTTGGCAGGAGAGGATCAACGGAATGGACAGCGTATATCTCAATACGTATTTTTATGCGGAAATGGCTGTGGCAAAGCGGTTGATTGAACTTTCTGAAGAATATCTAAGCGCAAATATGGAAGGGGTTGCGGATGCGATCCGCCGTCTGGAAGGGCAGACCGGTGTGGTGCTGGCAGAGGAGCAGCGAGCGGCCGTGATGGAAGCGATGAGCTGTGGGGTGTTGATTATTACCGGCGGACCGGGTACCGGGAAGACGACAACGATCAATACCATTTTGCACCTATTGCAGGAGGAGGATTGTGAAGTGGTGCTGGCGGCGCCGACAGGACGGGCGGCAAGACGGATGACGGAGGCGACTGGTGTGGAAGCGCAGACCATACACCGGTTGTTGGAGACTAATTTTTTGGGAGAGGATACCAGACGACAAACATTTGACCGCAATGAGGAAAATCCGATAGAAGCAGATGTCATCATCATTGACGAAACGTCTATGGTAGATTTGATGTTGATGCATGCCCTGCTTCGAGCGGTGGCAAGTGGTACGCGGTTAATTTTTGTCGGAGATGTGGATCAGCTGCCTTCTGTGGGACCTGGGAATGTGCTCAAAGATATGATTCGCAGTCAGCGATTGAAAGTAGTGCGCTTGGAGCATATCTTCCGTCAGGCGCAGGAAAGCGCAATTATCATGAATGCCCACCGCATTAACCACGGAGAGGAACCGGTATTAAATGCTGCGGGGACAGATTTCTTTTTTGTCAAACGAATGTTTGGGGAAGATGTAGTGCATACCATACAGGATCTGATATTGACGCGGCTGCCGCGATTTACCGGTTGTAATGGACTGCAGGATATGCAGGTGCTCACGCCTATGCGAAAGGGGTTGCTGGGGGTGCAGCATTTGAATAAAGTGTTGCAGCAGGCGTTGAATCCTCCTGCGCCGGACAAACAGGAAAAAGAATTCCGTCAGACCATTTTTCGGGAAGGCGACAAAGTGATGCAGATGAAGAATAATTATAATCTGGGATGGAGAGTCTACTCGGCGATGGGAAAGCGAAGCGATGAGGGCGTAGGAGTATTCAATGGAGATGCCGGCATGATCCGAAGGATTGACGACGATCAGGAAATGATGCAGGTGGTATTTGATGATGGAAAAATAGTGGATTATGAATTTTCTCAGATAGAAGAATTGGATTTGGCTTATGCCATCACCATTCATAAGTCTCAAGGCAGCGAGTATCCAGTGGTGATTATCCCTGTTCACAGTGGACCGTCGCTGTTAATGACCAGAAATCTGCTCTATACCGCAGTGACCCGCGCCAAACAGTTAGTCGTTTTGGTAGGGATTGCAGAGACCATATCCGCGATGGTGCACAATGACAGAGAAGTTGGGCGATATACCGGTTTGGCAGTGCGTATTCAGCATTTATATGACTTTATGCAGGAGGCTGGGACGGAAGCATGAATCACTGGAAAGAATGTCTGTTGGAGTTTTTGTTTCCGCCGCGCTGTGCGATTTGCGGAAATTTGCTGCCATTGGAAGAAGAAGAACGGCGGCTGTGCGCGGACTGCAAAAAAGAGATCCCCTTTTTGCTGGGAGAAACCTGCCAGTTATGCGGCAGAAAAGTCACACAGGATATGCTTTGTACCAGATGTCGTCTGGCAGATTATCCGTTTGCGGCAGGAATTGCTGCGTTTTCCTATGAAACCATGCGGCGTGCGATTGCAGAATTTAAGTTTCATGGATATCGGCGGGATGCAAAACAATTGGGAAGTTTGATGGCTGAATATTTGCAACGGTATCATACAGACTGGATTCGGTGGACAGATCTGTTAACAGAGGTTCCATTGCATCCGAAAAAGCAGCGGCGCAGGGGATTTAATCAGGTAGATTTGCTTTGTCGGGAAATTGCAGAACGGACCGAATTGGTTTATGTACCAGATACGCTGGCACGTCGGGTGGATACACTGCCGCAAAGCACCCTCAGCGAGGAAAAGCGTCGCGATAATCTGCGGGATGTTTTTCTTGCGGTAAAGGAGCAAGAAATTGCTGGGAAACGAATTCTGTTAATAGACGACATTTTTACTACCGGCGCAACGCTGCGGGAATGTACGCGTGCGCTGCTGCGCGCGGGAGCGGCGGAAGTTCGGGTATATTGCTTATCGGTGGTATCCCATGAGACAGAGGAAATAAAAGAAATCCATAGAAAAATGGAAGGAAAATAACAAGGTTTTCATGCAACTGGGAGATTTTCAAAAAAAATTCCCAATCCCTTTGTCAATCATCAAAAAAAATAGTATAATTTTGTACCGTAAGTGTTTTTTTTGTTGAATGCGATGGGGAGATGGGACGTATGGTACGAACAGGATTTGACAACGATAAATATTTGCGTATGCAGTCAGAGCGCATCAAAGAAAGAATCGGACAGTTTGGCGGCAAGTTGTATCTGGAGTTTGGCGGCAAGCTGTTTGATGATTATCACGCATCTCGCGTATTGCCGGGATTTAAGCCAGACAGTAAAATCAATATGCTGGTACAAGTGAAGGAAGATGTGGAAATTGTACTGGTGATCAATGCGGGAGATATTGAAAAAAACAAAGTGCGCGGAGATTTGGGGATAACCTACGATATGGATGTTCTGCGTCTGATTGATGCTTTCCGCGGATATGGGCTGTATGTAGGCAGCGTGGTGCTGACGCAGTTTGGCGGTCAGGAATGCGCGTTAGCATATCAGAGAAAATTGGAAAATCTCGGTCTGCGTGTGTATCGGCATTATACGATTCCAGGATACCCCAGTAATGTACCGCTGATTGTCAGCGAGGATGGATTTGGCAGAAATGAATATATCGAAACCCAGCGTTCCTTGGTGGTTGTAACAGCGCCTGGTCCAGGCAGCGGCAAGATGGCAGTTTGCTTGTCTCAGTTGTACCATGAAAACAAAAGAGGGATTAAGGCGGGCTATGCGAAGTTTGAAACATTCCCCATTTGGAATGTACCGTTGCAGCATCCGGTGAACTTGGCATATGAAGCGGCGACAGTGGATTTGAACGATATGAATATGATCGATCCGTTCCATTTGGAGGCATATGGAGAAACAACCGTCAATTATAACCGAGATGTGGAGGTATTCCCGGTGCTCAACGCCATGTTTGAAAAGATTTATGGTACATCCCCGTATAAGTCTCCGACGGATATGGGAGTCAATATGGTGGGCAATTGTATTGTGGATGATGAGGCGGTGAGAGATGCGGCCCGCAATGAAATTATCCGTAGATATTACAAAGCGCTTTGTGAACAGAGAAAAGGCAACGGCGGCGACGAGAGCATTTATAAATTGGAATTGTTAATGAAGCAGGCAGATACCGGTGTGGATCATCGACCAGTAGTCGCGGCGGCAAATGCGCGGGCAGAAGCGACTGGAGCGCCTGCGGCAGCGATTGAGCTGCCGGATGGCACCATTGTAACTGGAAAAACCAGCTCCCTTCTGGGAGCGTCCTCGGCGATGCTGCTCAATGCATTAAAAGAATTGGCACATTTGGATCACGAAGTGAAATTGATTTCGCCGACGATTATTGAGCCCATTCAGCATTTGAAGGTATCCCATTTAGGCAACCATAATCCGCGGCTGCATACGGATGAAATTCTGATTGCGCTGTGTATTTGTGCGGCGACAGATGAACGGGCGGAACTGGCAATGCAGCAGTTGGAAAAATTAAAATGTTGTGAGGTACATTCTTCTGTCATTTTGTCGGCAGTGGATGAAAATGTGTTCCAGAAATTAGGTGTGAATTTGACTTGTGAGCCGGTTTATCAGACCAAAAAGCTGTTCCACGGCTGAAAGCAAAAAAACTGAGGCAGGAGAGTTCCTCAAGGCTGAAGTGAGAAGAATCGAAACGGTTATCAGGCGTCATAATGAAGAAAAGAAAAATATGTACGGGAGTATGCTGGAAATGGGAGCATATTCCCGTTTTTTATGGAAATATGGATAGAACAGGATAGGATCAATGTGTATGTTCCTGACCAAATGAGGAAACACAGAAGATACTGGGAAGTATCAAGAAATGGCTGCATATACCGGCTTGCGCTGGGATTTGCACATAACAACACCGCTTTGCCTGCTGGAAAAAACGGAGGAATCAAGGAAGGCTGTTACGCAACAAAGGTGTTGTTTGGGGTCATATTACCAGTGACAAAAATCCGATGGTAAGCAGACAAGCTTGCGTGCGAGGAACTTACCATCGGAAAAGAACTATTTTTTGTTCCATACAAAAAATGAAAGGAACGGATTGTAGAAGATGTGTGTATCTGTGCAGAGTCGGCTCTGCTGTCAGTGCCTCCAATTGTCTGCCTGTTTTTTAGCGTTGTTCGGTGTTTGAAGAAGATCGCAGCAGCCATTTTGCCGCTTCGTAATCTTTTTTGTGGACGTAAATTTTGTATTCGATGCATCTGTCCAGATGGAGCCCAATGGTATCATTCCTTCTGGCGTCCATGGGGGAAGGCGAAGTCAGATTTTTGGTATATACTGTGTAATGGATGTGATGATTGCGCAGGATCTCGCGTACGCGCGCCTGTTCTTCCAGGCTGTAAGTGAGGCAGATTTCTTTACGGTTCAATAGATGTATCATGATACCCCTCCTGTGTTAATAAACGATACGCTTGTTCTGCGTCCCGTTGATGCACATAGAAGATATACTCCATGTCCTGTGTCATCAAGGTTTGAATATCCGCAACGGGGAAAAATCCGCCGATATCATGAGGATTGCGGACAGATACGTTGTATTCGATATGGTGTGAGTCCAGCAATTCCCGCAGACTTCCTTGTGCTTCCAACGTAGAAAGCGTGATGAGTTTGATACTGTTATGAGCTGTCAGCATTGGTATCGCCTCCCTTGTGCGATTATGCAGCAGCAGAACATATCTGCTGCAAGTGGCTGTTATGCAATATTTTTTTCATCTTAGCACATTCCATTGGAAAAGACAAATGTTTTTAGAAGATACCGACACAGCGGATGATGGCAATGCCAATCAGAATACCGCCGGAAAGCAGGGCATAGCGGTGTTCTTTTGGTTCTGGGGAAAGGATGAGCCGATTTCCCAGTTTTGCACCGCAGGTCAAAAAAACGGTTTGGGCAAGAGCGGTAAACAGTGGCAGCCAAAATACGGAAAAACCGCCAGCTGCGGCACTGATTCCCACACCAACGGTATCTGCGGAAAGGATCAGTCCCAGCAGCAGCGCTTCTTTTGGTTCCAATACGGCGGAATGATTTTGGTCGCAGCAAGAGGGATTACGCAGCAATGTCATAGGGGATTGCGCGGAAGCGACAGTGCTGGGTGGATGAATGCCTTGGATACAAAAGAAAATCCCGAAGCCCAGTAATACCAAAACAGAGAGGATTTCTGCAATGTGGGATGGCAGCCAGGACGCTAATGTTTTTCCTGCCTGTAAAAATAACAACAGGAATCCACCGGTTTCCAATGCCATCAGCAGACGGGAAGAAAGTGGAAAGCGGATACCGCGCAGACCATAAGACACACCGACACCCAGCGCATCTGCGCTTAGAGAAAGAGCAAGAAACAGTGAAATAGCCATATCCATACACCTCCTGTGTATATCCTATGCGGCAGTCATGTTTTTGACAGAGGTAGCATAGAATGAAATCAAAGCAGGACAACCAAAGACTATGAAAGAAACGGGTGAGGATATGGATTGGTGGAATATGCAGGTGAAAGAAGCCGCAAGACAGTTGGAAACAGATCCGACAACCGGTCTGAGCCGACAGGAGGCGGCAAGAAGACTGGAAGAAGAAGGACGCAATGAACTCAGGCAGGAAGCGGGGTGCAAAAGCTTGTTCTGGCGGTTTCTTGCGCAGTTTCAGGATTTCATGATACTGCTGTTGTTGGGAGCAGCGGGGATTTCGGTGGCGGTTTCCAAATGGAATGGAGAAAATGATATTTTGGATGCAGTGATTATATTGGGGATCGTGGTGCTGAATGCTATATTGGGTGTGTTTCAGGAAAATAAGGCGGAGAAAGCATTGGAGGCGCTGCAAAATATGGCGGCTCCGCATGCGCGGGTGCTGCGAGATGGACAAGCGGAAGAGATTCCAGCGTCGGAAGTAGTACGAGGAGATATTTTGCTGCTGGAAAGTGGAGATTATATCTGTGCAGATGGCAGAGTGATAGAAAGCCATCGCTTAAAGACAGAAGAAAGCGCTGTGACAGGCGAAGCAATGCCTATTGAAAAAACGGCATCAGAACAATTCCCGGTGGATACGCCTTTAGGAGATCGCAAGAATATGGTGCTTTCCGGCGGATATGTGCTGTATGGAAAAGGGCGAGTGCTGGTGACAGATACCGGCATGCATACGGAAATGGGGCGAATTGCCCGGATGCTTTCCCAGACGGAGGATCATCAAACGCCGCTGCAAAAAAAATTGGGACAAACTGGAAAGCAGTTAGGAATTGGTGCGCTTGCGATCTGTGCACTGATTTTCTGTATGGGAATTTTGCAGGAAAAACCGCCTTTTACGATGTTTATGACAGCAGTCAGTCTGGCAGTTGCCGCTATTCCAGAAGGATTGCCTGCCATTGTTACCATTGTGCTGGCAATTGGTACCCAACGGATGTCGGCAAAACGCAGCATTGTACGCCGCCTGCCAGCAGTGGAAACCTTAGGCGGCGCCCAGATCATTTGTTCCGACAAAACAGGAACATTGACCCAGAATAAAATGCAGGTGGTGCAGATTGCGGACTATGCGCATACCGATACCAGTCAACCAGCAGTAAGGGAGATGATACAACATTTATTTGCATTATGCAACGACTGTAACGTGGCGGAAGGGACGTTGACAGGAGAACCAACGGAAAAGGCGTTAGCAGAAAGCGCGGCATCTGCCGGCATTGACTTTGCGGCGCTGCGGCGGGAGATGCCGCGGGTAGGTGAAATTCCGTTTTCTTCGGAGCGAAAACGTATGACCACCGTGCATCGGACGGAGGATGGATGGATTTCTGTCACAAAAGGCGCGCCGGATGTATTACTGGAGCGGTGTGTGTGCTGTCTGGACGGAACCGGACAATCTGTATTCGATCAGAAACGAAAAAGTATGGCACGAATGACCAATGGAGAAATGGCGGCGCGGGCGCTGCGGGTGGTTGCAGTCGCATTTCGGCAATGGAAACAGATGCCGCCAATTTCAGAAGAGATGCTGGAGCGGGACTTAGTCTTTGCCGGAATGGCAGGCATGGTAGATCCGCCTAGACCGGAAGTTAAAGATGCAGTGCGTTTGTGCAAACAGGCGGGTATTCGACCGGTGATGATTACCGGTGATCATGTTTTAACGGCGGAAGCGATTGCAAAAGAATTAGGAATTTATCAAAAGGGAGATCTGGCGGTCACCGGAGCGGAATTGGAACAGATGAGTGATCAGCAGCTGGCGGAAGCAGCGGAGAGATGTACGGTATTTGCCCGTGTAGCACCGGAGCATAAAGTCAGAATTGTACAGGCATTTCGGCAAAAGGGCAATGTGGTGGCAATGACGGGAGATGGTGTGAACGACGCGCCGGCGCTCAAAGCAGCAGATATTGGATGTGCCATGGGCAAAAGTGGGACAGAGGTGGCAAAAGGTGCAGCGGATTTGATTTTGACGGATGACAATTTTGCAACGATCGTGGAGGCGGTACGGGAAGGCAGAGGAATTTACGATAATATCCGCAAAGCGGTACATTTTTTGCTTTCCAGCAATATCGGAGAAATATTGACAATCTTTGCTGCGATGCTCATGGGATGGGCGACGCCGCTGCTGCCCATTCAACTGCTGTGGGTGAATTTGGTGACGGATTCCCTGCCGGCTATCGCATTGGGCATGGAACCGACAGAATCGGATGTGATGGAGCGTCCGCCCAGAAAAAGCGGAGGCAGCCTGTTTTCGGATGGAATGGGCGGTCAGATTGTGTTGGAAGGAATGATGATTGGGATGCTGGCATTGCTGGCATTCGGTATTGGTCATGTATATTTTGATCAAGGAAATGGTTATGATGTTGGACGGACAATGGCGTTTGCGGTGCTTTCTATGTCACAATTGGTGCATGCGTTTAATATGCGTTCGGAGCATTCACTCAGCAAATTGCCCTTTGGTTCCAACAGATGGCTGCTGGGAGCGTTTGTTGTTGGTATTCTGCTGCAGGTAGCTGTGATTATGCTGCCACCGCTGGCAGAAATGTTCCGCGTCGTTCCGTTAGATGCATCGCAGTGGCTGATGACGGCAGGCTTGACTTTAGCACCTTTGCCAATCGTAGAATTGGAAAAAGCACTGCGGCATCACAGGAAAAAAGCGCAGCGTTCCAATGCCTGTGCATGAAGCAGAAAATGTGCGGTCAGATTTCTGTTTTTATTGATTTTGCAATAGCCGAAAGAAATTCCTTCGAAAAATTCTTTCGGCTGTTGCTATGTTCAGAAAGAAAAAGAGGGATGGATCATTGCCTTTGAAAAAAAGGACGCTGGCGATTTATGACAGAAATGCCCGATTCTTCGCAAAAAAGGACTTTCCACCGCAATGGTTTCGTGATATAATCTGAATGTTAGGGCGAAAAATGAAAAAAGTCCTTTGGCGAATGATTTGGAAGGATGAATGTTTTTTATGGATAAGTTGATTGTGCAGGGGCGCAAGCGCCTGGTAGGCGAGGTGTCCATCAGCGGGGCAAAGAATGCGGCGGTGGCGGTGATACCTGCGGCGGTAATGGCAGAAGGTGTGAGCACGCTGGAAAATCTGCCTTATATCGAAGATGTCCGGAGTCTTTGTCACACCATTGAAAAGCTGGGCGGAACGTGTGAGTACATAGATCGTCATACACTGCGGATTGACTGTGATGGCGGGATAGACCATCGTGCGACGTTTGAAGAGGTACAAAAGATACGGGCGTCTTATTATTTCTTGGGCGCGCTTTTGGCAAGATACAAAAAGGCGGAAGTGGCAATGCCCGGTGGATGCAATTTCGGCACACGACCGATTGATCTGCACTTAAAAGGATTTCGCGCACTGGGTGCGACGGTGGAAGAGAGAGACGGTATGGTGCATGCTTATGCAGAGCGATTGATTGGAACCTCTATTTACATGGACCAAGTCAGTGTGGGCGCAACCATCAATATCATGCTGGCAGCGACGATGGCAGAAGGCACCACAACCATTGAGAATGCTGCGAAAGAACCGCACGTAGTGGATACGGCGAACTATTTGAATATGATGGGTGCCAATATCAAAGGCGCTGGAACGGATGTGATCCGGATTAAGGGCGTAGAAAAGCTCCATGGTGCGCAGTATGCCATTATTCCCGATCAAATTGAAGCGGGAACCTATATGATTGCAGCGGCGATCACCGGCGGAGATGTTTTGGTGAAAAATATCATTCCGAAGCATATGGATTCTTTGACGGCAAAGCTGGATGAAATGAACGTAACCATTGAGGAGCATGATGACTCCATCCGTGTGACTGCAAATCGTCCACTGCACTGTGCCAATGTAAAGACGATGAGTTATCCTGGGTTTCCGACAGACTTACAGCCGCAGATTGCAGCACTGCTGAGCGTCTGTCAAGGCAATAGCATGATTACGGAAAACGTATGGGACAATCGTTATCAATATATGGATGAACTGCGGAAAATGGGTGCAAAAGTGACCATTGAGGGCAGATTGGCGCGGATTGAAGGAGTAGAGCGGCTGAAGGCGGCTTGTGTCAATGCGACAGACCTTCGGGCAGGCGCGGCAATGATTTTAGCGGCGCTGGCAGCGGAAGGAGAAAGCGTGATTGGCGGAGTCAAATATATTGACAGAGGATACGAGGACGTGGAACACAAATTTAATACCTTGGGTGCGCAGATTACTCGTATTCAGGAATAACAGACAGAGAAGCCGTAAGAGGGAGCGAAGGCGAAACTTTTGCGGCTGTTTTTTTGAGGAGAGGAGGGGAAAGAGGATGGAATTTTGTACCGTTGCCAGCGGAAGCAGCGGCAATAGTCTATATATTGGTACGAAGCATACGCGGATTTTGATTGATGCAGGTGTAAGCGGAAAACGCTTAACAGAGGGGCTGGCGCAGTTGTCTTTGCAAGGTGGAGACATAGATGCTTTGTTTGTGACGCATGAGCATTTCGATCACATCAAGGGTGCAGGGGTATTTTCCAGGAAATTTGACGTACCAATCTATGCTACGATGGAAACATGGGATGCGATGGAGGAAAATCTCGGCAAAATTGCGGCATGGAACAAGCGCTATGTTTATGAGGGAGAAACCTGTGTGATCAATGATTTATGCGTTCGCCCATTTTCCATCCCCCATGATGCGGCAAATCCGGTGGGATACAGCGTATCTGCACAGCAGAAAAAGATTACGGTGGCAACAGACATCGGGCATGTGACAGACATCATTCGGGAAAATATTACAGACAGTGACGTCTTGCTGCTGGAGGCAAACCATGATGAGGAGTTGTTGCGAAAAGGCGGATATCCTTGGCATTTGAAACAGCGGATTTTAGGAGAGAGAGGGCATTTATCCAATCGTACAGCCGGTGAGCTGCTGGCAGAGGTTATGTCTGGGAAAATGAAACATATTTTTTTGGGACATTTGAGTGAGGAGAACAATCGTCCTTATTTGGCATATGAAACGGTAGAAGAGATTTTACAGACACATCACATCCGGTTAGGCGGCGCATTGCGGATGGATATGGCTGCGAGGCATTCCAACGGTGCAAAAGTTACGATATGAGGAGGAGCTGGCATGCGGGTAACAGTAGTATGCGTGGGCAAGCTGAAAGAAAAATACTGGCGGGATGCAGCAGAGGAATACCGAAAGCGATTGAGCCGGTACCATAAGTTAGAAATCGTGGAACTGCCGGATGAAAAAGCGCCGGAGAGCATGAGCCTTGCGCAGGAAGAAGAAGTGAAAAGAAAAGAAGGGGCGCGCATTTGCAAAGCAATCAAAGAGGATGCCTACGTCATTGCGCTTGCTATCAATGGAAGGGTCATGACGTCAGAAGGATTGGCAGAATGGATGAACAAGAAAACGATAGATGGAGTAAGCCATTTGACGTTTGTCATCGGCGGTTCTCTTGGGTTGTCGCAAGCGGTATTACAACGAGCAAATTTTCTTCTGAGTTTTTCTGCGATGACGTTCCCTCATCAAATGATGCGGGTCATTTTGCTGGAGCAGATATACCGCGCAGAGAAAATCAATCGAAAAGAGCCGTATCATAAATAATATCCTATAGACTTGGTTCAGGTACGGAGATGTTTCACAAAGAAAGTGCCTTTGGAACCAGTGGCGGCGGGAACAAGCAGAAAAGATGGAAGAGGGCAAGAGGGGAGTTTGTTTGGAAAAACATACTCCTTTTTTGTCATAACGAAAGAGAGAAAAGGCGGTTGAGTCGTTGATACAGAGAACCCTGTTGCATTGGGAACGAAAAAGGACGGATCCATTCAGTATCTGACCAAAAATCAATCGAAGCCATGAGAGCGGCGATTGCGATTTGTTGGGAAAACAAAAAAGATAGACGGCGTTTGGCAGATGTTTGAAGGAATATCCAAATGCGATGGCAAAAGAGTATGTATAAGACTGTGTATAAGACTGTGAAACGGGGAAGAATTTTTTCTTGTTGCGGTTTGGAGGATGTGCTAGAATGGAAAAAAGAAAGAAGCGCATGTATGTATAATGTCATTTCTGCCATTGAATATTTGATTCATCACCCGGTATTGGAAATCAAGTCGTTTTACAAAAGTAAGAACCGTGCCAACAATATGGGAGATGCCTTGGAAGAATATGTGAAAGACCTATTTGCTCATACTGTATATGAAACGGATGAGCAAAAACGTTTGGAAAAATTATCGCAGGTGTTTTCTTATCTGGGGAATCAGAATAATCCGCCAGACAGTATCTTACGGGGCGGCGATGCGATTGAAGTGAAGAAATTGGAAGGGAAAAATGCCAGTATTGCTCTGAACAGTTCCTATCCCAGACAAAAATTATTTGCGACATCCGGGTACATCACGGAGGCTTGCAGACGCTGCGAGCCATGGAAAGAAAAAGATGTGCTCTATGTGATCGGCGTTGTCCAAGGGGATCAGCTGCGGAATTTGTGTATGGTATACGGTGTAGATTATGCGGCGCAGCAACAAACATATGACAGAATCAAGCGCGTCATTGAGCAGGGAATTTACAGTATTTCCGACGTGGAATTTGCCAAGACCAATGAAATAGCCAAAGTGAAGAAAGTAGACCCTATGGGAATTACAGACCTGCGTGTCAGAGGAATGTGGAGTATTGAAAATCCGTTTCGGGTATTTCAGTATGTATTTCAAAGAAATGATGCAAAACAATTTCAAATGCTGTGCATTATCAATCAGGAAAAGTATTCCAGTTTTGAAAATACGGCGCAGTTGGAACGATGGGTCGGCAAAGTACCTGGCTTTCAGATCAAAGATGTCCGTATCAAAGACCCGGATAATCCAGCAAAGTTGAAAGAGGCGAAGTGCATCATATTTGAACGATAATTTTGTGAAGCAGGAGAACAGGAAGCATGAAAATATTGAGTTTGTTTTCGGGCGCCGGCGGCTTAGACTTGGGATTTGAGCAGGCGGGGTTTGAGATTGTGGCGGCGAATGAGTTTGATAAGACCATATGGGCGACTTATGAAAAAAACCATGCGGCGCCGTTGATCAAAGGGGATATTCGCGAGATTCCGTCGGAGCGATTCCCGGCTTGTGATGGTATCATTGGGGGACCTCCCTGCCAGAGTTGGTCAGAGGCCGGCAGCTTGCGGGGGATTGATGATCCGCGAGGACAGTTATTTTATGAATATATTCGAATCTTAAAAGAGAAACAGCCGAAGTTTTTTCTGGCGGAAAATGTGAAAGGAATGATGGCGAAGCGGCATAACAGTGCGGTACAACAGATTGTACAGCAATTTGAGGACGCTGGATACGATGTGTTTATTCGTATGCTCAATGCAGTGGATTATGGCGTGGCGCAGGATCGCAAGCGGGTGTTTTACATCGGATTTCGCAAAGATTTGCAGATTCCATTTGTATTTCCCGAGGCAAAACAGGAGCGTCTATGTCTGCGGGATGTGATTTATGACTTGCAGGATTCAGCCATTCCTGCACAACAGAAGAATCAGACGAATGGAGAACTTTGTCATATTTTGAATCATGAATATTTTACAGGCGCGTATTCTACTATTTTTATGAGCAGAAACCGTGTGCGCAGTTGGGATGAGCCGGCGTATACTGTACAAGCCAGCGGTCGTCAGTGCCAACTGCATCCGCAGGCGCCGAAGATGATAAAGGTAGGACAAAACGACTGTCGTTTTGTGGAAGGAAAAGAAGCTCTTTACCGCAGAATGAGCGTGCGGGAAGTGGCACGGATACAAGGTTTTCCGGACGATTTTGTATTTTTATATACTGCGGTGAATGATGGATACAAAATGATTGGCAATGCAGTACCGGTGCCGCTGGCCAGAGTGTTGGCAGAACAAATCAAACGGTATCTGGGGGCGTGAAAGGTAAAGGAAAAAGATGGAAAATAGGATCGCATGAAAAGAAAGAAGCGATATCAAGAGTTAGCAGAATGGACGGGAGGTACTCGACGGAAGAGAATACAGAAAGAAAAAAACTGGGATTCCGATACGCTGATTGAACTCAGAGACAGTCTGGATGCAAATATTGCAAAGAACGGAGTATGGGGAAAAGGTGCAGATTTCTGATTGCGGGCGGAAGAATTTTTGATCAATGGAATCTGCAGACAGAATGGATTCTGAAAAGAAAACAGGAGATTTCCAAGCATTGATGTGGATGGAGTTTCCTGTTTTTTTGTTTGTCAAAGACGAAAACGAAAATATTTTTACAAATCTTTGCAGGTATGAAGAAATCCGTATTTAGAGGAACAGGCGGAGCGGTTCTGTGTTGTGATGAACGGCAGGCAGCTGGAAAGGAACTGTTTCATCAAACGGTTTCCACAGTGTTATAAACATCATAAAGAGAATTGTCCACATGGAAATGGATGGTTATCCACAAACGAAGATGTGGATATGTGGATATTTTTTTATGGATAGGAAAAAAATTGAGATTTTGAAGGAGAAATGCTTTCATTCTGTGGAAAAAACCAAAAAAGAGGAAGCGATTTCTGCATGATACAAAACCATGCAGTGCCAGTCGAATCGTTTGATTATCTAAGTATACCATTACGGTGCTTGGTTGCATGACAGAAAAATACAGAGAACCGGGAGAACGTGTTGCGATTGGGTGTGGTTATCTGGAAAAATGTATCCGGTACCAGTAAGTAAACTGGATACGGTAGAAATGTTCGGAATGATTCCTGTGCGGCAATGCCGTTGTCAGAAGGCGCAATATGGTTTCATACATAGGTATCGTACCCCAAAAAAGAGCCATTTTCAAAATCGAATGGCTCTTTTACAGTCGTTTAGTTTAGGAAATCTTCACCAATTTTATAGATATCTCCAGCACCGAGTGTCATCAGTAAATCGCCTGCTTGACAGTGTGCTTGCAGATAGGCTTCAATGGCAGAAAAATCTCCTACATATCGTGCGGATTTCCCTGTTTGGGAAATGCGTTCAGCCAGTTGGGCTGCAGATACCGTACCGTCATCTGTTTCACGGGCTGCATAGATATCAGCAATGATAATTTCATCTGCGTCATGAAATGCTTCTGCAAACTCTTCAAATAAAAAGCGGGTACGGGAATAGGTGTGCGGTTGGAATACGCACCAAGTGCGCCGATGGGCGACATTTTGCGCAGCTGCCAAAACCGCTTTGATTTCTGTTGGGTGATGTGCATAGTCGTCAATGACAGTCACGCCGTTTTTTTCTCCTTTGATTTGGAATCGGCGCTCGGTACCGGTATAATGCAGCAGCCCTTTTATACAGTCTTCTGGGGAAATACCCAAAAAGGCACATGCTGCAATGGCTGCCAATGCGTTGGTAATATTATGTTCGCCTGGGATTTGTAATTGAACAGCGGCAAAGAATGTGCCGTTGTGATATACGTCAAAACTGTTTTTGCCATCAGCAGTATGCCGAATCTGTTTTGCTGTCCAATTTGCCTGCTCGGAGAAACCAAAGGTTTCTGTCTGACAGGAGAGACAATGTGTCAGTTCTTCTAAATGTTCGATTCCTTCATAGATTACCAGCATTCCGTCAGAAGGAATTTGGCAAGCAAAGGCATGAAAAGAACGACGAATGTTTTCCAGTGTTTTGAAATAATCCAAATGATCGCTTTCCACATTCAAAATGATACCAACAAACGGGTGGAAACGTAAGAAGCTGTCGAAATATTCGCAGGCTTCCGCTACGAAATAAGGCGAATGCCCAATTTTCAAATTGCTGTGAATCGTGGGCAAGATGCCGCCTACAGTAATGGTAGGATCTTTTTTGGCAGCCAATAAGATTTCGGATACCATAGATGTGGTTGTAGTTTTACCATGGGTACCGGAAACTGCGACAGAATGACGGTATTCATCCATGATTTGTCCAAGTAGCTGAGCGCGATCCATAATCTGGATGCCTTTGCGGTGTGCTTCTTGCAGTTCGGGATTGTCTTCATGGATGGCAGCGGTATACACCACCAGTGAAATGTCATCGGTGATATTTTCCGCGCGGTGCCCGAAATGGACGGTGATGCCCAATTGTTGCAGGCGTCGGGTGACGGCTGTTTCCTTTACGTCAGTGCCTGACACAAGATATCCACGACTATTCAGAATTTCTGCCAAACCGGACATACTGATGCCGCCGATGCCAATAAAATAAATGTGTTTTTTCACAAGTGTCATAGTATATCGCCTCTATCGTAAAATGTATGGTTGCTGTTTGGTTTGGTATTCATTATAGTATACTGGGAAAGGAATGGCAATTCTTTTGTATGGTATTTCTATATTTTACACAGTTTTTTCATAGATATAACAGAATTTATCAACATTTCTAGTCAGAAACAGACGAAAGGAAGAGAAGAAATTAGCGAATAATCATGAAAAATCATACCGAATAGAGGTTTCTTTTGGTCACATGATATGGTATAATAAGGATGTATTTTTGTAGATACGACAATGCAAAAGTGCAGCAATAAAAGCAAGGGGTTGGTTAGAATGCGTAAAAAAGAGATGATCGCAATGCTTTTGGCGGGAGGACAAGGCAGCCGCTTGGGGATTCTCACAAGAAAGGTGGCAAAGCCTGCAGTTACGTATGGCGGAAGATTTCGTATTATTGATTTTCCGCTCAGCAACTGCATTAACTCTGGTGTGGATACGGTTGGTGTGTTGACTCAGTATCAGCCGTTGCGGCTGAATCAACATATTGGAATTGGCATTCCCTGGGATTTGGACAAAAAAAATGGCGGTGTGACCATTTTAGCGCCTCATGTTAAGGGAGGAGATTCTGGAGAATGGTTTATGGGGACTGCCAATGCGATATATCAGAATATTGATTTTATCGACAGCAATAATCCAGAATATGTATTGATTTTATCAGGAGACCATATTTATAAAATGGACTATTCGCAAATGCTGCGTTTTCATAAGGAAAAAGGTGCGGCGGCGACCATTGCAGTGCTGGAGGTGCCGATGGAAGAAGCCAGCCGATTTGGAATCATGAATACGGAAGACGATGATAAAATCTATGAGTTTGAAGAAAAGCCGCAGCAGCCAAAGAGCAACTTGGCATCTATGGGGATTTATATTTTTACCTGGAGCAGACTGCGGGAAGCGCTGATTGAAGATTATACGATTCATGCGGATAGTGATTTTGGCAAGCATATCATTCCTAAAATGCTGGAAGAAGGACAGGTGCTGTATGCATACCGTTTCAGCGGATACTGGAAAGATGTCGGTACCATTGAATCGTATTGGGAAGCCAATATGGAATTGGTTAAGGCATTGCCGGAATTTAATCTGTATGAGGACTTTTGGAAGATTTACACCAACAGCGACCATCAGCCGCCACAGTATACAGCGCCTGGCGCTCGGATCAAAGAGTCTTTGATTGCAGACGGCAGTGAGATTTATGGCGAGGTTACGCATTCTGTTTTGGGACCGGATGTGGTGGTAAAATCAGGCGCAGTGGTGAAAGACTCCATTATTATGGGCGGTACCGTGATTGAGGAAAACGCGGTGATAGACCGCTGTATTCTGGATGAAAATTGTATCATCGGAAAAGGCGTACAGATGGGTGTGGGAGAGAACATACCCAATGAAACCAAACCGAATATTTATCATTCCGGCATTACCGTGGTTGGCGGCAATACACAGGTTCCGGACGGTGTTGTCATCGGAAAAAACTGTGTACTGTATGGAGCGACTAGACAGGAGGACTATCCGGACAATCGACTGGAAAGTGGAAAATCTGTCATTCGGGAGGGATTGTAAATGAAAGCAATTGGGATTATTTTGGCAGGAGGCAACAACAATGGACGTTTGGGGGTTTTGATGGAACACCGTGCGTCTGCGGCGCTGCCCATTGGCAGCTGCTATCGTGCCATTGATTTTACACTCAGTAATATGTCAAACAGCGGTATTAGCAAAGCGGCGGTATTAACCCAGTATAATTCCCGTTCTCTGCGAGATCATCTGACATCTTCCAAATGGTGGGATTTTGGCAGAAAGCAGGGTGGACTGTTTGTTCTGACACCTTACACCAGCAACAGTGGTAATGACTGGTTCCGTGGGACGGCGGATGCAATTTATCAAAATATGGCGTTTTTGAACCGCAGTAATGAGGAATACGTGGTCATTGCGTCGGGAGATTCGGTTTACAAAATGAACTACCGCGATGTGGTACAATACCATGTGCAAAAAGGCGCTGATATTACAGTCGTTTATCAAAAGATGGAAAATCGGGATTTATCGCATTTTGGCATTATGCAGATGGATGCGGAAAACAGGCTGCTTGGTTTTGAAGAAAAACCGGAACAGGCGCAGACCAATACGGCGTCTTTGGGAATCTATGTGATTTCCCGCAAGCTGCTGATTTCTTTGCTGGAAGAAATCGTACCGCAGGGCGGATATGGTTTGGTCAAAGACATTATTATTCCTTACAGCAAAAAATTAAAGATTTACGGGTATGAATTCCAGGGATACTGGAGTACGATTGGTACCGGAATTCGGGATTATTTTGCAACAAACATGGATTTCCTGAAAAAAGAGATTCGGGATATTTTTGTCAATCAGTATCCTTATATTGAAACAAAGCCAAAGGATGAACCGCCGGCGAAGTATAACGCAGGGGCGGAAGTAACGGATGCGATTGTAGGCAGTGGGACGATATTCAATGGAAAAGTGGAGCATTGTGTTGTGTTCCGAAAAGTATACATATCGGAAGCGGCTGTGGTGCGCAATTCTATTTTGATGGAAGGCGTGCAGATTGGGAAAGGTTGTTTGATAGAAAACGCGATTTTGGATAAAGAGGTTGTGATTTCTGACGGACAAACCGTGTGTGGCAAATCCATGGAAGAACCGGTTATTTTGAAAAAAGGGACAAGATTATAAGAATAATAGGCGGCTGCCCAGAGCGGGGACAGCCGCTGTTTTTGTATGAAGGAAGAATAAGGGATTTGATGGAAATGGTTGGATTTTGTATACAGGATTTTGTGAAAAAGAGATATTGCTTTTTTTGACGAAAAATGAGAAAATATCCAAAGTGCGAAAACGGAAAATGTAAAACGATATCGAAAAAAGACGTTTTACGGAGAGGAGAAGATTATGGAACATCTGAAGGCAATCATACTGGCTGCCGGAGAGGGCACGCGCATGAAATCCAAAAAACCGAAAGTGCTGCATGAAATCATGAAAAAATCCATGCTGGATTATGTGATGGATACGGCAAAGGGATGCGGCGCACAAGCCATTTGTGTGGTTATCGGGCATCAGGCGGAAGCGGTGCGGGAAGCTGCGGCACGTCAGGATGTCGTTTTTGCGGTGCAGACAGAACGCAAGGGTACCGGTCATGCAGTGAAAATGGCAGGCGATTTTATTGAAGATGATAAGGACATCCTGATTCTTTATGGAGATACGCCATTGATTACTGCAAAAACGCTCAAAAGCGTGATTGCAGAACACAGAGAGGCGCAAAACAGTGTTACGGTAGTGTCTGCAGTGGTGCAGGACCCCACGGGATATGGCAGAATTATACGAAATGTTGATGGTCAGTTTGTTAAAAGTGTAGAGCATAAGGATGCTTCTGAAGAGGAAAAAGCCGTACGGGAAATCAATACCGGTATTTACGTATTTCATGGCAGAGATTTAAAACAGGCGTTGGGCAGGCTGAAAAACGACAATGCCCAGGGAGAATATTATCTGCCGGATTGTTTGGAAATTCTGTTGAGAGACGGGAAACGAGTCGGCGCATATATTGCTGCGGATGAACGGGAATTTTTCGGGGTAAATTCCAGAGTGCAGTTGGCAGAGGCAGCTGCAATTCTGAAGGAAAGAATCAATCGGCGGCATATGGAAAATGGCGTGACGATTGTGGATCCGATGCATACATACATTGGTGCAGATGTAACCATTGGCAGAGATACTGTTCTTTTACCCGGCTGTGTACTGGAAGGAAATACTATGATCGGAGAAGACTGCCAAATCGGCCCCAATTCCCGTTTGACGGATATGCACCTGGGTGATGGTGTGACATTCCAATCATCAACAGGGCTGGAATCGACCATTGGAAGCGGCACCACCGTAGGACCGTTTGCTTATATCCGTCCCAACTGCCGGATCGGAGAAAAGGTAAAAATTGGAGATTTTGTGGAAGTGAAAAATTCTAATATCGGAAATGGCACCAAAATACCGCATCTGTCCTATGTGGGAGATACAGATGCAGGTGAAAAAATCAATTTCGGCTGTGGCAGTATTATGGTTAATTATGATGGAGAAAAGAAACACAGAACAACCATTGCAGACCATGTATTTGTGGGCTGTAACGTAAATTTGGTAGCACCTGTCAACATTGCACAGGGGGCGTATATCGCCGCTGGTTCTACGATAACGAAGGATGTGCCGGAAGATGTTTTGGCAGTGGCAAGAGCAAGACAGACAGTAATCAAGGGATGGAAGACCAAACGAGTGCAGAAGAAATCGTAAATTCTGTCGATTTGTGTTGAAATCAGCGAAAGATGGGTGTAACATAAGATTAGCAGCATATGCTGACGAAAAATGGCAATCAGACAAAATACAAGCACAAGTGAACGTAGGGGGACACAAACATGATTTATTCAACCGGCAGCAATATGAAAGTATTTGCCTGTAATTCCAACCGCGCATTGGCGGAAGCAATTGCCAAACGACTGGGCATGACCTTAGGCGATGCGGAAGTGGAAAAATTCAGCGATGGAGAAATCTCTGTCAAAATCAATGAAACGATCCGTGGCGCGGATGTTTTTATCATTCAGTCCACATCTTACCCGGTGAATGATAACCTGATGGAACTGCTGATTATGATTGACGCAATGAAGCGCGCTTCTGCCGGCAGAATCACTGCGGTAATGCCGTATTATGGTTATGCAAGACAAGATAGAAAAGCAAGAGCAAGGGATCCCATTAGTGCGAAACTGGTAGCAAATATTCTGACTAGCGCTGGTGCAAACCGTGTGTTGACCATGGATCTGCATTGTGCACAAATTCAGGGCTTCTTCGATATTCCGGTAGATAATCTGATTGGCAGCCCGTTGCTGACTGGTTTTTATGAACAAAAATACGGGGAAGAACTGAAGGACTTTGTTGCCGTGTCTCCAGATCTGGGCAGTGTTACCAGAACCAGAGCGTTTGCGGAAAGACTGAACATTCCTCTGGCAATTATCGATAAACGCAGACCCAAAGCCAATGTCAGCGAAATTATGAACATCATTGGTGATGTCAAAGGCAAAAAGGTCATTTTGGTAGACGATATGATTGATACTGCAGGCACGATTACCAATGCTGCCAATGCACTGAAAGAAAGAGGTGCGGTGGAAGTAGATGCTTGCTGTACTCATGCGGTATTGAGCGGACCGGCAATTAAGCGGATTGAAGATTCTGCTATCACGGAATTGCTGGTATTGGATACCATTGAGCTTCCAGAAGATAAAAGAATTAAGAAAATTACAACAGTATCTGTGGATGACCTGTTTGCAGATGCAATCAGATGCATTCATGAAGGGATTTCCATCTCTCAGCTGTTTGATTGATAGGCAGCATTTCGCGCATTGAGAAAGAAAGACCACGTTTTCGGAGATTGCCGTAAACGTGGTCTTTTTGTCATAAAATTTATGAGCAGAAAGGAGAGAACGATATGTTTTGATGAAAATATCCAAGAGAAAATAGGGCTGGAGGTTTTTTAGTATAGCATCAGATAATACGATGGAAATATAGGAAATGCAGAAGTAGTGCCGGACAACAAACCGGGAGAGTTGGAACAACGTGCTGCCATCGAAGCGGAATAAAATGGAATAAAATGTTGTACAAAAATCAGTACAAATATTTGTGTGAAACCATGCGTTTTTTTGTTTGGAACGAAAAAAAGTCGTTGGCAAAACTCACAATTTTTCAGAGAGTCGGTTGACAAAATAGGTAAAATGGATTATATTGTTAAAAGTAAGACAAACAGATGTGGAAAAATATTCTATTTAGCGGGATGCATGCAGTCTGTTTGCTATTCATTTTTTACTATTACTTTACATTTAGGAGGAGTTTTGAAATGAAAATCGCATTTTTTGACACAAAATCTTACTGGAAAACCTCTTTTGGTCCTTTGGCTGAAAAATACGGCTATGAAATCACATTTTTTGATGAAAGACTGACACCCGCAACAGCACATCTGGCAGCTGGTCATGATGCTACCTGCTCTTTCGTAAACGACGAAGTTCCTGCGGAAGTTGTACATAAACTGAAAGATCTGGGTATCAAAGTTCTGTTGCTGCGTTGCGCAGGTTTCGACAGTGTAGATCTGGATGCTGCAAAAGAATGCGGTTTGCCTGTTCTGAGAGTACCCGGTTACTCCCCCGAATCTGTATCTGAACATGGTCTTGCATTGCTGATGGCTGTAAACAGAAAGACACATCTGTCTTATGCAAGAACCACAAAATTCAATTTTGACATCGCAGGTTTGGACGGTATTGCGCTGGTTGGAAAAACGGCTGGTATCATCGGCACAGGTAAAATTGGTCAGTGCATGATTAGAAATCTGAAAGGACTTGGAATGAATATCATCGCTTATGATGCATTCCCTAACCCTAATCTGGATTTGGAATATGTGGAATTGGATGAACTGTACAAACGTTCCGACGTAATTTCTATTCACTGCCCGCTGATGCCTGCAACCAGACATATGATCGATAAAGATGCAATTGCAAAGATGAAAGACGGCGTTATTTTCATCAATGTTGCACGTGGCGGTCTGGTAGATTCCGAAGCGCTGGCTGACGCAGTAGAGGCCGGAAAATTCAGAGGCGTAGGTATGGACGTTTGTGAAAAAGAGCATGAATACTTCTTTGAAGACAGAAGCGATCTGGCAGAAAAAGACCCTACACTGATGAGACTGATGAATAATGATAAGGTATTGATTACTGGTCACCAGGCATTCTTGACAGAAGAAGCTTTGGAACAGATGGCTCTGGTAACATTGGATAACGCAAAAGCATTCTTGGCTGGGGAAGAATTGGTAAATGAAGTAAAATAAGCGTCCCGTCGGAAGTGCGCTGCGGACTTAAATCAAATAAAATAGAGCAAAGCAGAGAGAAATGCGGCATATCGTGTATTCTCTCTGCTTTTTATGTGCAGAATAATCATACAGATTGGTATCAAACATAAGGGACATTATGAATATCATGACGGACAGGATGAAATGATAGGCGAACTATACTAGGAATCTTCTTTGTCATAGAAGAAATTCTGAAAATAGGAAAGTGTGCGTAACCGGCTTTTGGCTGCAAAACTTCTTAATGGTTGGTCGCCGGCAAGCAATGGTTATTTTGGCTGACTATGCAATCAAAACGACGGTGATTAGATGATTGGCGGAGCTGTAGAAAGAAGCGGGCTTATTGCTTCCGTTGCAGTATAATTTTCTTCTTGGAACTTAAGAATGGCAGATACATGCGAAGATCCGCACGGTTTTCTATTGAACTGTGATTGAGATTTGTGCTATACTCTGTAAAGGATTTTTTCATTTTTATAGAACAGAAAAACAGCTCTCATTCTGGAATGAGGGCTTTCCGTTGTGGAGCACAGTCTGACTGGGAGGACAAGAAAAATGGGTTTATTTGATAAAATTCGAAATCAGAAAAAGGAATCAGATCTATTTTTGATTGTTGGTTTGGGTAATCCAGGAAAGGAATATGAACAGACCAAACATAATGTGGGATTTTTGGTGATTGATCGTTTGGCAAAGAAATATGATATAACAGTAACAAAATTTCAACACAAAGCTTTGGTTGGCAATGGTGAGATTGCAGGACGCAAGGTGATGCTGGTCAAACCACAGACATTTATGAATTTAAGTGGGGAAAGTGTACGAGACATTGTGAATTTTTATAAAGTTCCACAGGAACGATTTGTGGTAATTTATGATGATACTTCTTTACCCGCAGGACAAATCCGTCTGCGGGAAAAAGGCAGTCATGGAGGACACAATGGCATCCGTAATATTATCCAGCTGATGGGGACGGATGTATTCGGCAGGATTAAGGTGGGAATCGGAGAGAAACCAAACGGTTGGGATTTAGCAGATTATGTGCTGGCGAAATTTGACGCGGATACGATGCCGTTGATGGAAAGCGGGATGGAGAAAGCGGTGGAAGCGGTGGAGTGGATTTTACGCCGTGGTATGTCAGAAGCAATGAACCGCATGAATCAGCGTCCAAAAGCGCCAAAAGTGAAACAACAACCGCAGGCGGTTCAAGCGCCGGCGGAAATCAAAAAAGAGGTGGAAGCATGAAAAGCCTGACGGAACCATTATTGGAACTGGAGAGCTATCAGACGCTGCTGCAACAGATTCGCAATCAAGACACCCCTGTGTTTGCCACAGGGGTTCTTGACGTGGAAAAAAATCATTTGGTGTTTGGAATGCAAACCCATTTGCAGCGCCCGATGGTGATATTGACCTATAGCGAGGTACGGGCAAAAGAAATTTTGGAAGACATGCGCTTTTTTACCAAATCAGGGATGTATTATCCAGCAAAGGATATCCTGTTTTACAGCGCGGATGTGCATAGCATGGAAATGAACCGTCAACGATTTTTGGTGGTAGAAAAATTACTGTGCGGTGAATGTCCGCTGATTGTGGCGGCTGCGGAAGCATTTTTAGATAGATATCCGTCAAAGGAGGTCTTTTCCAGTTTTTTGTTGCAGTTGCGGGTGGGAGAGCAAAGGGATTTAACGGCTTTGACTCAGCAGCTGGTATGGATGGGATATGAGAGAGAAGAACTGGTGGAGAGTCCAGGACAATTTGCGCTTAGAGGCGGTATTTTGGATATTTATCCGCTGACGGCAGAAGACGCCGTTCGGATTGAATTTTGGGATGATGAGATAGACAGCATTCGCTCTATGGATGCACAGACACAGCGTTCCGTGGAAAAGATGGAGATGGTGACGATTTTTCCGATGCGGGAGCTGGTATATGATGCGGCATGTGCAAAACAGGCAGCGGATCGAATAGAAGCAGAGTATCAGGATGCGCTGCGCGCGATGGAAGTCAGCGGCGTACCGGATGGTGTGCAGCGGTTGAAGGAACAGATTGGAGAAAACATTCAGCGGTTGCGGACAGAGCATAGCTTTGCTTCGGTAGGGACGTTTTTGCCCTATTTTTATGAAGATACGGTTAGTCTGCTGGCGTATCTTCCACAGGATACCGTGCTTTGTTTTGATGAGCCGCAGCGATTAGCAGAGCACATGCAAACACTGCGCACAGAATACGAGGAAAGTATGAAAAACAGGATTGCCCAAGGCTTTCTGCTGCCTGCCCAAAGTAGGCTGCTGTTTGATTATACGGATATCTTGCGGCAGGCGGAGGGATTTGCTCAGGTGCTAATGGCGGGGCTTACCAGAAAAACACCATTGTTTCAACCTAAGGCACAAGTGGATTTTGCTGTGCGTTCTATCCCGTCGTTTTCCAAACGCACAGATTTATTTTGTGAAGAACTGCGGGATTTGAAGCGACAGGGATATCGTACAGTGATCTTAGCAGGTACCGGAAGCAGAGCCAAAAGATTTGCCGCGGAATTGACGGATATGGATTTACCAGCGGCGTATCTGGAAACATTGGAAAAAGAAATCCCAAAGGGCGCGATTTGGGTGACAAAAGGCGCTTTATCCAAAGGGTTCCAATATGAATATATTCGTTTGGCTGTGTTTTCCGATCATGAAATTTTCGGAAAAAGCGGAGAGAAGAAAAAGCGGAAACGAAAAAAAACAGGTGCGGCAATCGAACGTTTTACAGACTTGCGCATTGGAGATTATGTGGTACATGACAATCATGGGATTGGTGTATTCCGTGGACTGGAAAAGATTTCTGTGGAAGGTGTGCAGAAGGATTATATGAAAATCTCCTATCGGGACGGCGGAAATTTGTTTGTACCGGTCAACCAAATGGATATGATTCAGAAATATATCGGTTCTGGCGGGATGGTGCCAAAATTGAATAAGCTGGGCGGACAGGATTGGCTGAAAGCAAAGACGAAGGCAAGAGCGGCTGTGAAAATATTAGCGGAGGATTTGGTGGCGCTGTACGCAAAACGAGCGGCAGCAAAGGGGTTTGCTTTTCATGCGGATTCTCTTTGGCAGAAAGAGTTCGAAGAAGCATTTGCCTTTGAGGAAACCGATGACCAGTTAAATGCCATTGAAGATGTCAAAAAAGATATGGAAAGCGAAAAGGTCATGGATCGTCTGATTTGCGGAGATGTGGGATATGGAAAAACGGAAGTTGCTATCCGTGCAGCTTTTAAGGCAGTGCAGGATGGCAAACAAGTGGCGTATCTGGTACCTACTACCATTTTGGCGCAGCAGCATTATCAGACGTTTTTGCAGCGGATGGCAGGATATCCGGTTCAGATCGAGCTGCTTTCCCGTTTCCGTACGGCAAAACAGCAAAGAGAAAGCATCCGAAATCTGGAAAAAGGGTTCTCTGATATTGTCATTGGTACTCATCGTATTTTGTCCAAAGACGTTCGGTTTCGGGACTTGGGGTTGGTGATCGTGGATGAAGAACAGCGCTTTGGCGTTGCGCATAAAGAAAAGCTGAAACGGCTGAAGGAAAATGTGGATGTACTGACTTTGACGGCAACACCCATTCCGCGGACGCTGCATATGAGCTTGGCTGGTATTCGCGATATGAGCATATTGGAGGAACCGCCGCAGGAACGTCGCCCGGTGCAAACGTATGTGATGGAAAATAATGCAGAATTTGTACGAGAAGCCATCCACAGAGAATTGAGCAGAGGTGGACAGGTGTTTTATCTGTATAACCGAGTGGAAAGTATTGCAGAAGAGGCGTTCCGCGTGCAGCAATTAGCGCCGGAAGCCAATGTTGCATTTGCCCACGGACAGATGTCGGAACGGGAATTGGAAAACATCATGCAGGAGTTTATTGGCGGTGAGATTGATGTATTGGTATGTACGACGATCATCGAAACGGGCATGGATATTTCCAATGTCAATACTATCATCATTCAGGATGCGGATCGTATGGGGCTGTCGCAATTATATCAGCTGCGTGGACGTGTGGGGCGCAGTAATCGCACGGCTTATGCGTATTTGATGTACCAGCGGGATAAGATGTTGAAGGAAGTAGCGGAAAAGCGGTTGCAGACCATACGGGAATTTACCGAATTCGGTTCTGGATTTAAGGTTGCCATGCGAGATTTGGAAATCCGTGGTGCAGGAAATCTGCTGGGTGCGGAACAGCATGGACATATGGAAGCGGTAGGCTATGATATGTACTGTCGGTTGTTGGAAGAAGAAGTGGAGCGGCTGAAGGGCAAACCGGCAGAAGAGACCTTTGAAACCAGTGTAGATCTAAATGTGAATGCATATTTACCTGACTTTTATATTCGAAATCAGGAACAGCGCATGGATTTGTATAAAAAGATTGCAGCAGTGCAGACGATGGAAGAATATTACGATATGCAGGAGGAACTAGAAGACCGATATGGAGATCTGCCGAAAAGCGTGCAGACATTGTTGGAATTGGTGCTGGTCAAAGCAGAGGCGCATCAAATGGGAGTCACGGCAATCAGTCAAAAAGGGAGTAATGTGGTTGTAGAATTTTTGGCAAATGCGCCGTTGGATGCAGAAAAACTGACCCAACTGATTGCACAGAGCCGCGGCAGGTATTTGTTTACGGCTGGGGTTGCACCGTATATTACCATCCGTTTGCCGAAGGGAGAAGAGCAGAAAAGCCTGCTTTATATTAAAAATTTATTACAAGGACTGAAAGCATAGTTTTTTGTGTTAAAAATGTGTATAATAAAACAATATCGAAACAACGGATAACATACATCCGTTCTTTCGTGGGAGAAATCAATCGGATTTTGAAAAGGAGCGAAAAAGAAAATCAAAAGCGAGTGTGATTGGTTATGAAGAAGAAAGTATGGGGGGCATTTTGTCTGTGGATCACGGGGCTTTTGTTTTTGGCAGGCTGCGGGAGTACGTTTTCGGATGAAGTCATTGCCAGAATTGACGGGAAAGATGTGATGAAATCGGAGTATATGGTTTATTTATATACAACGACGGAGAGCTTTGTTTCTGCGGCAGGCGATGATGTGTGGAATATGGACTTTGACGGTATGAGCGGAGAAGAATTGGTACAGGAACGGGCGTTTAGTACGATCCAAAGTGTAGCAGCGGCGGAAAATTATGCGGCAGCAAATGGCATTACGCTGACGGAAGAAGAAAAGACAGCGGCACATGAGGCGGCAGAGGAATTTTTGACGCGCGTATCGGAACAAGACTTGGAGAAAATGGGCGTAGATCAAGAAACTTTGTATACACTGATGGAAGAATCTTACTTATATTCCGTGGTGTATGATACATTGGCTGCGGAGTGTGAAGTAAACCAAACGGATATGGAACGGTATTATCTGGAACATGCGAAGGAATTTCGCAATGACTATACGCAGTGGACCATTGATACGATCATGGTAAATGATGCGCAAACAGCGCAGGAAGTGGCGGAAAAAGCCAAAGCAGGAGAAGATTTTACGGCATTGTTTGAACAGTATGATGTGGATCAAACGGCACAAAACAGCGAAACCGGCGGAGAAATGACACTTTACCAGCAGTATTTGAATACGATGTTTGGATTGTCGGAAAATTTGACGGAAGGTCAGATCACAGACCCCATCCGTGTAGGAGACAGTTATTTTATTCTAAAGGTACTTTCCGTCACAGAACCGGATGAAGTGGAAGTACAGTCGATGGCGGAAACAGCATATCGTCAGTCGGTACAGTCTGCTTATGTAGAGAATAGGCTGTCGACGATGATCAATGCCCAAGAGGTGGAAAAAATTCCGGAGGCATGGGAAAATCTGGAAAGTTTCCAATGAGGAATGAAAAAATAACGGAAAAACATTCGATGACAACAGCAGAACGCGGAAAAATGTGATCTTTCTGCGGTAGATAGCATGCTGTATCTGTAATTGAGAGCTTTGATTAGGACAACTTCAAGATTCTTTATCAAAACGAGAAGAAAGGCAAAGCAATGGTCTTTGGAAACTTTGCTTGCAGTGGAACAAATATGTTCTGGTTGCATACGCAAATGATGTGAAGATAGATAGGAGCTATTGTTTTTTCAGCTGGGAGGATATCGGTGCAGATGACGCACCGATATCTTTTTTTGCAGGATTTGCTGTTCTGGAAGCGCGTTTTTGTTAGCAATGGAGGGAAGGCGGTTGCATGCTTGACAAAGATTGAATGGTAAATTATGATGAAACAAAAAAGAAACATCAGGAGATATATGGAAAGATAGGGGTGGAAAGCGGAAACATGCAGATGTTGCATCGGGAATGGGGCAGCGTTCCATCGTTTGCCAGGAAGTCAGGGCTGACGTGAGAGCAACGGGAGAGGCAAGGAGCAAATAGAAAGTGGGGGTCAAAGATGTATGAATTTTATTTTTACGCAGCATGGATATGGGAACTACTTAGTACGCTTTTGGATGTTCCAATAAAGATTTTAGGGATTCTGGTATTGGTACAGGTATGGAAGCTGCTGAAATGGTTCCGACAGACACAGATGGATTCTCATCAGAAAAAATCGGAAGAAACGGAAAAGTCTACAGATCAAGGATGAAATCATAGGCTGCCTCATTTCTGGTTATGGTCAAAGAAAACAAGGGGCATGGAGGAAGTCCTTGCAAAGCGAGCAGTTTGCGCTTCTCGGACTTTTTTCTTTTGCAGATGAGTCACGCTTGCCGAAGCATAGCGTACTTTGTTTTCTTCCGGCAGTCTGGAGAGCGGTGCTGTATTATGGAAGGCAATGCGGTTTTCAGACTGTGGCTTGAAAAACAGTGAGGGATAGAGTATCATAGAAGAAAGACAAATCGGGTGGATGTGTACCAAAACAACAGAGATTGGAGACATGCAAGAAAGAAAAGAAAGGGGATTTGTTTGCGATGGAAATCAAGAAAGTATGGGCGATGTATTTTAGCCCAACAGGTGGTACGGAAAAAGCGGTCAGAACGGTAGCAGCGGATTTGGCAGAACATTTGGGTGTGCCGATGGAAATATATGATTTTACATTGCCGGATGTGCGCAAGCAAACGGCGGTATTTACAGAAACGGACTTAGTATGTTTTGGAACGCCGGTCATTGCGGGACGTGTGCCCAATGTGCTGCTGCCGTATTTGAAAACGGTGGTCGGCGGCGGAGCATATGGCATTCCGATGGTTTCCTTTGGGAACCGAAATTTTGACGATGCGCTGATCGAACTGCGGAATTTAATGGAGGACGATGGATTCCGTACGGTAGCGGGCGCTGCGTTTGTCAGCGAACATTCTTTCTCCAGAAAGTTGTCCGCAGGCAGACCGGATGAAGAGGATTATGCTGTGATGCATACTTTTGCGCAGAAAGTGGCAGAAAAGCTGCAAAGTGGCTGGGAATATGACGGTCCTGCTTATGTAAAGGGGGAGGAACCCATTCGTCCCTATTTTACACCCAGAGATCGTTATGGAAATGCCATTGACATTCGCAAGGTAAAACCCAAAACCAGTGATGCTTGCTGTGGCTGCGGTATCTGTGCGGCGGTTTGTCCGATGGGTTCTATTGATAAAGAAGATTTTTCCTGCAAAGGGATTTGTATCAAATGCTGTGCATGCATCAAAAAATGTCCAACGGGCGCAAAATATTTTGACGATCCCGGATATATTTATCATAAAGAAGAACTGGAAGAGCTATACGAAGGCAGAGCGTTGCCGGAATATTTTGTATAATGGTTTGAGCTGACCGCAGAAGCGGTGACAGATTACGCTCCTTTTTCTGGAAACGGTTTAGCAATATTGCTGCTGGAAATGGATTGGAAGGAGAAACGGTTATCAAAGAGATATGGAAATAAAGCGAAGTTGCAAAAAGCCAAAAAAGGATTTTTGCAACATACAGAGCGGCTGTCTGGGATGAATTCTCAGACAGTCGCTTTTCTATGCGAAAATGGAGGAAGATGGGATTGCAAAATTGGAATTGATGAAGGGAAAACAAAATGCTGGGTGAACGTGGGGAGAAATGCCAAAGATTGCGGCGCAGGTATTTCAAAGAGAAAAAAATAAGTAACGGGGAAAATAGAGAAGGAGATATCGTTTCTGCAGAAAACACAGGAAGAAACAGGGGTGTATCCTACCGATAAGATACCAGCCTTGGAGTTTGCTAAGCGGTGTGGATACGGTTTCATGCGAAAAACAGGAGATTTTGCGTATTTTATCATGGAGTTTTTAGGTTGCGTTAATGAATGTTTTCATTCTGTTTTGTATACTACAAAAGAAAGGAAGAATCCAAAAGAAATGAGGTGAGACAAATGAAGGAACAATGGAGGGCGGAAATCAAATATATCCTGTCTATGGCGGACAGCCGGATGCTGGCAGCAAGACTGGCAACCTTTATGCATAGGGATATCCATGGCGATCGGGATGGATATCGGGTGCGGTCTTTGTACTTTGATAATTTCTATCACAAAGCGCTGCGTGAAAAACTGGATGGTATCGGCATCCGGGATAAATTCCGCATTCGATGCTATGACGGGAAGTTTGACTTTATTCGGTTGGAAAAGAAAAGCAAGCGGTATTCGGCGGGACATAAATATCAATGCCGGCTGACAGAGGAGGAAACCATGCGGATGATTTTGGGAGATACATCTTGGATGGTGGAAGACGAGCGGGCATTGATTCGGGAGCTGTATCTCAGGATGACCATGGGTGTGTATCGTCCGCAGATGATTGTGGATTATGCAAGAGAAGCGTTTACCTATGCGCCAGGAAATGTACGGATTACCTTTGATCGGGACATTTGCGGATGTGATCAGCCGGAATTGTTTTTTTGCCGACAGCTGCCCATCGTGCCGGCACTGCCGCGGGATCGTGTGGTGATGGAGGTAAAGTACGATGATTTTTTACCGGACATCATCCATCGAACGCTGTTGACGGTGAAACAGAAAGAGCAGGCGTTTTCCAAATTTGCGGCATGTTATTTGAGGTAAGGCAACAAGGATAGGAGAGAGAAGAAATGACAACGTTTCAAGATATTTTCAAAAGTGGATTTTTAGACAGTTTCAGCAGCTTTTCGTTGACGGATACCCTGCTATCATTGGCAGCGGCATTTTTGATTGGCATTTTTATTTACTTGGTATATCGGAAAACATATAACGGCGTGTTGTATAGCCGCAGCTTCAATGTATCTCTGCTGGCGATTTTACTGGTCACTTGTCTGGTGATTCAAGGGGTAACCAGTAACGTGGTGTTGTCTTTGGGGATGGTTGGTGCACTGTCTATTGTGCGTTTTCGCACAGCGGTCAAGGATCCGATGGATTTGGTGTTTTTGTTTTGGGCGATTGGAGAAGGCATTCTCTGTGGTGCATTTTTATTGCCGTTGGCAATCATTGGATGCCCGGTGGTTGGAATTTTCCTGCTGGTATTTGCAAACCGCCAGCAGCTAGACAGCCCTTACCTGTTGATTGTCAGAATGGAGGAAAGTGAGGCAGAACAGAAGGTAACAGAATTGCTGCAAAAAGTAGTCAAGCGGATGACGCTCAAATCCAAGACCATTACCGGAGAACAGGGGATGGAATTGATTTTTGAGGTATGCCCACAAAATGGGCAAAGCACATTTGTCAATGAAATCAGCCGGATGGATGGTGTGCAGTCTGCAGTAATGGTAAGCTATGACGGTAACTATGCGGCGTAAAAGGAGGCGGAGCGAATGGAAAAACGATGGGAATATCGGTCGCTCTGTTTGTCTGGTTTGGGGCTGTTGGTGTTGTTTGGTATTCTGTTTATCTGGGTCGGGCAGGCGGAAGAAAAAGAAAGTACGGCATACGCTTATCTGGAGAAGCTCTTTGCGGAAGGAGTGGTACAGGAAATCCATATCGAAATCGACGAGATGGATTTTGCGGATATGCTGGAAAATCCGTTGGAAGAAACCTATTACGACGCCAGTGTGACGATCAATGGAGAAACGCTGTATCACACGGCAATCCGAACCAAAGGCAATAATTCATTGACGACGGTGGCAAGTTCGGATTCAGACCGATACAGCTTTAAGCTGGATTTTGATTACTATGATGAAAACGGAAACTATTACGGCTTAAAGAAACTGAATCTAAATAATAATTACGGGGATCCCAGTTATATGCGGGAATACATATCCTATCGCCTGATGGAAGCCATTGGGCTTCCGGTGCCTGCAACCAGTTATGCCCATATTACCATCAACGGGGAAGAATGGGGATTGTATCTGGCGGTAGAACAAATTGATGAAGTGTTTTTGGAGCGAACCTTCGGAAATAGTGATGGAGATTTGTATAAACCGGATGGTATCGGTTCGGATTTGGTCTATCGCGGAGAAGATATTTCGCAGTATACCGGTTTGATCTTAAAGACCAATGAGAATACATCGGATGGATCGGCCATTCTGGCGCTGATGCGAGCGCTGGAAAGCGGCGAAGGGCTGGAGGAAGTGCTGGATGAGGAAGAAGCCCTGCGTTATATTGCGGCAAATGTGGCTTTGGCAAATTACGACAGTTATCTGGGCATGACAACACATAACTATTATCTGTATGAGCAGGATGGTGTATTTACTGTGATCCCCTGGGACTATAATTATTCGTTCGGCGGCTTTGGCGGCGGCAGTGTGGATATATATGATCCGACGGTCATGGATATGGGCAGAGGCAGTATGGAGCGGACGCCGCCGGCGGCGGAAGGAGACGGCGAAGCCACGCAGACAGCAGAAGAAGCGAACCGTCCATGGGAGAGGATGGCACAGGAAGCAGAGCAGCCCCAGATGCCCGGCGGCATGGGCAACAGCGAGGAAAAACCGCTGGTTACCACGCTGCTTGCGCAGGAAGAACTGCTGACGTTGTATGAAGAGATTCTGCTGGAGATTGCACAGACGTATTTTACGGAATCCTATCTGGCGCCACTGGTAGCGGAAACGGCAGCGTTGATTGCGCCTTACGTGGAGCAGGATACAACGGCGTTTTATACCTATGAGGAGTTTTTGGCGGCGTCTTCTGCAGATGCGTCCGATCCGAATTCTTTGGTATATTTTGCCGTATCCATGGCGGAAAGTATCCAAAGCCAGTTGGGCGGTGGAGAGCCGACCTTTGATACTGGAAGTTTTGCCGTGGCAATGGGCGGCGGCATGGGACGCGGAGAATGGATGCCGGGGCAAAACGGACTGGCGGCGGAAGAAGGAAGCCGGGAAACGGAAGAAGGCGCCCGGGACACAGAAGAAGGGGAAAGCCTGACGGAAACAGAGACAGAACGCATGCAGCCGCCACAGGCACAGACAAAGGAAATGACGGAGCAAACGATGGCATTCGGAGAGGAAGCGCCACCGGAAGGGATGACCCTAACAGCGCAGCCTTCCGCAGAGGAATCAGAGGATACCATACAGCAGCAGATGGTGCCCGGCGGCAGACAGCCGCCCGGAATCCCGGAACAGATGGGCGGAGAAGGAGGGAAACATCCAAACGGTATGGGAATGCAATGGTCAGAGATATTTCCGATGGCAGCGGTGTGCGTCGGGATTTTTCTGGTCGGGTTTCTGTTTTTGTTGTGTTTCAAGCGCAGAAGAGAACTGTGCATGGCAGACAGAAAAAAGAATACAGAAAACGGATAAAAAAACAGCGTGTACAAAAGGGCAGCCAGAGAGAATTCCGGCATGCCTTTTTGGCATTTACTGGTGGGTTTCCTGCGAGGACAGGCAGCAGAGTTCCCTTTTTAAGGAAAATTGAAATGTTCCGTCATTTTCATAAAATATCTGTCTGGATGTAAAATAAAAGGCAGTCGTTTTCTTATTTGGAAACGACTGCTCTTGGTTCAAGAGATTCGATTATTCAATCCGGTAGTCAGGGGTCCGATAAATGGGACCTGCGAACACGACACACAGCGATGCAACGTTACTATTCATAATAAAGCGTTGCCAAGACAACGATACATATGCCGCCTACAAGAGTTACCCCAGAAAGTTCAAGCAGATAGTTCCTTGTTCTGTCCCTTTTATCGTGTTTTACCACCTTTGGCAATATGAACAGACAAACCATAACACCAATCAAAGCAAGCCTATGATACCACGCAACCATTGCAATCCCTCCAAACGATAAGAATATGATATTATAGCCACCTGTTGTTTACAAGACTACGGTTTGCCGTGTTTGGTGAAACCGACGGAGTTTGAACCGCCACTGCTTATCTTGAAAAGGGAGCAGCAGAGGGAGGGCTTGACAAGGGTTCGGATTTTGTTTAGAGTACTGTTAGAAAAATGGAAGCCCTGACGGCGGGGACCGGGGGGCTGTTTGGGGATATGCAGAAAGGATGATTCAGATGGAAACGAAAAAGTGCTATGAGGACGATGCCTATACGATACAATTTGAAGCGACTGTTTGTTCCTGCGAGCCGATGGAGAAGCTGTTTTTGGTCACGCTGGACAGGACTTATTTTTATCCCGAGGGTGGCGGACAGCCAGCGGATCTGGGAAGATTAGGTGCTGCTGTGGTCAAAGACGTCAAGCAAAAGGACGGTGTGGTACAGCATATAACGGACCGCCCGCTGACCGTGGGTGAAACGGTGGAAGGTCAGATTGACTGGGACCGGCGCTTTGATTTGATGCAGAATCATTCGGGAGAGCATATTCTCTCTGGCATTATCTGCAGGAAATACGGCTGTGATAATGTAGGTTTCCATATGGGAAAGGAAACCATACTGATTGATTTTAATGTGAAAATTCCGCAAGAGGATTTACTGTTGTTGGAAAGAGAAGCAAATAAGGCGATTTGGAAGAATATTCCGTCTCATGTGACCTATCCGTCTCAGGAGGAATTGGAACGATTGGCGTACCGCAGTAAAAAAGCATTGGAAGGACGGGTGCGCATTCTGGAAATTGGGACATATGACCGGTGTGCCTGCTGTGGTACCCATGTGAAACAAACCGGAGAAATTGGATTGATCAAAATTTTGTCCGCCCAGAATTATAAGGGTGGTACACGACTGGAAATTGTCTGCGGAATGCGGGCATTGGCAGATTATGCGCAAAAAACGGAGCAGGCGGCAGCCATCTCCGAGATGCTTTCCGTACCGACCGGGCAGATCGCCCAGGCAGTTGGTTCCCTGCAAAAGGAGCGGGATCGCTGGCAGCAAATGGTCAGCCGTATGAAGTGGGAAAAGATCCATCTGCTTGCTGGGCAGGCAGAAACAGCACAGGTATGCTGTTTTGTACAGGATTTTGATTCAAAAGATGCGGTGCATTTGGCAGATGCCATATTGGAGAAAACCCGAGGTACGGCGGCGGTATTTGCACAGGCGAAAGAAGGGTTTTTGTTTGTGCTGATGAGCCGGACGGAGGATATGCGTCTTTTGGCAGCTAAGTTGAAAGAACAATTTGGCAGCAAGGGCGGCGGAAAAGCAGAAGCGGTACAGGGCAGGACAGAGGCAGATGCAAAACAGTTACAGGCGTTTTGGACAGAACAAGGATTTACCGTGATGGATGCCATGGGAAGGCAGGGATAACATGGGTGAGAGAAAGAAGTGTGGAGCCAGAATACGGTTTGTGTTTTATATTGGACTGTGGAGCGAGTACGAATGAAGCGATACAGGGGATAGAGAGGAAAAGCAAGCCATAAGCATCCAAAGCAAATGAGGATGGCAGGCTTGTGGCTGCTGGAATGAGGATGGTGTCAAACAGGAAGGTGTTCGAAATGGCATATGTGATGTTAGGCGGGGCAATCGTCTTGGAATTGATGGCAACAACTATGCTGAAGTATGCAGAGGGGTTTACAAAACCGCTGCCAACAGTGGGATGTTTGGCGTTGTATTTCTTCTGCTTCTTTCTGTTATCGAAGGCGATAGAGGAGATTCATTTGGGAGTTGCTTATGCGACTTGGAGCGGTGTCGGCATTGTTGTGACAGCATTGATTTCTGCGTTTTGGTTCCATCAGGGAATGAATCTGCCCACGGTCATTGGAATTGTGTTGGTATTGACTGGATGTGTGCTGATGAATCTATTTGGAGCAGCGCATTGAATGACGAAAAAGACTGCGGAGTTATTTGACAACACGCAGTCTTTTTTTTACACAAGTGATGGAAAAGGGGTTGGAGGAAAGCAATGGAGGAATTTATGATGCAGAGAAAACGACTTGGACCAAAAACATATAGCAAATGGTGCCTCCGAAAATGCTCAGCAGGGTATTTCCTTTCCACAAGTGCAGCATGGCAACTACTGCAACGCAAAGAAACTGGGGAAGAAATCCTGCAAGGGAAGAAACAGTTGTACTTTTGAAGCAATAAACTACGAGAAGCGCCATAACAGCAGGTGGAAGTGTTTTTCCGAGATACTGGATGGGAACTGGGATTTCTCTGCCGGCAAATAGCGCAAATGGAAGTGCGCGCAGAAAGAAAGTGCAGACCGTAGCGGTTAAAATGACAGCAAATGTTTGTGCAGATGATAGCATGGATTATTCCTCCTGGTCTTTTTTTTGAACGATGTTTTTGCATGCAAGCAAGACAGCGACACTTAACAGTAGTGTAGGTGGAAGAAAGCGATCTGGACCAAAAGCCAAAAGACAGCCAATACCAGTAACAAGACCCGTGATAGCGGGAATATGACTCTTAGCGCTTTTCCACTGATCGATGAAAATGACTGTGAATAGTGCAGTCATAGCAAAGTCAATACCGGTGGTATCAAAGGGAATCCATGTTCCGGCAAGACTGCCTAAGGCTGTGCCAATGAGCCAGTAAATGTGGTCATACAAGCTGATATAGAAGCGTACTTTTTGATTGTCGATACCTTCTTTTGGTTCATAAGAACAAAGCAGAGAATAGGTTTCATCGGTAAGAGAATGTATCATATAAAGAGATTTTTTCTTCATTTGACGGAAGGTGTCAATAAACGAAAGTCCATAAAACATATGGCGACTATTGACCAGCAACGTCATAACGGCAACGGTCAGCAAAGAAACGCCGCCGCTTAGAAACTGCAGTAGTACAAACTGCATAGAACCAGCATAAAGAACCAGAGAAATCAGAAGTGCCCAAAAGACATGATAGCCCATATTCTGCATCAACAACCCAAAAGCAATACCAATGGACAGATAGCCAGCCATGACAGGCAGTGTCTTTTGGAATGCGATTTTCTGTTCTGTTTTCATGAGCAACCTCCCGTTTGTTGGATATCAGACTTGCATTTTTTTGTTTCCTTGTTACAATTTTAATATAAGGTGGCAGGCTTTTCAAGGTCGGCTGTTTTGGAACATAAGAATTTTGTAAGAATTTATACAAAAAGAATCAAACATCTTTAGATATGATTAAAAAGAGGAGAGCATTGATATGGCGGAACAATTTTTTAGGAATAACAGAAAAAAACTGGCGGCGCGCATGGCAGATAACAGCGCTGTGATATTATTCGCGGGAAAGGCGCCGGTGAAACGGGGGGATGAGTACTATCCGTTTTCACCCGACCGCAATTTTTATTACGTCACAGGCATTGCACGGGAGAATTGTGTATTTATGATGGTAAAAACCGCGGGAAGTTTGCAGGAAGTTTTGTTTATCCCCAGGGATAATGGCATATTGGCAAAATGGGTAGGCGCCAATATGACGGAGGCGGAGGCGGAAGAGATCAGCGGGATTTGCGACATCCGTCCTATAGATGCTTTTGCGGATGATTTTGCGCAACTGCTGTTTCGCAATCCTGTGACAGAAATCGGTTTGGATCTGGAGCATCGAGAATGGGACGATCTGCTCTCGCCGGCATTGCAGTTTGCATCGACGCTGCGCAGCAAATATCCGGCGATGACTATCCGGGATATGTATCCCGTTTTTGGCGACCTGCGGTTGATCAAAGAACCGTATGAATTGAAACGTATGCGGCAGGCGATGGAAGTGACCCGATTGGGGCTGGAAGCGATGATGGCGCAGGTAGAGCCGGGAATGATGGAATACGAAGCGGAGGCATATTTTGATTTTACGCTGATGCGCCATGGTGTACGGGAAAAGGCCTTTCAGACGATTGCGGCAGCGGGGAAACGCGGGACGATCCTGCATTATACGCAAAACAATGGAAAAATGGAGGATGGTGACTTACTGCTGGTGGACTGTGGTGCACAGGTGGATTGGTATAACGGGGATATTTCCCGAACATTTCCGGTAAACGGTACCTTTACCCCGCGGCAAAGACAGGTGTATGAAATTGTGCTGGAGGGGCAGCAAAAGGTTATCGACGCCATCCGTCCGGGAGTGCCGTTCTCTCGGCTGAATGAGGTTTTGAAAGAGTATTATTTGGAAGCCCTCAAACCATTGGGACTGGTAAAAACCATGCAGGATGTATCAGCGTATTACTATCATGGTGTCAGCCATTATTTAGGAGCGGAAACGCATGACATTGGCAGGTATACGGAGCGGCTGCTGCAGCCGGGGATGGTGTTGACGGTAGAACCTGGTTTATATATTCCCCAATGGGAGATTGGCATACGGATCGAAGATGATGTGCTGGTGACGGAAGATGGATGCGAAGTCATGACCAAAGATATGATCAAAACGGTGGAAGAGATTGAGACCTTTATGGCGAGAGGAATAAAAGTATGACGGTTGCGGAAACAGAGTTGTATGCGCCTGTGCGGCGTTTTTTAGAAACGGAGGGCTATCAGGTACAGGCTGAGGTAACTGGTTGTGATATTGCTGCCAAAAAGGACGGCGTATTGGTGATTGTGGAGCTAAAGACGGCGTTTCAGCTGAAATTGGTCTATCAGGCGATGGAGCGGCAGAGTCTGACGGAGTATGTTTTTGTGGCAATTCCAAGACCGCACAAAGGGCAGCGGGAAAAAAGCTGGAAAAATATGCTGAAGCTGCTGAAACGGTTGGAAATCGGGTTGTTGACCGTGGCTTTGGATAGTCCATTGCAGACGGTTGATGTGATTTTGACGCCTGCAGATAGCAAGGTTTGGCAAAATCGCAGAAAGCAGAAAAAGCTGAAAGAAGAGTTTGAGAATCGACAGGTATCTGCCAATATTGGAGGGATGACCCGCAGAAAGATTTTGACGGCGTATCGAGAAAAAGCGCTGGAACTCTGCTGTATTTTGGAACAAGCGCATACGGTCAGCTGTCGGCAGCTGCGGGATATGGGGCTGGAAGAAAAATATGCGTCAATTTTGCGCAATAATGTCTATCGTTGGTTTATACGGATGGAGAAAGGGGTATATGCATTGACGGAGGAAGGGAAAGCGGCGCTGACAGAGCCGGATTATCAAATGGCAGTTGCGTTTTATCGTAAAAAATATGGGCAAAAAGAAAAGGAGGAAGGCGTATGACGATGGTGAATTTATTGATGAATATTCTCTGGCTGATTTTTGGCGGCTTGCTGTCTGCATTGGGATGGCTGTTAGCGGGAGTGCTTTGTTGCATTACTGTGATTGGAATTCCTGTGGGACTGCAATGCTTTAAGTTTGCGAAGCTGGTGGTCACCCCTTTTGGAAAAAAGGTATATTTTGGAAATATGTCCTCCGGTTCTGTGGTGCTGAATGTTATCTGGATTTTGCTGGGCGGTTTGGCGCTTTGCATCGGATCTATCGTGATGGGAATTGGCAGCTGCCTGACCATTATCGGTATTCCGTTCGGACTGCAGCACTTTAAGTTTGCTGGATTGGCGCTGATGCCGTTTGGTGCGGAAATCCGACAGATGGAAGAAACATCTTGAATGAAAAAACGGCAGAACCTGCGCCTGCAGGTTCTGCCGTTTGTTTTTTTTACTTTTTGTTGTTGTTGGATTGCTCTGCCATCATGGTGTTCAGACGGGCAGACATTTTCTCGCGAATGGTTTTCTTTTTCTTGTCTGCCAGATTCATGCCGGTGATGCTGACAATATACATGCCAGCAAGGTCTACCTTAACATTTTTCTTAACAGGCAATACTTCATATACTGGTTTATCACACATCAGGGTGATAATTTGAGGACCAACCTTCGCTTTTACCAAATAAGTTTTACGCATTTTCGCTGATTTGGGAAGCTGCTCAAAGACATTCTTGGGCAGATTATGAGCAGAAGGTCGTTCTTGTTTTTTGTCAATGACAAAAATCTGCGCAGTCATACGGTTTTGATCAATAAAATCCTGTGTTTGAATCACACGGCGCATGGTCCTACGGTTCAGATAATATAAACCTGCTACAATAGCAGCAATCAGAACCAATACAATAATAAAAATATCCGATCCAGTTATATTCACAAATGTTCCTCCTTGCAGACGGAAAGTAATTTGACTTTCCAATGGTAATCTTCACATCCATATATTGTAGCAGAGTTTTTGTCTGAATGGAAGTGGGAAAGTGAAATTTTTCAAAAAAATTGACGGTTTGTGTGCTTGCGGGAATGTGGGAATTTGAGTATACTATATCATATTATGGATGTTGCAAAGCGAAAAAGGAAGGAGGCGACAACATGGAGAGCGTTTGGACGATTGTTGCATATTTTGCCGCAGGCATTTTGGTTGTAAATGTGATATTAGCGGGCTTTGTGGTATTTTTTGAACGCAGAAATCCGGCCAGCAGCTGGGCTTGGCTGTTGGTACTGCTGTTTATACCGGTGTTTGGATTTTTGGTCTACATGATCTTTGGCAGAAACGGCAAGCGAGAGCGGATGTTTCTGGAAAAAGCGGAATATGACCGCGAAGTGTATTATACGTATTTGCTGCAGGATGAACGAAGTGTCGGCAGGGTAAAAGAACAAAAGGCAATCATTGAAAAGGGCGGTCGGCTGATAGAAGCGGAGTATTTGACGGATTTGGCATATCTGCATATCAATTCAGGCAGTTGGATGACATTTAACAATCGGGTGACGCGGTTTTGTACAGGAAAAGAGAAATTTGAAGCATTGGTGCGGGATATTCGTGCGGCAAAGCATTTTATTCATTTAGAGTATTATATTTGGCGCGGAGATGAGCTGGGAAGGCGGCTGGTGGACGAGCTGACGAAGAAGGCGGCAGAAGGTGTGGAAGTGCGCCTGTTATATGACGGGATGGGAAATTCCAGACTGCCTAAAAATTTCTTTTCCAAGCTGCATGACGCAGGCGGGTTTACGGCAGCATTTTTGCCGCCGTTTATGGTACGGCTCAATTACCGTAATCATCGGAAGCTGTGTATCATTGACGGGACGGTGGGATACATCGGTGGATTTAACGTAGGCGATGAATATTTGGGAGTTGTGAAACGGTATGGTCCTTGGAGAGATACCCATTTGCGTTTTGAAGGCGACGCCATTGATCAAATGCAGATCCGTTTTATCAAAGATTGGAATTTTACTACCAGATACGGCGCCGTAGCATTGGAGCAGCGATATTTTCCGCTGCGACAGCAGTTTGACGGCGTGAAAACGCAGATTGTTTCCAGCGGACCGGATACCAAATGGCGGAACGTACAGAACGGATATTTTAAGATGATGAACGAGGCAGAGGACCATATTTATTTGACGACGCCGTATTTTGTGCCGGACGACAGTATTTTTGAGGCGTTGCGAGTGGCGGCGCTTTCGGGATTGGATGTACGGATTTTAATCCCTGGAAATCCGGATCATTTTTTTGTATACTGGGCGAGTATGTCTTATCTAGGACAGCTTTTGGAAGCAGGTGTGCGCTGCTATCAATATGAAAAAGGATTTATTCATGCAAAGTGTTTATGTATCGATGGCAAAATGGCTTCGGTAGGTACTGCCAATATGGATATTCGCAGTTTTGATTTGAATTTCGAGGTTAATGCATTTTTATATGACGCGGCATTGACAAAGACATTGGAACAGGATTTTTTGCGGGACCTGCAAAGTTCTGTAGAGATTACAAAAGAGTGGTATTATAGAAGAAAATGGTGGTTTAAGGTGAAGGAATCGGTTGCGAGATTGATTTCACCGATGCTGTAAACAAGGAGGAACGGCGTATGGAGCGACAGGGATATCAGCAGACAGTGAAGATTCGATATGACCAGGTGGATTCCAATGCCAGGATGTCGGCAGCGGCGTTACTGGCTGCTTTACAGGATGCGGCGATTTCTCATTCGGATGCACTGGGATATTCGTTGGCATATATGGCAGAGCATCAATGGGGATGGGCAGTCATTCATTGGCATATTCGGATTTATCGGATGCCCATGCATTTGGAAACGGTTTGTATGGAGACTTGGAGCAACAAATGCCGCAAAATGCAGGCAGAGCGCAGTTATTTTTTGTTTGATGGGGCAGGAGAGAAGATGGTAGACGCCATTTCCCGCTGGATTTTTATGGACGCACGAACACGCAAACCGACAAATGTACCGGAGCATATGATTCAGCGATACGGTAGCAACCAAATACCTGCGATAGAAGGAGAAACCTTTCAAATGCCGACCAGACCGAAAGAAGCGCCGGTTGCTGCCCAAACACTGACGGTTGCCCGTCGGGATACGGATACAAATGGACATGCCAATAATGTGAAATACTTGGAATGGGCATTGGAGGATATACCGGATGACATCTATGAGCATATGGATATCCAAGATATGCGGCTGGTGTACCGAAAAGAATGCAGGAGGGGAGATACGCTGCAGACGCAGACGTATGTCATGGATACGCCAGAGGGGACGCAGACGGTAACATTTCTGACGGACGCGGCGGATACCGTATTGGCAGAGATCGTGCTGCTCTGGGCAGGAAGAAGGAGCTAAGCGCGAATAGAAATATTTGGAAAGTAAGGCATGGAATCCTTTTGGCAAAGGAATCCATGCCTTTTTGTATACCGCGGCAGAAAAGAAGCCGTTTCAAATATGAATACGGCTTCTTTGGTAAAAGAGGCGGAGAAATAGGGATTGGAAGCAGCAAACTGCGATTTGCTAGCGTTTGTGATTGCCTCGAGAAGACAGATTATTGGATGCTGCTAGATTTTTCGGCGCCAAACCAGAAGAACAACATGCCAATGGCTGCCAGCCCTGCAGTAATCAATATGGCTATGGTGATGCCCCATAATTCAATGAAGCTGCCACAGAGAAAGCTGCCGGCAATATTGCCGATTGTGATGGCAATGGTTAGAATTGCCTGTCCTTTGATTTTATCTCCCGCTTCTAAAATTTGATTGGCATAGTATACTGATGCGGGAGTGAATAGGGCGAAAGACAGCACTTGTGTGAGGAGCGCTGCATACAGCAGAAATAAATTGCCTGCCAGAGGAACGAAAAGTGCCTTTAAAACGAAAAAAACAGAGGTGAATTTCAAAACTGCGCCGCAGTTGCGCCCTTTGACAAACCGGGAAAAACCAATCATGACAATAAATTCCAGTACGGCGGTATATGCGATGACCTGCCCCAGCTCGGTATTGCCTTTTCCGATGTGCTGCAGGATTTGAATCATGTAAGTGTTAATTGCACTGTGTGAAATGAATACCAAGATAATACCGCAGCAAAGAATGGCGAATTTACGGTGCGCACGAAGCACTGCCATGGTGCCATTGGAGGGAACAATACCACCGCTGTTCCGTTTGGTTTCCGGAATGGTCTGCAGCAGCAGTATGGTAACGAGATAGAGGATAGTGCCGAGCAGCGGCAGACATTGGTTGGAAAAGCGCAGGGTCAGAGATCCCAAAAAAAACGACAGTACTGCGCAACAGAGAGAACCAATGCCCCGTGCTGCACCGAAATTAAGCGCATAGCCGCTGTTTAACAGCTGCATGCCCAGTGCGCTGAGCAATGGCTGATATGCTAAATGCAGCATCAGCAATACGACATAACAGATGCCGGAAATCAGCTTGCCTTGCGGAATGAAAAGCAGTATGAGCATCGGTACAACGGTGCAGATGCAAACTCCTGTCATCAGGGAACGCAGTGTGACATAACGTCCACGGTCCGCTGCTGCAGCGGCAAACGGCTGAAAAACGGCGGAGAGCAGACAGGAAAGTGCAAGCAGTATACCGATTTCTCCCTCGGAGAAAGATCTGCCCAACAGGAAAACCGTCGCGAAAATATAAATCGGACAATAGCTGAGCCAATACAGTCCCTGGAGCATACTGTACCGGATGGAAATATGCATGTCTCTGTTCATGTCTGCCGCCACCTCGATCAAATGAATGTTGGTTAATGAGTGATGACTTCTACGCCTTCTTCCGTAATGGCAACGGTGTATTCCCACTGTGCGGAAAGAGAGCCGTCTTCTGTATAAATGGTCCAGCCGTTTTCTGCATCCTGGAAGAAATCTTCTTCTCCGGCATTGACCATCGGTTCTATGGTAAATACCATACCTGGTACTAACAGCATACCGGTACCCTTTTTCCCGATATGGCAAACATAAGGTTCTTCATGGAAATCATTTCCAACGCCGTGCCCGCCGATATCATGGAGTACGGTGTAGCCATGGGCATAAATATGATTGCTGATGACTTCGCCGATATCGCCCAGATGTCCCCATGGTTTGACTGCCGCCAAAGCCAGATCCACAGATTCTTTCGTGACATCCACCAGTTTTTTGGCTTCCTCGCTGACCTGACCAATGCAGAACATGCGGGAAGCATCCGCATAATATCCGTCTAAAATGGTGGTGACATCTACATTGATGATATCACCCTCCTGCAGGATTTCATCCGGCGAAGGGATACCGTGGCAGATCACATCGTTGACGGAAGTGCATACGCTTTTGGGAAATCCGCAATATCCCAAAGGGGCAGGGGTGCCGCCGTGAGAAACGGTGTATTCATGCACCAAACGGTTGATATCTTCCGTGGACATGCCAGCATGAATTTGCGTTGCCACCATATCTAAGATTTCTGTATTCAATTTGCCTGCTCTGCGGATCCCCTCCAGCTGTTCGGGCGTTTTAATCAGCTCATGAGGCGGTACTTTTTCGCCTTTCGCTTTCAGTGCAGCCAGTTTATCATCAAAAGCAGCGTGGCAGAGTTTATATTTTTTTCCGCTGCCGCACCAGCAGGGATCATTGCGTCCGATTTTTAACATAATCAAAATCCTTTCTTTCTGTTTGTCATAATGCTTTTTCTCATTCAAATAGTAGCACAAAAAAAGTTGGCATACAATAGCAAAAGCAGCGGAAAACGGTTTTGTATGAAAGAGAAAGAGTCAGAAAAGTCGGGATAAAAAGAAAAATGCTGGACAGATTCTTCTGCGTTTGTTACCATGAATACAAAAAAAGAAAGGGTGAAAAGCATGGCGCATATTTATCGAAATATAGAAGCATTGATTGGTGGAACGCCGCTGCTGGAGATGACGCATCTAGAAGAAAAGTATGGTTTGGAAGCAAAGATATTGGCGAAAGTGGAGTTTTTGAATCCAGGCGGCAGCGCCAAAGATCGTGTGGCGAAAAAAATGGTAGAAGATGCAGAGGCGAGAGGGTTGTTAAAGCCCGGTGCGACATTGATCGAACCAACCAGCGGCAATACCGGCATTGGATTGGCAGTCATGGCTGCGGCAAGAGGATATCGGGCAATCATCGTTATGCCGGATAGTATGAGTGTGGAACGGCAGTTGCTGATGTCTGCGTTTGGTGCGGAACTGGTGCTGACAGAAGGCGCCAAAGGAATGGCGGGCGCGATTGAAAAAGCAGAGGAACTGGCAAGAGAAATTCCAAATGCATTTATTCCGGGACAATTTGACAATCCTGCGAATCCACAGGCGCATTATGAAACGACGGGTCCGGAAATTTATGCGGATACCGATGGAGCGGTAGATATTTTTGTAGCAGGGATTGGAACCGGCGGAACCATTACCGGCGTAGGACGTTATCTGCGGGAAAAAAATCCCCAGGTACAAGTGATTGGGGTAGAACCGGCGGCATCTCCGTTACTGACGCAGGGCAGAGCGGGCAGTCATGGCCTGCAGGGCATTGGTGCGAATTTTGTGCCATCTATTTTGGACACCGAGTTATACAATGAAGTGATTCCGGTAACAGATGAGGATGCCTATGCGGTCGGCAGAGAAACGGCGCGTACGGAAGGCTTATTGGTTGGGATTTCTTCCGGTGCGGCAATATATGCGGCATTGGAAGTAGCAAAACGCCCGGAAAATAAAGGAAAAACGATTGTAGTTCTGTTGCCGGATACCGGAGATAGATATTTATCTACGCCGATGTTTCAGGCGGAATAAAAATGAATATCTGGTAAATAAAAAACAATACCCGAGTATATCCGGTGAAAAGGATTTCTCGGGTATTGTTTGATCCAATGTACTGTGATAGGTACTGAAGTTTGGAATGGTTTGTTTTTTAGCTATTGTTCTCTGCTTTGAAAATATGCGCGCAGCAGTACGGCAAGAACGGGACCCAACAACAATCCCCAAAAGCCGATGCAGCGATAGCCAAAATACATAGAAAATAAAGTCAGCAGCGGATGCAGTCCGATTTGTGTTCCCAAAATCTTTGGCTGCATGATTTGCCGCATAATCTGTACGGCAGCATAAATGACCATATAACCGACAGCCAGTTTTATATCACCCAATAATAGATGGATGACAGCACCAGGCCAGAGAATAAATCCGCTGCCAAAGAAAGGAAGTGCATCAATGACTGCGATGACGATGCTTAACAACAACGCAAACGGAGACTGCAGTATAGTCAATCCAACGGCAGTGATGACAAACGTATAAATCATCAAAATCAGCTGTGTTTTGATATACCCCCAGACGGAGTTTTTCAGTTCCTGTTTGGTACGTTGGATGGATGGACCAAACAGAGAAAGAATATGTTTTTCATATAATGCATGAATCTGTGCTGCATCCTTGGTAAAAAAATAGGAAGAAAGCAGTGCAATCAGTGTCCCCAGTAAAAAATGCGGAACGGTTGTCAGCGAGGAGGAACCCGTGTTTTGTACGAGAGACAGCAACAGGGAGGAAAGGTTGCCCTTCATTTGTGTCAATGCTTGCTGTAAGGCAGAGGGCAGTACAGAGATCCATTCTTCCATCTGAAGCCAGAAGGTATCCAGTGCTTGCTGCAAAGAGAGCATATACTGTGGAAGCATATGAAAGAATGCGGATACCTGTGCAGCAAGACGATTCCCGATCAATGCGCCAAACAGAGAGAGTACCCCTAAAAAAAGCAGCAAACAAAACAGAGAAGCAATCCATCGTGCAATCCCATAAGAAACCAGACGGTTCGTCAATGGACGAAACAAAAGGCTCAATAACCAACCAAATAAAAATGGCAGAAATATGGGAAATAGATAACGAAAGAATAAAAAACAGACCAATATGGCAGAACCAAGAATCAGAAAATCCTGCAAAGCCGTTTTATTTTTTAGATAAAAGTCACGCATTGCGCAAAGCACCACCCTTCTGTATTTCATTATAATCTTTTTTCACAGAAAGGCTAGTTTTTTCCGCGGATTCTCAAAAATCGAACAAGTAAAAAGCACAAAAAGACGACAAGCTTTGCCTGCCGCCTTTTGAGAGGAAGATGTGGTTTATTTGGATTGTTTTGTGGTATGGTTTCCGGCGTGGTTCATAGAGCCGTTCATGGAAGGATGCATAGCGTTGTTTCCAGAGCCAGTCATGGAACGATTTGTAGCATTGCTGCCAGAACCATTCATAGAGCCAGTCACCGAACCATTTGTAGTATTGTTTTTCATGCCATTCATAAAGAAATAATGATTTTGATTCAAATAATCTCTCGCGATGTCCAGCGCTTCACCGAAACGTTGAAAATGCACGACTTCCCGTTCTCTCAAAAAACGCAGCGGTGCAAGGACATCGGGATCGTCCGTCAAGTCGATGAGATATTCATATGTGCTGCGGGCCTTTTGTTCTGCGGCCATATCTTCATACAGATCGGTTAAAGGATCTCCTTTGGATTGGAAAGCAGCGGCAGTGAATGGAACACCAGCGGCGGAGGAAGGAAAAACCCCGAATCCATGATTTACATAATAGGTATCCAGACCAGAGTCAATAATCTGGTCTTTGGTCAGTCCCTGTGTCAACTGATGAACGATGGTACCCATCATTTCTACATGCGCGAGTTCTTCTGTTGCAATGTCATTCAATGTGGCTTTGGCTTCCGGGGTCACCATGCTGAATTTTTGACTCAAATAACGCAAAGCAGCACCAATTTCACCGTCGCAGCCACCATATTGTTCAATCATAATTTTTGCCAGACGGGCATCGGGACGTTTAATTTGAATGGGGAACTCCAATTTTTTCTCATATATCCACATTTATTGACACTCCTTTCCTGCTAATGATGTGTTGGCGTCCTGCTGCCAAGGCCAAGGATTATTGATCCACTGCCAGTTTTTGGTATCGGCTGCGTAACTACGGAAAGAACACAGCGGACCGTAAGCTGCTTCAAATTTCAAACGCAATGCGTCTACAGCTTCGATCACTTGATTGTAAGCTTCGATAGCGCTGCTTTCTGCGGGATGTGTATTCAGATACAGCCCCAAGTCTACGGCAATAAAGTCCAGTTCCATGATTTTTTGTAGCATCAGTTCCCGTTCCATGACTGTCCCTCCTTTGCGTTTCTGCGGATATGATCGCCTTGGGTATAGGGGATGGAGAGTGCGGCGAAGGCGGTGCCGCAGATCAGGCTTTGTTCTGCAGAAGAAGGCGTTTCATAGGGTTGCGACGGTACAAAAGCTTGTGCCAGCCCAATTTTTTCCAGTACGCAGGCATTGCAGTCGGAGCCTGAGGAAATGGGATTGTCGTTGTTTTCCGTATCAGGCAGAAACCAGGATGCGATTTCTTTCATGGCAATTCCTCCTTATTTGTTTTACATGAGTATAATATGGAACGGAAAAGCTGTGTGTGCAGAGGCAATGGAAAAAAGATCGGTTTGGATGGATTGTGGATGAACGGAAGATAAGAATTAACGCTGCAAGAGAAGACAGTTGAAGCAATGGATGGGAGAACGCAAAGAGAAAACAACCGAAACAGTGCGGAGAGCAAAGAAAGATAGGGAAACAAAACGGTGGATGAAGGCTGGAAAGGGGTGCTATCCGCAATCCATGGGTTTGACATAAGATATGTGTCGAATACGGAAGGCAGAGAGGAAGAAGTGTTTGTTGAGATTATGGGTGTCAGAGAGCGTTTGACAAATAGAACGGTATTTTTGTTTGCCGGATGCGTGGCGGAATATCGCGATCAATAGAAAAGTCACGGAGGAAGGGGATTGATATTTCCGTATCGTATATGGTTATCATTTTTTTGCCAATCATTGAAAAATAGCCGATAATCGGTTTGATGCAGCAGTGTAAGCAGGTACACGATTGTATTTGCAAGGACGGAAAAAAGCAAAGCAGATACTTTAACCGCAGGATACCGGAGAATGGAAAATGGTATACGATGGGATTGGGAGCAGAAGAGGATGGCAGTTGGAGCATTTCTTTTGGGAAGTGCGTGGAACGAATCGGATCAGAAGGGCATTGGATCCCGCGAGTGGATCCGATGAAAAAATTCCCCTCTTCCGTTTTGTGCTGTTCCAGAAGAGGGGGATTTAAGCGGTGGATGTCTATTTAATTGCTGGGACGGTACAGCAAAAAATATAAGTCATTCACATTGGTGCCGGTAGCGCCGGTCATAATGCAGGCGTCAATTGCCTGAAGGGCATGATAGGCGTCATTGTCCGCCAATACGGTATCAATGGAAATACCCTTGTCACGCAGTTTTTGCATGGAAGTGCCATCGGTCATCCCACCTGCTGCATCGGTAGGACCATCTGTACCGTCGGAACCAACGGCAGCAACCAATGCATGAGAGATACCGTCCAGATAAGGAGCAGCCGCTAATGCAAGTTCTTGGTTTCTGCCGCCCTTACCACTGCCGGTCAAATGAACGATGGTTTCTCCGCCGCAGATGATGGCGCAGGGACCTTTGCAAGGACCTTCTCCCTTTTCCAGCGTTTTGGCAATGGAACCGAGAAAACGACCGGCTTCTTTGGCTTCGCAGTCCAGCATGGTTGTCAGAACCAGAGGTGTATATCCCAGAGTTTGGGCTGCTTGTGCCGCAAAATGACAAAGTTGGGAAACACTGCCGGTGATAACGGTTTCGCAATTATGGATTTCTTTGGGAGTTTCTTGCTGCAATTGTTCTTGTACTTCGGGAGGGATCTGCAAATGGTATTTTTCCACAATAGCCATGGCATCAGCGCAAGTACTGCTGTCAGGATAGGCAGGTCCGGAAGCGATGGCATCCAAGCGATCGCCCAAGATATCGCTTAGTGCAATGGCGTATATAGAAGCAGGAGCGCAGAGTTGGGCAAAGCGACCGCCCTTAACGGCGGAAAGATGTTTTCGGATGGTATTGATTTCGACAATGTCAGCACCGCAGGCAAGCAGTTGTTTTGAGATATCTTGAATATGGGAAAGGGTGAGAGAGGCGGCAGGTTTTTCAAATAGGGCAGAGCCGCCGCCAGAAATCAAAAAAACGACGGTATCATCAGCAGAAAGATGTTGTACGGCTTCCAACACCAATTCTGTGCCATGAATGGAGTTTTCATCCAGCAGTGGATGTCCACCTTCTGCGATCTGAAAAGAGGGGATTTCTCCCAAACTGTGACCATATTTGGTCAATACAACGCCTTTATGAATGCGTTCTCCCAAAAAATCGGAAGCAGCTTTCGCCATAGTCCATGCGGCTTTGCCAATGGAGATGACGATAATGTTTCCGTCGGAAGGAAAGGTTTTTTCCGCCAATGCCCGCTGTACAGCAGCCTGTGGCAGTACGTGGGAAAGGGTATGACGGATAATCGTGTGTGCGTCTTGATGCAGTGTTTCCATAAATCAAACCTCCTTTTCTGTTCTGGCGAGAAAATCGCAATATGCCTATGGTGTCAGTCTAACATATTTTTCAAAGAAGGACAAGAGAAGAGAAAGAGGCAAAAAAGGCGCTAAATTTTATAAGTATTGAAAAATAACAAAAGTGCGTATCTGAAAAGAAAGGCGCAAAGATACGGAAAAAGCGGGGAGAGATGCACAGGCGTCTCTGTTTGGATATGGCGGGGATAGACAAGAGCAGGGGAGGGATACAGTTTTAAAAATAAGGACTGGATGAAAAAGGGGATTGTTTTGATATTCATGATGCATTCCATAAAAAAGCGGAGCAAATGATTTGCTCCGCAAAAAGGCTATGGCTGTGTTGTAGCAACTTGTCGGTCAAATAACAGATAATACTCCCAGCCGATGAGTGTATCCAAACGCACTTGCTGATTCTGCGGCAATGTATCCAGGAAATTGCCGTTAGCGTCCATATGGTACAGTTCGGACAGTACGGGAAAATCCCGTCGTAATGCATTCAGTTCTTCGTAATAGGGAGACAATCCATCGATGCCCAACAGTTCTGTTAGCAGCGCGGCAAGATAAAATGCACTGATACAGTTGTTTTCTGGCAGGTTTGCCTGTGTTGTATGGTCGGAAAAGTTACATAAGTCAGCAGCACTGTCGTTTGCCCAGATGACGAACGGTGTTTCGTATACAGCAAGCTGTTCTTCCGGTGTACCATTGGCATCAATAGGATACTCCAGAAGATCGAAAAATTCCATACCATTGGAAAAACCGGGCAGATGATCGCCAAAATATACCAGCACAATCGGTTCATCACTATTTTCGGCGTAATCCACCAAACGCCCGATTTGAGCGTCTGCATCCAGCATACCATAGAAGTACTGTGTCAACAGATCGGATTGGCTGTCGGTTAGAGGAATATCTGTGGAAAAATTCTGCGCCAATGTACCGTATTTGTTTTCGTAGGGACCGTGATTTTGGATAGTAACGGTAAAAGAAAACAAGGGAGCATCGGACGTTTCCAAATGTTCATCCAATACGGATAGAATTTTGTCCATAGTAGCATCTTCTTTGATGTAACCGCTGACACCCTGTGTGGACAAATCAAAAGAGTCTTCCAAAAAATAAGAAGTTTCAAAACCCATATCCGGATATACATTTTGTCTGTTATAGAACCATGCATAACCCGGATGGATGGAAACGGTTTCGTATCCAATCTGTGAGAGACGATAGGGCAGAGCATCTATCTTATGATGGATAAAATTGTAAGAGGGCAGGGCGGTATCCAAAAAACAGGTTGGCATGCCAGTGAGAACATCAAATTCCGTATTTGAGGTGCCGCCGCCAAAATTGGGTACGACAATATGTCCGCTGACGGCATTTTCTTTTGCGCATAATGCCCCAAATTCTTCCATTGGGTCTGCATAACCTTCAAAATTCAAATAAGGATTTTCGCTCAGATCAGAATATGCCTCTCCCATAATCATGATAATATGGGGTAGCTCGCTGTTAGGCGCTGTCATTTCCATATTCATTTTCTCGCTGTAAATTGCTTCTTGATAGGTTTCGGGTGTTTCCAGATGCATGATATTGCATTGATGGAAAAAGGAATACACAAGTCCGCGTGTATTATACTGGTTTACCTGAAAATAAGGATTTTCGATGACAGGATAGCCATCGTACAGATCTCGGTCGGCATATACCAACTGATTCAGAAAAACTGCGATGACACCCACTGCTGCAACGCCAAGGAGGCGTGCTTGATAAGACAGACGAGCGTTGCGGCAGAAGCAGGCTGCTGCTACCAGCAGCACCAGCGCGAATATGATGCAGCATATGATGAGCAGCAGTTGGGTCAGAGGAAAGGTTTTGACAATAGTCAAGGCTTCTTTGACCAAGGTTAAGTCGGTTGGCAGAAGCGGTTCTTGGCGCATGGAAATTTTAATGACATCTGCTGCGGCAAATAGTATCCAGACAACATGCAGCAAGATTGCGGAAAACAAGGCGCGACCAGATAAAAAATACAGTAGAAATACTGCCAGGAGAGCTGGCAGTAAATTCCACAGAAGAAGGGAGGGAGATTCCAATAGGTTTTGCGCAACCAATACTTTATGCGTTGTGGTGATCCAGAACACAAGAGCAAGAGCAGAGCATGCAGAAAGCGCCAAAAAGAAAAAAATCCGTTTTTGATTGGTGAATAATCTGGGATCGGTATTGTCGGAACGTAAGCGAGCAATTGTGGAAAACAAAAAAGACCCTCCTTGTAACCGTATTTTCACAAGAACAAACGGAAAACGGCATGATATTTTATGATGAAGCAACAGGCGGCGCCAGTTGCTTAGATTGCTGATAACTTGGGTATTATACGAAATTTTTAAGAGAAAGTAAAGAATAGATGAAGAAAACGAAAAAAAATTAAGAAAAAAGGAACTTTTTTTATCGAATTTTTGGTGTATAATAAAAAGAACGCAATGCAAATTTTGCTTTTTATTGTCAGAAACTGGCAGGTTTGCTATAATAAACAAGTTATAGAATGGACAGATGAAGAAGAGTCTGGACAATAATCTGTGTTAGGAGACGAAACAATGGGTGAGAACAGGACGGATTATCAGCGCAGACGCCGCAGGCGGATACCGATACAGTACGAGCAGGAACGCAGGATGCGCAGTCAGGACGATGGTTACTACCGGCAAAAGCAGATGGAACAGGAAATGCGGATGCAGGAGGAACAGAGGCGTAAATTGGGTGCGCGGATGCAGCGTAACCGTCAGAGGCAAATGGAAATGCGGCGCCGACGCAGACGGAATGAAATCCTGTTATGTGTGGTGCTGGCACTGATTTTGGTGGGCGCATTTGGTGCGGCAAAACTATATGCATCGCTGCAGACTTGGCAAGGAAGGGCAGAACAATCGGATTTTGTGGCTACCGCGGATGCGTCGTCGGAAGTAGAAGATACCATTTTGAATGTTGCAGTTTTTGGAACGGATGGAGATGGGTTCCGTACGGATGTGAATATGGTGGCAAGCTTTAATGTAACAGAGAAAGCGTTGCATATCATTTCGGTACCGCGAGATACCCGGGTGACGATGACGGACGAAATGATTTCCTACTTGGAACAAAACAATAGAACCGTTCCGCGGGCAAACGGCGTGTATGGGCAATGCAAATTGACGGAAGTGCATGCATATGCAGGAGAAGGCAATCGCAATGCGTTTTCAGTAGCGATGCTGGAAGAAATTTTGGGTATTAAGATTGATTATTATGTTAAAATAGATTTAGATGCGTTTCGAGAGATTGTGGATGCTGTGGGCGGCGTAGAGTTCAATGTGGAGGAACGCTTGTATTACAGTGACCCGGAGCAAGGTCTGTATATTGATCTGTATCCCGGTTTACAAGTGCTGGATGGAGAAAAAGCGGAACAGTTGGTACGATTTCGGGAAGGTTATGCACAAAAAGATTTGAAGCGGATTGAAGTGCAGCAGGAATTTTTGAAAGCCTTTGTGGAGCAGGTATGCAGCAGTCAAACGATATTGAGTCATTTGGACAGCCTCATTCGAATCGGTTTGGAGAAAACAGAAACCAATATGCCGATCTCTACGGCATTGCAATACGCGCAGTATGCAACACAGCTGGATTTGACGCAAATGACGATGGATACCATTCCTGGAGAAGGCGGTTCTTATTTCGATATGGATGAGGAAGGAACGAAAGAATTGATTGCATGGCGGATCTATGGGGAAGAACCGCCGCAGGATGTGAATATGCTGACGGAAAACACGGTATCAGGACAAACTACAACGAACGGGTGATAGGATGACAGGAAGAAAACGCAGCAACGGCAGACAAACCAGAGTCAGAAAGGAATCATACGGATCACAGCAGGGAAAATCGCGGAAGAAACGCAAGGCATTTCATCCTGTGAAAACATTTTGTAAAATCGTGATTTCTATTGTGGCAGCGTTTTTGGTATTGTCCGGCGGCGCCGCATATGCTTATTATAAAATCACTGGAGAATCGCCGTTTGGCGGCGTTGGAGAAATTGGCAGTGTGTCGGATATGAACTTATTGGATGCGTTGCTGCAGCGCAACATCAAAATGAATGTGGCGGTGTTTGGTACGGATAAAGAAGGCGCCAGAACGGATGTAATGTTCGTTGTGCATTATGACAGTGCAAATGAGAGTTTGGACCTGCTTTCCTTGCCGCGCGATACCAGAGTTGCTGTATGCGATGCAGTGGCAGAAGACTTACAGGAACATGGACATGCTTATAATCAGGTGACGAAGCTCAATGCGATTCATTCTTACAGTGGTCAGGATCACTGTTGTGAGAACACGGTGCTGCAGATTGAGGATTTACTGGGAATAAATATTGATCATTATGTAAAAGTGGATTTAGATGCGTTCCGCAAAATTGTGGATACGGTAGGCGGCGTGGAAGTAGATGTACCGCAGGATATGGATTATGAAGATCCGGTTCAGGATCTGTATATCCATTTAGATGCTGGATTACAGACATTAAATGGGGAACAGGCAGAGCAACTGGTGCGCTTTCGGAAATATCAGACGGGGGATGAACGGCGGATAGAAGTACAGCAGTTGTTTTTAACGGCACTGGCGCAAAAAGTGCTTAACAGCGAAGAAATATTGAAAAATCTGCCAGAATATATTTCGATTCTGTATCAAGATGTGAAAACGGATATCTCCCTGAGTGATGCGGTAAAATACGCCAACTATGCAGGAAAAGTTGATGTGAGCAAAATTACAATGCAGACATTGCCGGGAGCTGGACAAATGGTGGGCGGTGTTTCCTATTTTATTCATGATGCACAGGAAACGGAGGCAGTCGTGGATCAAATTTTTTATAGCACCAGAACAGATACCAATGAAGCGACGCAAGACAGCAAACAGCTTACCATAGAAGTGGCAAATGGCGGAAATATCAATGGTTTGGCAGGTGAATATACAGGGCGTTTACAAGCGGACGGTTATCAAACGACAGAACCGACAACATATACAGGAGAACAGGTTCCCTATACGAGAATTCAGGTAAAGGCAGATGGTATTGGAGAAGATTTGGTATCGTATTTTGCGGATGCAAGAATAGAATTGGCGCCGGATATGCTTTCGGACGACGCAGATATTCGGATTATACTGGGTACAGGAGAGCAATGAGTGAAAATGGCGTCAGAAGGATCCAAAGCAAGGAGAGAATGAGATGAATTGGAGAGCAAAATTAAGAAGGGCCGTTATTTTTGGCATTGTATTTAGCATATTGTCTCAGTTGCCGTTGCTATCTCAAGGGATTCAGGTGTCAAAGCTGATTGGCTTTGCGGCATTGTTTGCTGGGTTATATTTTCTATGGCTGCTGCTGGTTCCGGATAAACGGGAAAAATAAATAACAAAAAGGGATATCGTTTTTGAAAAACGATATCCCTTTTTGTATTTCGAGAAAGATATCCAAGACGACGGCAGCCAAATCGCTGGCTGCAGAGACAAACTTGGAAAGGAACGCTGTATTTGGGATCGCTGTTTGTCATAGGATGGCAACAGTCGAAAAGAACGCGCTGCCTTGTGATATGGCGCAGAAAAGACAGATGTTTTTGTCTACAGCCGATCTGTTTGTTGGATATGGTTTTGCACAGGACAAAGATTCCTGTGGTACAAACTTTGGGTTTCTTCTTCTGGACAAAACATTGCAATACAGAAGGAAAAACAGAAAGGCATGTGGATAGGATGAAAGAAACGGCTGCGATATCCCGCATACACAGAAGTTGCTAGCCTCTCTTGGTTTTGTCAGGCGCCTGCTGTTTTTCGGTTTCCATTGCCACATGGTACAAACAGCGCTAGGCTGACCAGAAGGCTTTGGTTGACCTCGGACATGACGGCATCATCCAGATGGCATAACTTTTCTTTCAGCCGCCGTTTATCAATGGTGCGAATTTGTTCTAACAACACTACAGAATCTTTGGGCAACGCATATTTGGCTGCCGAAAGGGAAATATGTGTCGGCAATTTTGCCTTGTTCATGCGGGATGTGATGGCGGCACAGATCACGGTAGGGCTGTATTTATTCCCCATATCGTTTTGGATGATCAATACAGGGCGTACGCCGCCCTGTTCGCTGCCGACCACCGGACTTAAATCCGCATAAAAAATATCACCTCGTCTGACTATCATGCTCAAACACCCTCCGCCGTATGAAATCCGTCAGGCAGAACTGCGCAGAAACCATGGTTATGTATGCACTGACTATTCAAAGTATGGACTGCTGCCGGCAGTTTTATACGGGGATTTGAAATAAATTTTCATCAAAATGTGGATTAAACGTAAAAGAGGTGTAGTCTAGCCGCCATCGTTCCGTTCCGTCGGCATCGTAGATGACAAAGCGTACGGGTGTGAGCGTTTGGTTGTCGATCCAGAGTTTTTCTGTAGCCATGGCAGGATCGTTGCCAGGGATGACAGCTTCCAGTATCGTGCAATGGTTCTCATCCAAAGCGGCGGTTTCGACAGATACGCCTTCTGATTGCATATAGTTTTTCATAAACTGCCCTAAAAACAGTTCGTTGCGCTGCTGAGAAGCAGGAACGTCTCGTACAATTTTATCCTGCAGCCGTGGATTATACTGGCAGACGGTTTTGCCGTCATAGACGGTGTAATTGCCTTTGACAGAATCTGGAGAAAGTAATTCCAGTCGATATTCTCCGCTGGATTTGAAATCTTGTTTGGTTTCATAAATTTGTTCGCCTTTGTTGGATGTGCGGGTTAAGGTAGCCAGACAGGTATATCCCTCCATTTCCGTCAGGGTTTTTTGGATTTGTGACATAGCGGAAGGCAGTTCCTCCTTTTGGCAGGCGGTGCAGACGCAAAGTAGCGCAATACAGCATAACAATAGTCTTTTCATATGAAAACTCCTTTTTTTCTTTGCTATCATCAATGTATGATTGGGACAAAAAGAGTATGTAAGCGGACAAAAGAAAAGCGGATGCGGTTATCATGAAAATGAGATGGTACAAGAAATGGAGAAAAACAGCAGTCTGTCTGAAAAGAAGATGAGATTACAAATTTATTAAGTTTTGACAACAATCGGGAAAAAAAGAGAATTTTGTGATAAAATCGGAAGAGACTTCTTGGAAGGCATTTGTTTAGGAGGGAACAAATGGAACGCTGCAGGCGTCCAAGAAAAGCAGAAGAATAAAGGAGTGAGTGGGAAAATGAAGAGGAAGATTTATCCGGTCAGACGTTTGCTGGCTGCGCTGATTACGGCAACCCTAACCTTTGGTACGGTAGGCGCGGTACCGGTATTTGCCGCACAGACGGTATATGAGCAAAAAACACAAGAAAGCATTACCCGAGGGGTGACATATGAACATAACAGCCGTATGACGACAGACGGCATTCAGGATATTTATGTGCTGACGGTGGACTTGACGGAAAGCACTTTGGAATTAAAGGAAGTGGAGAGCAAAACGGAGTATGGCTTGAAAGAAACGGTGCAAAAGATGTTGACTGACAATGGAGCCGTTGCAGGGGTAAACTGCGATTTCTTTGGCATGGCGGGCAGTTATTCCGCAGGGTTTGGTCCGGTTGTGCGGGATGGCGAGTTGATCTCGGCGGGAACTTCTGTAAATCAGGAAAAAGACCAGTATGCGGCATATGTATTGGATGAAAACGGAAATTCTGTATTTACTTATTTTAAGACAAACGCTACATTTACCAATGGTACGCAGACCATGGAGCTGGCTTCTATCAATAAAGTCACCAGCATGGTATTTCCGATTTATTTTGACCAGCAGGCGGCAAGCAGTACGGCAGACCTGGACGCGCGATTTGAAAACTTGGTGAAATTTGTAATACAAAACGGAGTGATTACCTATATTTCGCAGCCGGGAGAAACCGTACAGGTGCCGAACAACGGATATTTGATTGTTATGAGTGCAGATTACCGCAACAATGCGGCATCACAATACCAAGTAGGTAATGCGGCTGCGTTACAGGTAACCTCTACCATTGATTTTGACCAGATTGATACGGCATTTGGCGGAGGCGGTCAGTTATTGACCAAAGGGCAGGAAGCAGCGGCGACGGATATTGTAGCAGCAGGCAGACAGCCGAGAACAGCCTTCGGTGTTTCGCAGGATGGTACAAAAGCAATTCTGATGGTTGTGGATGGCAGAGGAGACAGTATCGGTGCAACGCATGGAGAAATGGCGGCGCTGATGCTGGAATACGGCGCATATGAAGCCATGCATCTGGATGGAGGCGGATCTTCCACAATGGCAGTGAAGACGGTCGACGATACGGCGCCACAGGTACAAAATACGGTTTCTGACGGTGCGGAACGCAAGGTGATCAGTTCACTGGGTATTTTCCAAACAGCACCACAAGGAGAAATCACAGAAATCGGTATGACAGTGGTCAATGCGCATACACAGCCAGGCAAGACAGCGGAATTTACTGTATATGGTCTGGATGAATATCAAAACCGAATTTATATTGCGCCGGAAGAAGTGACGTTTGAAGTAGTAGGTGTAGAAGGAACCTGGAACGGCTATGAATTCCTGCCTGCAACCACAGGCGCTTATTCTGTGGTTGCAACCTATGGAGAAGGTTTCACAGCAGTGGCAAGCGCGACCTGCTATCCGACAGCAAGACTAAAAGCTACCTACTCGGATATCAGTATCAATAATGTAGGCGGTACGGCGCAGATCTATATTACAGCCTATGATACCGAAGGGTTTGGCAGAGCGGTGACTAATGATGTGGTCTATGCGGTGTCAAACCCTGCCATCGGGACCATGAACGGCAATACCTTTACGGCAGCGGCACAGGGCTCCACCTATGTCAAATGCAGTTGGGCAGGGCAAGATACCTATGTGAGGGTAACGGTCGGCGGGGCAGAGAAGGTGTCGGTGCCGGCGAGCACAGTGGCGGCAGATCCGTTGCTGGCAGAAGTGACAAAGCAAAATGATGGTGCGTATTACTTAAATATTACCGGTGAACTGAAGTACACCGGCACGGGCACGGTGGATGCGGCAACCTATGAAGCGCAGAGAAGCCGGGTACGGGCGGCGGCGGACAGCGGTGCGGAGGTTACTGTATACGGTGGACCCTGTGATGTGACAACACCGACGGTGCAGGACAGTTTGACGTGGAACGGCAGCTATCGGTTCTTAAACAGAGGTGGCGCTTCTGTGGTGCTGCTGGCGGCAAGCAATGGCATCCGCGGAACCGATGCATCGCAATATGGTAGATTTACGATGGATATTGACAGTGCAGGGAATGATACGATTATTTTTGTTACGGATCTGACGCCGTCGGATTATCCATCTGCGGCAGAAGCGGCGTATTTCCGCGTGATATTAAATAAGTATGTGGAAGCGGGCAAGAATGTATTTGTGGTTTCATGCAGCGCAAACAGCTATTGGGCATCCACAAAGGATGGTGTGCGCTATATCAATCTGCCGAATTTATGGAGAGCGGACGGAACGCCAAACAGTAATGTCTATATGCTGAAATTCCGGATTGATGGAGATCAGGTAACTTATCAGCCGGTGAAGGTGTGATCCATTGATATGACAACGTGGAGACATCCGTTTCTTTTATAGAATTTATCATAGCGTATAAAACAGAAACGAACTTTGAAAAGAAGCGTATGGATATCGTCCAAATCAAACAACCGATGCCCAGGCGAAGATGGATGCGCAGAATGAGCGGTTGTTTTTGGGGAACCAAAGCGATTGCTTACAGAGGGGTGAAAGGTAATCCAACAACAGAGTAAATTCGGTTGAGACGGAGCTTGGCGGGATGGAAAATCAGAATTTCTGATGCCAAAGAGCGAATCGGCGGTATGAAAAGCAGTAAAAACAAGCGCGGATGCAATGTTTTGGGCAGCCTCAAAAGGAGGCTGTCCTTTTTGTTGGAAATGAGAGCGATGGCAGACGGCAGTAAAAGAAGAGGAAGCAAGGACAAGAAGTTTCTTAAATTTCTATCGGGTTTCTTGTAAAATGCCAAAGAATACGGTAGTATAGGATGGATGGATATTTTTTGCCGGATATTCCTTTGGGAATGACAGAGGGAAAAAGAAATAGAACTTTAGGTGAATTCAATGACAACTCAGAAAAAAAACAGCGCCGTGAAAGCGGTAAGCTTTATGATGCTCATTACTATGGTGGGAAAGTTGTTGGGATTGGTGCGGGATCAGTTATTGGCGGCAAACTATGGAACTGGTATGGCGGCAAATGCATTTACGACAGCCAGCTTGATGCCGCGAACGTTCTTTGACGCCATATTTGCTTCGGCTATATCGGCAAGCTTTATCCCAATTTTCAATGAGTATCTAAAAAAATATGGAAAAGCGGAAGCGTTTGCCCTCTCCAATCGGTTTATTACACTAATCGGATTGGTGACCATCGGTATGACGCTTGTTTGCGAGGTGTTCTCGGAACAGTTTGTCTGGCTGTTTGCCAGTGGATATGATGCGCAAACGGCGGCTTTGTCGGCAGAATTGTCTCATGTGATGTTTCCAACAATATTTTTTACAGGCATTGCCTTTTCCTTTGTAGGGATTTTGCAGTCTTTAGACGAGTTTAATGTGCCGGCGGCATTGAGTGTGGCGTCTAATGCGGTGATTATTCTGTATTATATATTCTGGAATGAGCAGTTTGGCATCTATGGGTTGGCGGTTGCATTTCTCATTGGATGGGGAATGCAGGCGGTGATTCAGATTCCTTCGTTATGGAAAAAAGGGTACCGCTACCGACCGGATTTTCGGTTTCGAGAGGAAGGAGTACGGAAGATTTTGATGTTGATGCTGCCGGTGATGGTCGGTACATGGATACAACCGATCAATTTGATTATCAACAACCAGTTTGCTTCTCACTTAGAGATGGGAGTAACAACACTGCAGTATGCGAATAATTTATATACGATTATCGTGGGCGTGTTTGTGCTGGCAATCGCGAATTTGATTTTTCCCAAACTGTCCCGTATGGCGGGAGAAACAACAAACGAGGGATTTACAGAAACGGTGCGGACAACCCTGCGTGTGATGATGTTCTTTTTGATTCCGATGATGGTAGGGTTGATGGCGTTAAGTGAGCCGTTGGTGCGATTGATTTATGAACGCGGCAGCTTTGATGCGACCGGCACGGCATTGACCGGCACGGCATTATGCTTTTTTTCCGTTGGAATGATTGGATATGGCGTCCAAACCATATTAAGCCGTGTATTTTATGCTAAACAGGAAGGAAAGATGCCGCTGATTGCAGGACTCTGTTCTATAGGGGTCAATGCGTTGTTGTGTGCTCTGCTGATGCAACCGATGGGATTAGGCGGCTTAGCGCTTGCCTCTGCGGTATCATCCACCGTTGCAGCAGGAATCCTGTTTGTGGCAACGGTACGCAATCATCCTCAGATATTGGAGAAACCCTTGATACGGGATTTGTGCAAAATGGTAGTTGGTGCGGCGGTGATGCTGTTTTGCGTATGGGCGGCATATCGGCTGCTGAGTCAGCAGTTGACAGATGGATTGTGTACCAGGATATTGGTGATTGCGATTCCGACGATGATTGGTTTGGCAGTGTATATGATATTGACGTATGGGATGCGGATAGAAGAAAGCCGGTTTGCCTTTTCTTTGATTAGAAAAGTACTGTCAAGAGGGGGCGGACGACCCAATGGTGGTGCAGGCAGCGGGAATGGGGCTATCACGCAGCATCCAACAGGACAGAAAGGACAAAAAGGTATGACGGATCGAATTTCTCTGTATATAAAGGACAGCTTTTTCTTCCGCTTTTTTCGGGCATTCTTCCTTTGGTTTTGGGGAATATGGTCAGCCAGTCTGACCTATCGCTTGTACCATAGGCTGGGACGGGTGGTCGGAAAGGCGTTTGCAAACAGTGGAATTTTGACATTTTTGCGGCATAATTGGGATTTCTGGCTGCGTTCTGCCCATGGGCGGCTGCCTCATGTGCTGCATGGGACAGCGAAGCGGTGTGCTGCGGCAGTTCACGAACAGAGCAACTGGGTGGCGGTACAGGCTGCGCAAAGCAGTATCTTACGGGTCTGCAATGAGCGATTTTTGATTCTTTGTATTTGTGTCATCGCGGTTTCGATACCGATCTTGCCGACGATGCTGCTGGCAGTGCTGGCGGCAGGTACGTTGGGGCTGTATGTGCTTCAAGTATGGATGGGCAATATTCGGATGCAGCGGACGGCATTGGTCAGTGTGATGACGGGATTATTTGCGCTGTGCATTGTGTATGGTGCGCTGACCAGCTATCAATTTCCGATGTCTTTGCAGGTGATGGCGATTTTTCTGGTATTTCTGGCTATGTTTTTTGTCTGCAAGGACTGTATTGACACAGAAGAAAAGTTAAATTTGGTATTGTTTGTACTGATTGTGACAGGCGTACTCATTGCGGCATATGCGGTATTTCAATATGTGGTAGGGGTAGAGATGGATGAAGCATGGGTAGATGCAGAAAGTTTTGACATTACTACACGGGCGTATGCGACCTTCCACAATCCTAATGTGTTGGGGGAATATTTGATTGTGATTGGTTCTTTGGCGGCTGGCATGATGTGGAAGGTACGCAACTGGGCGGGACGCTTGTTTTATACGGGATGTTTCGGCGTCATTTGTCTGGGATTACTGGCGACCAATTCTCGCGGTGCGATGCTGGGGCTGATGTTTTCTGCGGGCTTGTTTGTGCTGCTGGCGGAGCGCAGGCTGATTCCCTTTGGGATACTGGCATTGCTTGCGATGCCGTTTGTTCTGCCGACTTCCTTATGGGAGCGCCTCATCAGTTCCATTACCATGAGCGATTCTTCTTCCCAATATCGCCTGTCTATCTATCAGGCGGGGATAGAGATGGTTCAGCATTATTGGGCAACGGGCATTGGTGTGGATGCGTTTGGTGAGATTTATCCGTTATTTTCGCTGGAAGCAGCGAATGCTTATCATGTGCACAACTTGTTCTTGCAGGAACTGATAGAATTAGGGATTTTGGGCTTTGCGGTTTTTGCGGCGCTGATGCTGTTGTTTTTCCAAAAATTATACAGCACCATGGCGCGTGCGGCAAAGCGGTATCGCTGTTTGCTGGCGGCGATCTTCGGCGCCTTCGGCGGCATTTTGCTGCAGGGGATGACGGATCATATTTGGTTTGATTACAGTATTGTTCTGCTGTTCTGGTGCGTATTGGGCATTGGCATGGCGGCGGTGAGATTGGGAGAAAAATCATGGAGAAAAGGAAATTGATTATCTATCATGTATTGACAGATCGGAATATTGGAGGCGCCGGAAGATGGCTATTGAATTATTTGAAATATTGCAACCGCAGCCGTTTTGATGTGCATGTGGTGCTGCCTGCGGACAGTCAGCTGTGTGAAGCGGTACGCAAACTGAAGATTCCGGTCGTTGCCATGGATGCGATGCAGGATCTTTCTTATGACAAAGAGGCGATGCATCCGCTGGTAGCACTGTTTCGGAAAGAAAAGCCGGATGTAGTGCATACTCACGCAAGTCTGACAGCGAGAATGGCGGCAAGAAAAGCGCATGTGCCGCAAATTTTCCATACCAAGCATTGTATGGAAGCAGTGAGCGGGAATATCTGCAAAAAACTGATCAAACGGATCATAAACCACCGTTACAGTGATACCATCATTGCAGTCAGTAAGGCAGTGCGTCGGAGTATGATTGCAGGCGGCACAGATCCGAAGCAGATTGTGACCATATATAATGGAATCGAAATGCTGCAGCCGTTGTCCGCAGAAGAAAAACAGGCGGTGCTGGCGGCGTATGGCGTTTTACAAGGGCAGAAGGTCATTGGTATGGCGGCAAGACTGGAAGCGGTAAAGGATCATGATACCTTTTTGCATGCGGCTGCCCGGGTCTGTGAGAAAAGAAAAGACGTTACCTTTTTGGTTATTGGCGATGGCAGTCGCAGAGAATGGCTGGAGTCGGAAGCGGTTCGGATGGGGATTGCTGATCGAGTACGATTTACAGGATTTGTGACGGAAGTGGAACGATTGGAAGCCGCACTGGATGTCGCGGTGATGACTTCCAAGGAAGAGGCATTGTGTTTATCTTTGATTGAAGCAATGAGTGCAGGGGTGCCGGTGATCGGCACAGACAGCGGCGGTATCAGTGAAGTGGTGCGGCACGGCGAAACCGGATATCTGATTCCTGTGGGTGACGAAGAACAGTTGGCGGATCGGATACTGGAGCTGTTATCCGAAGAAGCGCGGCGGCTGCAGATGGGACAAAAGGCGATGGCATGGACAAGAGAAATGTTTCGAGCGGAACAGATGGCGGCAAAGATGGAGAAACTCTATTTGGAGGCGGAAAGACGATGAGAGAGAAAAAAAGCAAGAAGCTGTTTGGCATATTGAACGGACTGGATTTATTGATTCTTTTGGTATTGCTGGCGGCAGTGGTGTTTGGCATATATTGGACGGCAGGCGGCGGACAAAACGGCGGTACTTCTGCAGAAACCAAAACATACACCTATGTTGTGGAGGGCAGGCAGGTTCTGGAAGAGACAGCAAATTTTCCGGTGGAGGGCGGAAAGGTGTTTGACAGTTCCACATCAGCATATTTGGGTACAGTAAAAAGTTTTTGGACGGAACCGTTTACAGAAAGCAATTTCAACCGTGTGACAAATCAGTATGAAAAAGTCCCGGCACCAGGATACTGCAATATTTATCTGGAAATTGAAGGAAGCGGAACGGAAACAGACGAAGATATTACAGTGGAAGGTACGGTGGTGAAGGTTGGTGCAGAACAGAACGTCAAAGGAAAAGGGTTTGCATTTCAGGGATATATTGTAGAAGTAAGGGATGGTGAGTAATGTGGCAAAACGGCGACCGAATATCATAGATTTACTGATTTTACTGGTGGTGATTGGTTTGATTTTGCTTGGCGTTTATAAATTTGCCGTGGTGAATCAGAAAGAATCCACCGGCATTACGGCAGAAGCCAATCAAGTGACCTATACGGCTTTTATTGATGATGTGCGTATGGCGACGGTAAATGCACTGCATATAGGGGACAAAGTATATGATGACAAGACCAGAACCTATATTGGCACGATTACAGACGTGCAGTATGCACCCAAAATGCGAAATGTTATCAATGGGGAAGGAGAAACCATTTTAGTGGAATTGCCGGATTATTATGGCATTACATTGACGCTGGAGGGGAATATTATGGAGAAGGAAGACGGATATTTTGCCGAAGGGGTGGTGGAGCTGAAAGCCAACTCGGAGATGGAGGTTTTTACCAAATATGCAAAGCCAACCATGAAAGTGACTTCAATTGATATGTGACAGGTGGGACAGACATGAAATATAAAATATTGATGACGCTGATGGGGTTGGAAATCGGCGGGGCAGAAACTCATGTAGTAGAGCTTTCCAAGGAACTGAAGAAACAAGGATATGATATTATCGTTGCTTCTAATGGCGGCGTATATGAAAAAGAGCTGGAAGAAGCAGGGATTCGGCATTATCGTGTACCAATGAATCAGCGTAATGTGCTTAAAATGCTCAAATCCTATTATCTGCTGAAAAAAATTGTAAAAAAAGAGCAGATAGATATTGTGCATTCTCATGCCAGAATTCCCGGTTTTATCTGTGGCAGACTGCAAAAAAGGATGAAATTTACGTTTGTGACCTCTGCCCATTGGGTGTTTTATACCGGAATGGGGTTGAAGTATCTGACCAATTGGGGGCAGAAAGTCATTGCAGTTAGTGAGGATATTCGGCAGTATCTGATGGATAATTACCATGTGCGCAGTGAAAACATTTTTGTAACCATCAATGGTATTGATACGGATAAATTTTCGCCGGAAACGGACGCGGAAAATATACGGAAAGGGTTTCATCTGAAACGGGAAGAACCAACGTTGGTATATGTCAGCAGAATGGATGAAAGTCGTGCGATGGTAGCAAGACAGCTGATTGCAATTGCGCCGAAGCTGGCGGAAAAGATTCCCGGACTGCGGATGCTGATTGTTGGTGGTGGAGATGTATTTGAGGAATTGCTGGAAAAGAGCAGGCAGGTCAATGCCGGACTAGGCAGAGAATGCATCACAATGACGGGCGCCAGAACGGATATCAATGAATTGGTTTCCGTAGCGGATGTGTTTGTAGGAGTCAGCCGTGCCGCACTGGAAGCAATGGCGGCGGGAAAAACCGTGATTGTTGCAGGAAACGAGGGATATATTGGACTGTTTGGCGAAGAAAAACTGGAAATGGCACAGGAAAACAATTTCTGCTGCCGCGGATGCGAGATGTCGGAAGAGGACAAGCTGTATCGAGATGTGGTGCATGCGTTCTGCGATATGACGACGGAGGACAGACAGAAAGCCGGCGCGTATGGCAGAGAGGTGATTTTCCGGTATTACTCTGTGACCAGAATGGCACAGGATAGTGTCAAAGCCTATGATGCTGCATGGAAAGAGAGTCATGAAAAGCAGTATCATGTGGTGATGAGCGGCTATTACGGATTCAACAATACTGGGGACGAGGCGATTATGCTGTCCATGCACAAGAATATTCAGGAATTGGGGGACAATTATCATATTACGGTGTTGTCTAACAAACCGAGAGAAACCAAAGAGAAATATGGGATTGAGGCGGTCTATCGCTTTGGTGTGCGGGATGTGCTGCGGGCAATTCATGATAGTGACGCGCTACTCAGCGGTGGTGGTTCACTGCTGCAGGACAGTACCAGCACCCGTTCGCTGATGTATTATCTATCCATCACGGTTGCTGCTAAGCTGATGCGGAAAAAAGTGATGCTGTATGCAAATGGGATTGGACCAGTTTCTGGCAAACGCAATCGCAGATTGGTCAAACAAGTGGTCAATAAGGCGGATTTGATTACATTGCGGGAAGAAAATTCCTATGAGGAACTGCTTGCGATGGGTGTGAATCCCAAAAAATGCTTTGTTACAGCCGATCCGGTTTTCACGATGGATGGTATTTCCAAGCAGGAAGCCTATATCCTGTTGGAAAAAGAAGGAATTCCTTTAGACAAGCCGCTGGTGGTGGTGTCGGTGAGAAATTGGCGGGATATGGATAAATTTATTATTCGCTTTGCAAAACTGTGTGATACCATTGTGCAGAAATATGACCGGACGATTGTTTTTCTTGCTATGCAGATGCCCAATGATATTACCATTAGTGAGAAAGTGCAGAAAAAGATGGAACAGCCGGCATATATTCTCAGAGGGAGCTATTCTCCGGGAGAGGTAATGGGAATGATTTCTACAGCAGATTTTATCTTAAGTATGCGGCTGCACACATTGATTTTTGCTGCCAGACAACATGTACCTCTGGTGGGATTTGTATATGACCCGAAAATTGAGTATTATCTGGAAAAATTGGAAATGCCAAGCGGTGGAGATTTAAAAACATTTCGGTTGGAACAGACGCTGGCATTGGTTGAGGATATCATTCAGAATAAAGAAAGTTATGTCAATCGCTTAAAAGCGAAAGCGGAATGGTTGAATCAAAAAGCACACAGGAATGAAAAATATTTGATGCGTTTGTTGGAAAAAAAGAAGCCGTAAGAGGGGGAGCACGGGCATGATGAGAAAGATGACGCAGATTTTGGATGTGCCGTTTGACGCGCTGACCATGAAAGAGGCAGTAGAGAAAGCCAAGAGTTTCCTTTTCGACGGGAAGCAGCATTACATCTGTACACCAAATCCGGAAATCGTAATGGAAGCCCAACAGGACAAAGAACTGATGCGTATTTTGCGGGAAGCGGATCTGGTGGTGCCAGATGGGATTGGCGTCGTATGGGCATCCAGATACAGTGAGATCTTATTGACAGAGCGTGTGGCAGGGTATGACTTGACACAGCAGTTACTGCGGGAAATCGCAGGTACACAGGAAACGGTTTATTTTTTCGGCGGTGCGCCGGGTGTGGCAGTTGCTGCGGCAAAGCGAATGAAAAAAGTCTATCCAGAACTGAAAATTATTGGTGGACATCATGGATATTTTGACGACGAAGAAGAAAAGAAAATCATTGCAGACATAAAACGGCTCTCTCCGTCCATACTATTGGTAGGGCTGGGCGCACCCAAACAGGAAAAATGGATTTCTGCGCATTTGCAGGAAGTCGGGGTGAAGGTAGCGATTGGGATTGGCGGCAGTTTTGATGTGATGGCAGGCAATGTCAAACGCGCGCCAAAGATATTTCGGAAGCTGGGTTTGGAATGGTTTTACCGTTTGGCAACACAGCCAAGTAGGTGGCGTCGTATGTTGCGTCTGCCGAAGTTTGCGCTGACAGTCCTGAGAAAGAAGAAACAAAGATAATCTCGGGAAAAGGCGGCGAAGCAAAAAAATGAGAGTGAAGAAATATGCGGCATATGCTATGGCAGGGACGGGTACGGCACTATTGGCGCTGGGTGTCCAGAATTTTTTGGAGCCGTCCGGTTTGGTGGCAGGTGGAATTTCCGGTTTGGGTATGATTGCGGACGATTGGTCCCGTAGATTGGACGGACCAGGAATTCCATTGTGGCTGATCAACCTTGCACTGAACTTGCCGCTGTTTCTTTTGGCTTGGTACCAAAAAGGGATCGGGTTTGTGAAAAAAACCATAGGCACTTCCCTTTCCTTTTCTTTAATGTTGTATGTTGCATCTCATTTGCCAATGTATGCAGGAGATATGTTTACAGCAGCAGCATATGGCGGAATGCTTGCCGGCGCTGGATTGGGTCTGGTACTCCGGTGCGGCGCTACAACTGGCGGTGTAGATTTGGCGGCAGCATTGCTGCATGACAGAAAGCTGAACCATATTGCGATTCCGCGGTTGGTGTTTGCGCTGGATACGACCATTATTTTGCTGGGAATGCTGACCTTTGGTGTGACACATACGTTGTATGCGATCCTGGCAGTTTTTCTAATGGAAAAAGTGATGCATCGCATTGCGGAAGGCAGCGGAGATTTACGTGCGGCAGTAATCCGCTCCGAACAGGCGGATGCAATCAGAGCGGAGATATTGGACAAAATTGACAGTTCAAACGTATCTTTTTTTCAGAAGGAAACATGGGATACAAAGAAGCAAGAATGGATCTTCTGTATTTTTTCTCAAAAAGAGCTTCCTGCAGTCAAACAGATTGTCATAAATATTGACAGTCATGCGTTTTTCCTGTGCGCACAAATTCAGGAGGTAATGGAGGAAAAAGATTCCTGTCGGTAAAAAAGACGAATATAAAATGGGACGAAGAAAAGGTTTTCGTTCATTCTAAAACAAAAAAAGGAGTCAGGTTGAATAAAAATCGAGCCTGTTTTTTATATAAAAATAAAAGAAAAAGAGATTTTGCATGTTTTTTTGCAAATTCTCTTTCTTTTTTTGGCATTATGTTATAAAATAGACTTAGGCTAATTGAATAAGAAAAGAAGGAATCTTTTTTTGTTACTTTTTACAGAATCCCGTCTTTGACAGAAGAACGAGGCGGCACAGAGGAAAAAATTTTTGAGGTGATAGCGCATGATTTCCAATCAGATTTTACAAAGCACCATTGATGGGCTAAAAAACATTACCAGAAAAGAATTGAGTGTGGTAGAAAAGGAAGGCAAGGTGATTGCCACCACAGAGGAAAACATGATTGGCCGCCAAATTGATGCAGTGGAAAACTTTGTCAGTTCTCCTGCGGAAAGTCAGCTGATTTTAGGATACCAGTATTTTAAGATATATGACAATGGAGTGCCGGAGTATGTAGTGCAGGTCAAAGGCGAGGATGAGGAAGGCTATCGGATTGGTAAAATTGCAGCATTTCAAATCCAAAGTCTGCTAGTGGCATATAAAGAAAGATATGACAAAGACAACTTTATTAAAAACCTGTTGTTGGACAATTTGCTGTTGGTGGATATTTACAGCCGAGCCAAAAAACTGCACATAGAAAATAATGTCAATCGAATTGTATACTTAATCGAAACGAATATTGACAAAGAAATGAATGTTGTGGAAATTGTCCGTGGCATTTTCCCGGCAAAAACCAAGGATTTTGTAACGGCGGTAGATGAGCACAGTATTATTTTGGTGAAGGAGCTGCGGGAAAAAGAAGCCGGCGAGGAGATTGATCGGATTGCTCAGGTGATCGAGGAAACCCTGAATGCGGAAACGAACAGCAAGGTATATATTTCCAGCGGTACAGTGGTCAGTGATCTGAAAGATGTTTCCCGTTCTTATAAGGAAGCCAAAATGGCGCTGGAAGTCGGGAAGATATTTGAAACGGATAAATTCATTGTCAATTATGAAAAGTTGGGGATTGGGCGTTTGATTTACCAGCTGCCATTGCCATTGTGCAGAATGTTCATCAAAGAAGTGCTGCATGGTCTGACAATGGATGATTTTGATGACGAAACGCTTGCTACGGTCAATAAGTTTTTTGAAAATAACTTGAACGTGTCTGAGACAAGCCGTCAGCTGTATATCCACAGAAACACATTGGTATATCGATTGGATAAGCTGCAGAAAATGACGGGACTGGATCTGCGAAACTTTGATGATGCCATTATTTTCAAAATTACACTCATGGTCAGCAAATACATGATGTATATGGATAAGATGTCTTACTAATCCATCAATCTGGTAAAAAAGACTGTCTTTCGGGGAAAACGGAAGGCAGTCTTTTTATATGTTTTCGGTAAAAATGGTGGAAATTCATGGAATGTTCATATTTGCCATGGGATTTTCCCTTGTGGGTACAGGGGTTTTATGCTATAATCTTATGGTATTTGGAGCAAAAGATATTTTGCTGTCAAATTTTGCGACGAAAGGGAGATATGCTTTGATTCGACTGCATGATGTAACGAAAATGTATCCCAACGGCTCACGCGGCGTGGAGGGATTGAATTTACATATCAAAAAAGGTGAATTTGTGTTTATCATCGGTTCCAGTGGTTCTGGAAAGTCTACATTGATTAAGCTGCTGCTGAAAGAATTGGATCCGACTTCCGGTGAAATCATCATCAACCGTGTGAAAACAAATGAATTATCTAGACGACAGATTCCGTACTTGCGGCGGAATTTGGGCGTGGTCTTTCAAGACTTCCGCCTGTTGCCCAACAAGACGGTATATGAGAATGTGGCGTTTGCCATGCGCGTGATTGAAGCGCCCAGCCGTATCATCCGCAGAAATGTTCCGGCGGTGCTGTCTCTGGTTGGATTGGGACAGAAAGGCAGAAGTTATCCCAGTCAGCTTTCCGGCGGGGAACAGCAGAGAACGGCACTGGCAAGAGCGATTGTCAATAATCCGCCGATTCTGATTTGTGATGAACCGACAGGGAATCTGGATCCGGATACTGCTTGGGGGATTATGCAGCTGTTGGACGATATCAATAAACGAGGTACGACCATTGTGATGGCAACGCATGCGCGGGACATTGTAGATGAGATGCAAAAACGCGTGGTTACCCTGCGGCAGGGACATATTATCAGCGATATTGAAAAAGGTGGGTATGACGATGAGGCCTAGTACGATCAGATATTTTATAAAGGAAGGCTTCAGCGGGCTGAAAAAAAACCTGCTGATGACAGTGGCATCTATGATTGCAGTAGCTGCCTGCATTTCCATTATGATGTTTTCTTACTGTGTGGTAAGTAATTTGCAGTATATGCTGGATCAAATGGAAGATTCGATTGGGATTTCCGTTTTTTTGCAGGGAGAGTTGACCAGTGAGGATATTGAACAGATGAAAACGGAAATTTCGCAGATTGAACATGTGACCAATGTGACCTATGTGTCTCCTGCGGATTCACTGGAGAAACTGAAAGAAGAATGGGGAGCTGACGAGGATATTTTTATTGGTTTAGATGACAGCAATAATCCGCTGTCGCATTCGTTCCAGATTGAATTGGATCAAATTGAGTCACAAAGCGCTGTATTGAGCGCTTTGGAACAGGTAGATGGGATTGAGAATGTGCAGTACGGGCAGTCACTGTCAGAAATGCTGGTCAGCATCAGTAATGTGTTTCAGGTTGCCGGTGTTTTGATTATGTTGGTATTGGGTGTCATCTCAGTAATGATTATTGTAAATACCATCCGCATTTCTGTGGTAAACAGAAGAATTGAAATTAATATAATGAAGTATGTAGGTGCGACAGACTGGTTTATTCGTTGGCCCTTTATTATTGAGGGGATTATCATTGGTTTAGTGGGCGCGTTGATTCCGACGATACTGGGACTGCCGCTTTACGGAAAGACCATTAGCTTATTTTATCAGTATGTACCATTTGTGGAAAATTTTGTGCGTTTCCGATTAACAGGCGACGTATTTTCCTTTGTACTGCCTGCAGCATTGTGTTTTGGCGTGCTGTTAGGCGTTATTGGCAGTGTAACTTCCATCCGGAAGCATTTGCAGGTATAAAAATTCAAACCAATCAAATCCTGCGGGCGATCAAAAAGGGCAAATCGTTCGCGGGATTTTCTGTTTTGCGGCGGATATTTCGATGAAGATGGACATAAGCATAAAAAATGAAGATAACAGCGAGGCGATGCGATTTGCGAAAGAAGGAGTTTTGGAAAGGTTTTGGGGCGGCAGTCTTGGTATTTGTCCTCCTGATTGGAGGGATGGAAGGATTGATGCGGCTTCCAATTTCACTGCCGTTTGGGATGAGTGATACGGCAAAAGTGCGATGGATTGAAAGGCATTTGGACACCTATTATGTAGAGGACTATGATAAAGCGTTTGCGGAGGAGTTGATGCTTGCTGGATTGGTAGCAGGAGTGGGGGATCCATATACCTATTATCTGTCCAAAGAAGACATGGAACAGCAATTGGAGAGAAACAGCGGACATTTTGTGGGCATTGGTGTGGATATTTACCTGGGAGAAGATGGATATATTACCATACAAAGCGTGACTCCAGGCGGTCCGGCTGAAGAAGCGGGTATTCTGGCTGGAGATAAAATTATGGAAGTAGACGGACAGGATATTTCGAATATGGAAGCAACGGAGACAACAGATTTGATCAAAGGGGCAGCCGGAACGGATGTGGAATTGACCATATTTCGGGAAAGAGATGGTTCTGTTGAAACTTATCTTGTGACCAGAGCAGATATTCAGGTAAAAACGGTACAATATCGGATGCTGAATGGGACGATGGGGTATGTATCAATCAGTAATTTTCGAGAAAATACATATGAACAGTTCCAGGAAGCACTGAAGGAATTGAAGCAGCAGGGGATGGATCGGATGGTACTGGATTTGCGGGATAATACTGGCGGTTTGGTGGCATCTGCGTATGATATTGGAGAAGAGATTTTGCCAGAAGGTACTATGGTATATACACTGGATAAAGAAGGAAACCGTCAAGACTTGACTTGTGACCAGACATATTTGGCAATTCCTTTGGTAGTTTTGGTGAATGAAAACAGCGCCAGCGCAGCGGAAATATTGGCAGGAGCAATTCAGGATATGGGGCGGGGAGAATTGATCGGTACAACGACATTTGGCAAAGGACTGGTACAACGGTTGTTTACACTGCCGGATGGTTCCGGACTGAATGTGACCATACAAAAGTATTATACGCCAAATGGTACATCCATTCATGGTGTTGGAATATTGCCGGATTATGTGGTGGAACTGCCAGAAAGGTATGAAAGCGTTGCGCAGATTCCGGAAGAAGATGATACACAACTGCAAAAAGCCATGGCAGTTTTGTCGGAAAAAACAATATAAAAAACAATATAATATTGTAAAAAAACGATTTTTTTCGGAAAAACAACTTTTCAAGACGGAATGTTTTCGTTATACTGAAAAGAAAGAGACGAGCAAATCAACGAAGGAGAAGCGGTATGTTAGACTTTATGAGTTTCGGCGAAAATATCGGAATTGACTTAGGGACGGCAACGGTATTGGTCTATATCAAAGGGCAGGGAATCGTCATTCGAGAACCTTCCGTGGTTGCGATTGACAAAGACAGCAATTCCATATTGGCGGTTGGTGAGGAAGCAAGACGCATGCTTGGCAGAACACCGGGGAATATTGTTGCAATCCGCCCTTTGCGGGAAGGTGTGATTTCTAATTATGATGTAACGGAAAAAATGCTGCAGTATTTCATTGAAAAAGCGCTGGGGAAACGCTCATTTGTGAAGCCGACTATTGCGGTCTGTGTGCCAAGCAGTGTGACAGAAGTGGAAAAACGTGCAGTAGAAGATGCAACCAGACAGGCAGGGGCAAGAAGGGTACACATTATTGAAGAGCCGATTGCAGCGGCAATCGGGTCGGGGATTGATATATCCAGAGCATGCGGCAGCATGGTAGTAGATATCGGCGGTGGTACGACGGATATTGCGGTGATTTCGTTGGGCGGCACGGTGGTCAGTCATTCCTTAAAGATTGCTGGAGACAATTTTGACGATGCTATTATTCGGTATATGCGCAAAAAGCATAATGTATTGATTGGAGAACGAACGGCGGAGGAATTAAAGATCAAAATTGGTACGGCATTTGAACGTACTATACCAGTGACGTTGGATGTCCGCGGCAGAAATCTGATTACCGGACTACCCAAAAATATTACTGTAACGAGTGACGAGATGCTGGAAGCGCTGCAGGAGTCGGTGGAAGCCATTGCGGAATCGGTGCATGGCGTATTGGAGAAAACGCCTCCAGAATTGGCAGCGGATATTTACGAACGTGGAATTGTTATGACCGGTGGGGGGAGTCTGTTGTATGGATTGGATAAACTGATTCAAAGCAGAACGGGAATTCATGCGATGGTGGCGGAAGATGCTGTCAGCTGTGTTGCGATCGGAACAGGACGCTACATAGAGTTTATGTCGGATGGAAGTCAGGAACAGGAAAAAGGCGGACTGTGGAAAGACCTTATGAAAAAATGGAGAAGGTGACCATAGATTTGGGAAGATGACGCCATAAAATGCAAAATGCCATCTGAAAAACAATGAAATGGCACGATGCTATCATTTTTGGAAAATCAAAAGCAGATACAGAGAATAGATAGGAAAAAGGCAGGGAATCAAATGCCAGGATGGATGTTTGAGATTACCGCTTTGCAGGGTACATAACACAGTGGTTTTGATGATTGGAAAAGATAGGCGTTCGGAATGTTTCTTGACGAGAGGCAGTTCGAACGCTTCTTGTTTGAGGCAATGTGGATCATAGGATTGACTTTTACTGTAAATGCAAAAAAGAAAGTTCTGCCGACAGCAAGAAAAAGATGGGTCTCCAGACGACAGAGGAAGCGGAAATAACAACTGAGAGAAGCGAATGTTTGTGGAATTGAGTTGGTTTCCGAGGAGAAAAATAGGATTTGTGCACAATGTTCGAAATATGGAACAAAATCATTGTTAAAACTATGCCAAAATTTACGGATTTTTGAAAGATGACGAAAAAAAAAGATAAAACGTTTTTTTGCATAATTTTTTCGTGGAAATTTTGTGGAAAAATAAATACAAAACTTCAAAAAAATGCTACACATCCGAAAAAAGTGTGATATAATAATTAAGGCAAGAAAGTCGGGCGCAACTTGACGCAAATCAAAAAACGGCAGAATCGAACGGCTTTTGCATTTTTCCGCTTTCCATGGAAAACGGAAACGCGGCTTAACACGCGGAAAAGACAGTTAAAGAAAAGACAAAACGTAGGAGGTCAATGAGTTATGAACGCTTATATGGCAAGTGTAATTGAACAGGTGAAAAAACGTAACGCTGGTGAACCCGAATTCATCCAGACAGTAGAAGAAGTTTTCCACTCCATTGAAAAAGTAGTGGAAGCACATCCCGAATACGAAGCAACAGGTTTGCTGGAAAGACTGGTAGAACCTGAAAGAGCTGTATCTTTCAGAGTAACATGGGTTGACGACGCTGGCAAAGTACAGGTTAACCGTGGTTTCAGAGTACAGTTCAACAGCGCTATTGGACCTTACAAAGGCGGTCTGCGTTTCCATCCTTCCGTATACATTGGTATCGTGAAGTTCCTGGGCTTCGAACAGATCTTCAAAAACAGCCTGACTGGTCTGCCTATCGGCGGCGGTAAAGGTGGTTCCGACTTTGACCCCAGAGGCAAGAGCGATATGGAAATCATGAGATTCTGCCAGGCATTCATGACAGAACTGTACAGACATATCGGTCCCGATGTTGACGTTCCTGCTGGTGATATTGGTGTAGGCGGCAGAGAAATCGGTTTCCTGTATGGTCAGTATAAGAGAATCAAAGGCTGCTGGGAAAACGGCGTGCTGACAGGTAAAGGTCTGGAATACGGCGGTTCCTTGGTTAGACCCGAAGCAACAGGTTACGGCGCTACATACTATGTAAACGAAGTACTGACACATCTGGGTGATACCATTGAAGGTAAAACCGTTGCAGTTTCCGGCTTCGGTAACGTTGCATGGGGCGTTTGCCAGAAAGTTGCTCAGCTGGGTGGTAAAGTTGTTACCATTTCCGGTCCCGACGGTTATGTATATGATCCCGACGGTGTTGTAACACAGGAAAAAATTGACTACTTGGTAGAAATGAGAACATCCGGTCGTGACCGTGCTCAGGACTACGCTGACAAATTCGGCTGCAAATTTGTTCCCAAAACAAAACCTTGGGAAGTAAAAGTTGATATCTGCATGCCTTGCGCAACACAGAATGAAATCAACATGGAAGAAGCTGAAAAGATCGTTAACAACGGTACAAAATACTACATCGAAGTTGCTAACATGCCTACCACAAACGAAGCACTGGCATATATCCAGAGCAAAGGTCTGATTGTTGGTCCTTCCAAAGCTGTTAACGCTGGTGGTGTAGCAGTTTCCGCTCTGGAAATGGCTCAGAACTCCATGAGATACAGCTGGTCTGCTGAAGAAGTTGACGAAAAACTGAAAGGCATCATGAAGAACATCCATAAAGTATCTGCAGAAGCTGCAGAAGAATATGGTCTGGGTTACGATTTGGTAGCAGGCGCTAACATTGCAGGCTTCAAGAAAGTAGCGGCAGCTATGATGGCTCAGGGTCTGGTATAATTCTAATATAGAATCGTACAGAGGATGATTTGAACCGAATTTCCCCGAAAGGAGTACTCCTTTCGGGGATTTTTTTGGGTTAATCCAATAAAAACCCCCGGCTATGCCGGGGGAATCAGTAAGCTTCAGCTTCAAGCAAAAACCTCCTATGCTATAATCATCTTGAGTCCGCCAAGACACAAGGAAGCATAGGAGGTTTTTT
>DXEB01000073.1 GCA_019115165.1 Candidatus Anaerotignum merdipullorum | reverse complement strand
AAAGATACGAGAATACATCAATAATCAGTTGAAAGAAGATTGGATGGCGGATCAAATTAGTTTAAGTGAGTACATTGACCCGTTTACGGGTGAAAAAGTAAAAGGAAACAAATAAAAAATAGCCGCCAAGGTCGGCAGTTGAGGCAGTAGAGCACTTGGCGGACCTTCAACGCGCTTGCAAGCGCAGCTGGTAAAGGTCCCTTCTAGGGGCAGAGCAAACCACCGGCTAAGCCGGTGGTCCTGATTTGTGAAAACTTTTTGAAAAAATTCAGAGCCGCCAAACAAAAAATATGTGTTTGTGACAGCCAGAAAATATATTATGAGTACGAATAATTGCTTACAGAAAACAATAAAGATCGTAGGCATTCTATTGTGATGGAAATAGTAAAAGAATCGATTTATCAGAACGGTTATGACAGAAGTATATGACAACAGGTTTGTCTGATACAGTAAACACGCCGAGAGCGGTATGACGGCGATGTTGGTATACAGATGAAACAGTGGTCTAGAGGATAAATGTCATTTGCAAAAAAAGTTTGAGTTCCAGTAAATTTTTGGGGAAAAAGAAAAAAATAAATAATTTTTTAGACTTTTTGAATGGATAAATCGTCTAAAGGATAAAAGGCAAATCTAAGATTGTCTGAAACAAAATAGCATGGAGGTATGGTGGATGCAGCAGGATCCAAAAGCGATATTGACAGCGCATATTACAGCCAATCAAGATAGGTATTATCGACTCGCATTTTCTTATGTACACAATCGAGAGGCGGCAATGGATGTCGTACAGAATGCCGTAGTCAAAGGTTTGGAGCATGCCGCAGATATACGGGAGCCGGCATATTTGCGTACGTGGTTTTTTCGAATCGTCATCAATGAGAGTTTGGCATATTTGAGAAAATATGGGAAAGAAATACTATGGGAGCCGACACAGTTTGTACAGGCGGCAGATGTGGAAACACAGCAGAGCAATTCAGAAAACGTGATGCTAGAAGAAGTGATGGAATTGCCGGAGGAAATGCGGATTGTCATTATTTTGCGTTTTTATGAAGAGCTGTCCCTCAATGAAATTGCCCATGCGACAGGGCTGTCATTGAGCAAGGTAAAATATCGTCTATATGCGGCGCTCAAGAAGCTGCGGCAACAATACGAAAGGAAGGTAGAGGCATGAAACGGACAGAATTGGAGGAATGTTTGCGGGCATCTAAAAAAAATTACGAACAAATGGAAGTGCCGCAGGAGTTGGAAGGACGAATACAGCAGGCGGTTGAGAATGGTGCACCGGGAAAACAGACAGACAGTAGAAAGGTGATTGGTATGCGGAAAAAAAATAATTGGACAAAGGCAGTTGGAGCAGTGGCGGCTTGTGTAGTATTTTGTTTTACAGCAGGCTTAAATATCAGTGAAACATTTGCAACCGAAATGGGTCAGCACCCGGTTTTGGGAGGTATTTCAAAGGTATTGACATTTCGTAGTTATGATCTGGCAGACGGAGACAAAACCATTCACGCAGAGATTCCACAAATCGACGGAGCAGGAGATGGTTATTCTGATCAGGTAAATGAAGAAATCCTGCGTATTACAGCGGACTACCAAGCATGGGCAACACGGAATATTGCCGAATATAAAGAAGCCTTTTTGGCAACTGGTGGCACCGAAGAAGAATTTGCAGCTAAGAATATTACCGTTGACGTCCAGTATGAAGTAAAATATGAAAGTGAAGAAATTCTTTCTTTGGTATTGACGGCAAATGAAAGCTGGAGTAATGCATATGGCGTGCAGTATTTTTATAATATTGACCTAAACGATGATTCGGAAATTACATTAAAGGATTTGCTGGGAGAAGAATATGTAGAAATGGTTAATACGCAAATTCGAGAACAAATTGCAGCAGATGACAGCGGACTATTTTTTGAAGAGGATATGGGTGGATTTACGTCCATTTCGGACAAAACCAATTTCTATATCAATGCAGAGGGAAATCCTGTGATTGTCTTTGCAAAGTATGAAATTGCAGCAGGAGCGGCTGGAAGTCCGGAGTTTGAAATTGTGCGCGAATAATGTAGAGGCAAAAGAATTTATCTGCTGAAGTTGCAGTAAGCAGATAAGATATGCGAAGATGAGGTGAATCGGAATGTATGGCGGAGGAATATTGCTGACATGTATGATTCTGTTGGCAGCTGGAAATGCTGCCACATTTATGGAAAATGAGATAAACAATGCGGAGAAATGGAACATGCAAGCGGTTCTGCAGTTGGAAAATCAGCAGTATACGGTGATGTTTTCGGTTCCAGCGTTATTGGAAGAACATCTTTGCTGGATACCGCAGAGAAATCAGCCGGAAATGGCTGTATTACAGCTGCAAGACGGAACGCAGACGGGGAATATTGGAACCATTGCGATATATGATGCAGCGATATATGACAGCAGTAATCCACAGGAGACGCCATTGGGAACGGAGATTTTACGAGAGGAAGAAAATGGATATGTCTTGGCATATACTGGAATGCAAAGTGCAGTATTTCCAGAAGGTACGAGAGCATCTGCACTGGCAATGCTGTATCATAAGCATGAACGAGAGATACTGTCTGAGATCCAAGTTATGAGGGATATGCCGGAAAAATAAACATAAGAAGATTGGTGTATGAAGAGACATTTGAGAAGAACGTGCCTTTTTATAAAAAACAGGAGGGATAACAAAAGATACAAAGATATAAGGAAGAAAGAAAATCGTTTTCCAAAAGAATGTTGTTTGCTGGGAAAGGATTATCTGATGGAAAGAAAAAGGCGCAGGATGCGTTGTATGGGTTCTGTGGAGAAAAAAGGGGAATGAATCAGAATATCGAAAATCAGTCGGATATACAATGAGGATGTTTGAAAAATCAGGAATGGGCGAACCGTTGGATGAAATCAGCGTGTTCGTCCATTTTCTATGACGGGACTGACGGGAAGTCGGCAGTCAAAAAAAGAAGCCTCCCTATTTTGTATACGAGATAAAAAAACAGTGGAAGCCCTTCCATTCCAAATGAGGAGAACTGCCATCTCAAAGAAAATAGATGGTTTATCTAAAGAAAAAAAGAAAGCAAAGGAGGAAGGAATAGGAAAATGTCAAAAATTCTTCAATGAAAAGGGGAAAGAGAAAATCAAGAAATCATTGCATAAAAAAGCAGGGTAATTGTCGAAGGGGAAAAACGTCATATCTGGTTTAGACAGTTATCGCCGCTGGAAAGAAAGGAACATGCAGGCAGGGAGCAAATGAATTTGACATGGGTTTTTCGTTTAGAGAGATTGCAGTAAGAAGGCGGGTATGATGTGCGGTGAATAAAGTAGGTAAAGCACTTTGTTTGAACTGCCTGGCAGAATGGATGATTTCGAAAATCAGTTCGTCCACTGTCCGCGGAGGTTGGAAAAGAACAAACAAAAAAAGTGAGTGTAGACTCACTTTTTTATGTTGAAGATTATTCAGCTTTGATTGCGCCTGTAGGACAAGCACCAACACATGTACCGCAATCGATACATTCAGCAGCAGTGATTTCGAAAACACCGCCAGCTTCGTGGATGCAACCTGTAGGACATTCGCCAGCGCAAGCGCCGCAACCGATACATTCGGGTCCGATTTTGTGAGCCATTGGAAATACACCTCCTTCATCATTCTACAAGCCTATTTTATCTCAAAAGCTGTCAATGTGCAAGGCATATTTGAGATTTTTGGGAGAAAAAAAAGGGATTCTCCAGCGAAATATAGGAAAGTGGCGGAAAATCAAGGGGTTTTTTATTGTACTTTATAACGAACAATCTCCTTGTTTGTCCTGTGATTGGTACTCTTTGCGGAAATCCTGATATTCTTGTTCAGACTCTAGGATTTCTCGACGTTCCGCTTCGGTTACAGGGCGGATGATTCTGGCAGGGAATCCATAAACCATACTGCCGGGGGGAACTTCCATGCCGCGGCGAATCAGTGCGCCGGCACCAATGAAGCTGTTTTCACCGATGACGGCACCGTCCTGTACAATCGCACCCATGCCGACGAGAACATGATCTGCAATGGTACAGGCATGCAGGATAACATTGTGTCCGATGGTTACGCCGCTGCCGATGTGAACATCATATCCATGTTCTACATGAATGGTTGTATTTTCCTGTACATTGGTATTATCCCCGATGGTAATGGCTTGATGTTCCGCATGAATGACTGCGCCGGGGCAGACAATCACATTTTCACCCAATGTTACATTGCCAATAATGGTGGCGGTGGGGAATACATAACAAGAGTCTGGGACGGTCGGGGTATACTGCTTGAATTTGCGAATCATGATAAAACCTCCTTCAGAAAACGTTCCTACTCTTATCATAACAGAAAAAAATGGCTTGACAAGGGGAAGATAAGAGCATACAATCATTTTGCAAATGAATTGCGTTTGAAAAAGAAAGGAGAGCAAAGATGAAGAAGATCTTGGCGGGAATGATATCTGCAATATTTTGTTTGGGCGGATGTAGCTCTGTGTCTCAGGAAGCCCAGAGTACGGCGCAGGAAGACATTCAAGTGGTGACCAGTTTTTATCCGATTTATATTCTGGCATTGAATATTACAGATGGGGTAGAAGGGGTATCTGTTACCAATATGACACAACCGCAGACGGGATGCCTGCATGATTATGAATTGACAACAGAGGATATGAAGCAATTGGAGACGGCGGATCTCTTTTTGATCAATGGTTTGGGGATGGAAGGTTTTCTGGGAGATGTAATGGAGCAATATCCGGATGTATGGATTGGCGATACATCAGAAGGTGCGCAGGTATTGTCGGCAGCAGAACATGACCATGATCATGGCGCAGAAGAAACAGAGGGGAATGCCCATATTTGGCTGAATCCGACCAATGCGGTGATACAGGCAGAAAATATCCGGGATTTTTTGACGCAGGCGGATCCGGCGCATGCGGTGCAGTATGAGCAGAATGCCCAGAAGTTTGCGGAAAGCATGACGGATGTGATTCGGGCAGCGGAGGCATTGGCAGAGCAGGGAGGGCGAAAAGCGGCAGTGTTCCACGAAGGATTTGCTTATCTGGCGGATGTATGCGCCATTGAGGCTGCAGTCGGCATTTACGCGGATGAAAATGAAGAGCCTTCTGCACAGGAAATGGCACAGGCAGCGGATGTGATACAGGCGGAAGGCATCACCCTGTTTTTGACGGCAGAGGATGCGGGGAAGAAATATGCAGATACCCTTGCAGCAGAAAGCACTTCGGAGGCATCTGTGGTGATCTTGAATCCTTTGACATCGGGGGATGAGAATAAAGACGCCTATCGTCTGGGAATGGAAGAAAATCTAGAGGTATTGTCGGAGGCGTTGTCTTAAGAGAGAAAAGAGGAAATTCATATGCAGATACACAATAGGTGCGGATTATGCAGCGTTGCCTTGAAAGACCTTCAGGTGGTCAGCGGGCAGGATACGCTGTTGGAACATGTGAACTTGGAATTTCACTGCGGAGAGTTGACGGCTCTGATTGGAAAAAACGGCGCAGGCAAAACAACGTTGTTGAAAGCGATATTAGGAGAACGACCCTATCAGGGAGAGATTTCTTATACGGATCATCATGGTGCGAAGATTATCCGACCTACCATCGGATATGTACCGCAGCAAATGGACTTTGATCGCTCGACGCCGGTTAGCGTGCAGGACTTTTTAGCGGCTGCGCGTACGAACGCTCCGGTATGGTGGAAAATACGAAACCGGGAGAAAGAAGAGATTATCAAAATGCTGGACGCCATGGATTGCGATTATCTGGCGAAACGCAGGTTGGGCGCACTCAGCGGCGGAGAACTCCAGCGAGTACTTTTGGCTGCAGCGACCAATCCGGTGCCGGATTTACTGATTTTGGATGAACCGGTATCCGGTGTGGACATGGCGGGACTGGATTTATTTTATCGCAGAGTAACGGAATTAAGAGATCAATATCATATGGCAATTCTGTTGGTGTCCCATGATTTGAGCTTGATCCGGCGATATGCAGACCGTGTGGTACTGTTAGACAAAACGGTCATTGCCCAGGGAGATGCTGCGCAGGTATATCGGACAGAAGCGTTCCGTTCGGTATTTGGATATTTAGAGGAAGAGGAGGCGGGAACATGCAGGTGATCGAACAGTGGTTGGGATTGCTGCCGATTTCGATGTTTCGGTATGAATTTATGATTCATGCGTTTTTGGCGGTGCTGCTGATTGCGCCGCTGTTTGCCTTGCTGGGAACTATGGCAGTGAATAATAAAATGGCGTTTTTTTCGGACGCGCTTGGGCATAGCGCGTTTACAGGGATTGGAATTGGGGTACTGCTGGGTTTGGATCAACCGTTGTTTTCGATGCTGGCTTTTGGTATTTTACTCAGTTTGTGGATTACCCGTGTGAAATCGGCGAATTTGGCGTCTTCTGATACCATTATCAGTGTATTCTCTTCGGCGGCAATGGCGCTGGGGATTGTGATTTTATCTGGCAATGGCGGGTTTGCAAAATATTCTTCCTATCTGGTAGGAGATATTTTAACGGTTCATCATCAAGACTTGCTGTTGTTATTCGTGGTATTGATTGCAGTATATGTGTTATGGAGGCAAATCTATAATCGGCTGTTGTTGCTGAGTATCAACCGTTCTCTAGCAGCCAGTCGGGGCGTCAATGTGGTTTTGCTGGAAAATATTTTTGTGGTGATGGTGGCGGTAGCTGTGATGGTTTCCATTCGTGCCATTGGGATTCTGATGATCAATTCGCTATTGATTTTGCCGGCAGCAGCAGCCAGAAATATTACGTACAGTGCCCGGAGATACCACTGGGTGACAACAGCGTTTGGGTTGGGATCTGCACTGGCTGGACTGGTGATTTCATACTATGCCAATACGTCGGCTGGTGCAACCATGGTACTGGCGGCGGCGGTTCTGTTTTTGATTACATATCCCATAGGCAAAAGAATGAAATGAGGTGGGTTTATGAAATGGGATATTCGGCGGCTGCGAGAAGCGCCGGAGTTGTGTGAAACGGCGGCATGCTGGTTTTCAGAACGATGGAAAATTCCTGTCTCAGAATACACAGAAAGCATAGAAGAATGCATCGCGCAAGAAAACAGTGTACCGCAATGGTATCTGGTACAAAAAGAAGATGGACAAATTTTGGCGGGGGGATGTATGCTCTAAGTGACTTCTTAATCATGGTTTTTGTCATGGTTAGTGAAGCAGTCACTTAGAGCATTTTCATTTCAGGAGGTACAGCCATGAGAAACGAGAAAATCACCCCTCTGTATGAGCGTT
>DXEB01000072.1 GCA_019115165.1 Candidatus Anaerotignum merdipullorum | reverse complement strand
TGGAAGAAAATGAAACTTGTCCGACTGTTGGATATCAAACAGCATCAATTTGTGTGCCTGTGACGGTGACACCGTTTGCCAAAGCAGGAGTAACTACAACAAAATGCTGCGGGGAACCAATTGTCACCTCTGGGAAAAACGTATGTGGCGGAATGAAAAACGGTTCTTGTGCGTTTACCATTTCTCAGAATATTTGTGTTGCTGTGCCAGTAGAATTTGGTGCAGTTGCAACTGTGGGAGATACTTTTGTTGACTGCGGAGGTGCAACAGCAGAAGATGTATGTACAGATTGTAAGATTGTAACTGCTCCGGATGAATCTGTGATTGCAGAAGAAGAATAACATCGTTTTTTCACGAAAACCGGCATTTCATATTTGGAAAGCCGGTTTTTTCCTTTTCTATTGAGAAGAGTCGAATAGAGAAAGGGATATATATTTAAATCAAAGAGGATGTGACAAAGATTTCCTTGTCTTGCATCTGAAACGGATATCGTTTGAGAAAAGACAAGATGCTGATTAGAAACGCTGTTTTTTGCGAAACAAGCATACAAAACAAATGAATAGAACATGAGAAGGAGAGAAAATCTATGAATGTTTTGAGCAAAAAGGAAATGAAATTTAGGAAAAAGTTCAGCACAAATTTTTAGAGAAAATGGGAACTGCTTATGATATGATGAAAACAGTATCAACAGAATGTTTCAGCAGATTCTTACTGGAAGGAGGGACGATATGAGGTTTGGAGAGAATATCCTGATTGTTTGTACTTATACAGAATTGGCACAGATGTACCAGAGGGTGTTAAAGGAATACAATATGAATATTGATGTAGAAGTGATGGACAATCGATATGGTAAGGATATGCAAAAAATATTTGACTATATGACACAGTTTCGTAGCAAAGGGAAGGATTTGATTATTACACGAGGATTTTTGGCGAGACAGCTGCGGCAGCATACAGATTTCAAAGTAATTGAAATTCATATCAGTGCTGTGGATGTACTGTCTGCATTGTATCCTTTGGCAGGCAAAGATTACTGTGTTGGTGTAGTGGAAAGCGAGCCTTATTTGAAAGTAGTCCAAAAAGTGGCTCAAATTTTGGGTTTGCGCACAAAGTGGTATCCAGTAGAAGAAGTGGAAGATTTTGAAGATGGACTGCGACAGGCAAAAAAGATGGCGTAGATGTGGTTGTCGGCGGTGCATGGCACAGTTATGATCAGGATTTTTTTACCGATTATGGGATTCCATATATTATTGTAGAATCCAGCAAGGAAAGCATTGAGCAGAGTCTGCAAAATGCATTGGAAGTGTATAAGTTTTCATATGAACAGCAGCGGCAGAAAGAATTATTGGAAACAATGGTTGCTTTTTCAGAAGATGGCATATTTGCGATAGATGAGAGTGGAAAGATTCTTTTGATGAATGCATACTGCAAAGAATTATTTGAAAATGATGAAGAGGCAGTTAAGCATTTTGCAAAAGGAAATAAAGGAACAACAGAAGGGAATGAGGTATTTGTGGAACGGATTGGAGAGGAGTTTTTTCTAGTCCACCGCATTCCTTTATGGGTACAGGGAGATTCAGCAGGGATTGTGTATACGCTGAAACGAGAGAAGAAAATCCGAGAAGATGAAAATTTATTGCGAACAGAACTCAGCAAAAAGGGGTTGCATGCAAAATATACGCTAAAAGATATTTATGGAAAGAGCAAAAGCATGACCGAGTTGAAAAAACAGATTGCCAGATACGCAGCAACGGATGCGACGATCTTGATTTTGGGAGAAAGTGGAACAGGGAAAGAGCTGTTTGCGCAGGCAGTACATAATTGTAGTCTGCGCAGAAATAATCCGTTTGTAGCGATCAATTGTTCCGCACTTCCGATGAATTTGCTGGAAAGTGAATTATTTGGATATGTGGACGGTGCTTTTACGGGAGCCAAAAAAGGTGGGAAAGCTGGAATGTTTGAATTGGCGCATACAGGCACGCTGTTTTTGGACGAAATCGGAGAAATGGATTTGTCGATGCAGTCGCGTTTATTACGTGCGCTGCAGGAAAAAGAGATTATGCGGATTGGAGACAACAAGGTTATTGCAGTGGATGTACGTATTGTTGCAGCAACAAACAGAGATTTGTATCACGAAGTGGAAGAAGGTCGTTTTCGAGAAGATTTGTATTACCGGCTGAATTTGTTGGATATATCCATTCCACCGCTGCGGGAGCGGACAGAGGATATCAGAGAGATTGCTGCAGCCCTATTGCCGCAGATCAATGAAAGGCTGCATTGCAGAATCACCGCGTTTTCTCCTGCTGTGATGGATCGGCTGGAAGAATTTCCATGGAAAGGAAATGTACGGGAGTTGTGTAATACACTGGAAAAAATGGCACTGTTGGTACAGTATGGAACGGTAAAGATGGAGCAGGTTTCTTTCATTTTTCATGAGATGGAACAGCGAGGACGGCATGAATCTGTGCTGACGGATCAAATGACGTTGGCAGAAATGGAACGAAAGATGATACAGAAAGCATTGCAAGCGTGTGGCGGAAATCAAACCAAAGCTGCTGCAAGACTGGGGATTGACAGGACGACATTACATCGAAAATTGACAAAAATGATGTAAAGCGCCATAGTAGATGTTGCAAATTGCATCGTTATGTGTGTGGGCGGAAATTTAAGAAAAAAAAATAAGAAATTGGGTCCTTTGTTGGAAATATACAAAAGCATTTTGTATGTTTCGAGATACAAAGGGCTTTTTTTATGGAATTTGTTGATTTTTTTCCAGAAATCCAATTTGGCACGAGGATTGCTTTTTAAATTGGCAGAAAGGAGGAGCAGTATGCTGGAAACATATTTGCGAACAAAACGAAACTTTGTTTTGCTGGGAGAATCCGGCTGTGGGAAATCCGAAACAGCGATTTTTTTGGCAAGAAAATTGGTCCAGATGACAACGCGCAAAGTACGTCTGATTGATATGGACCAAACAAAAGGGATGTTTCGCAGCAGAGATTGGAAAGCCAAACTGCAACAGGAACAGATTCAAGTGTATTGCGGAGAGCATTTCATGGATATGCCTTTGGTGCCTCATGGTATGGCACGTAAATTGGAGGAAGCGGATGCAGTAAATGTACTGGATGTGGGTGGAAATGAAACAGGCGCAGTGGTTTTGGGTCAGTTTCAGGATTGGACGAATCAATCAGACAGTGTTGTATTTTACATCATCAATCCGTACCGCAATTTTTCAGGGAATACGGAAGATATTTTGCATTTTATGCATCGTATCACAACCTTGGCGCAAGTAGAGCAGCTGCATGTGATCAGTAATCCTAATTTTGGTCATGCGACCCAAGCGGAAGATATTTTTGCTGGTCATGCCAAGCTAGAAGAGATGCTGCAGGGAAGCGGATATGACATTGAGGCGTTACTGATTCCAGATTGGGTAGATGCGAACAAATTTGTACAAATGCGCTTACCAGTCTATTCTATTCAACCAATGATACAATTTCCGTAACAGTCGACATAACGATTAGGAGGGAGAGCAATGGCAAAAGTAGAGATTTTGAAAGATTATTGTAAAAGCTGCAAACTGTGTATGCAAGTTTGTCCCAAGCAGGTATTACGAGTGGGTACATACACCAATAAAATGGGTTATGATGCAGTGGAAATGGATGAAACCAAAGGATGCATCGGATGTAAAATGTGTGCAACGATGTGTCCAGAAGGTGCAATTGAAGTATACCGGTAATTAAGGGAGGGAATGGTATGGAAAAGTTGTTTATGAAAGGAAATGAGGCAATCGCGGAAGCGGCTGTACGTGCAGGTTGTCGCTTTTTTGCCGGATATCCGATTACACCGCAGAATGAAATTCCGGAATATATGTCTAAACGGCTGCCGCAGGTAGGCGGTGTATTTGTACAGGGAGAAAGTGAAGTGGCATCTGTGAATATGGTAGTTGGTGCTGCTTACACTGGGACCAGAGCGATGACATCATCTTCCGGTCCAGGTCTCAGCTTAAAATCAGAAGGGTTATCCTCGTTGGCAGGTTCAGAATTGCCTGCTGTTGTAGTGAATATCATGCGTGGCGGTCCTGGTGTTGGTTCTATCCAGGCGGCACAGATGGATTATTTGCAGGCAACCAAAGCTTCAGGGCATGGGGGATTCCGTATGTTGGTATACGCACCGGCAACTGTACAGGAAGCAGTGGATTTTACTTATTTGGCATTTGATAAAGCAATGGAATATCGGACGCCGGTGCTGATTAGTGCGGACGGGTGTATCGGTTCTATGATGGAGCAGGTAGAATTACCACCTATGAAAGAAGCAGAAAAAGAAGATTTACATTTCTTTGCCAGTCAGTATTTGAATCCGAAACGGAAAGTCATCACGTCAATGCTGCCGGTAGAAAGCGAACAGGAGTTATACAATAAGAAATTAGCCGCTATGTATCAAAAATGGGAAGAAACCGAATTTTTGAAAGAAGAATATCTGCTGGAAGATGCAGAATATGTGATTGCGGCTTATGGTACCAGTGCACGAATTGCAAAAAGCGCTATTCAGATTCTGAGAGGCAAAGGTGTGAAAGTTGGTTTGTTCCGTCCGATTACACTGTATCCATTTCCATATGATTCCTTACGGAAGTTGGACGAAAAACAGGTGAAAAAGGTGCTGTGTTTAGAAATGTCTATTCCAGCACAATTGGTGGAAGATTTGAAAATTGGGCTGGAGGGCAGAATACCCATTGCATGTTATGGTCGTTCTGCAGGTATGATTTTTACGACGGAAGATGTGGTAGAAGAGATAGAAAGACAAATCCGTCAAGAGGAGTGTGAATGAGATGGAAAAAGTATATACAAGACCAAAATCCATGAATCCAAGAGCGACAGGATACTGTCCAGGATGTCTGCATGGTGTTGCAACAAGATTGATTTGTGAATTGATAGATGAATTTGGCATTCAGGATCAAACTACTTCTGTATTGCCCATTGGATGTTCTTCCATGGGTGTATTTCACTTCGATACAGATATGATTGTATCTCTGCATGGACGTGCACCTGCGGTAGCCACAGGTGTGAAACGATGCAGTCCCAAACGATTTGTTTATACATATCAAGGAGATGGCGATTTGGCTGCTATTGGGCTGTCTGAAATTATGCATGCAGCAAACCGTGGGGAAAATATCACAGCAATTTTTGTCAATAACAGCATTTATGGTATGACTGGCGGACAGATGGCGCCTACGACGTTAATTGGTCAAAAAGCAACAACTGCACAGGATGGCAGAGATCCAAAACGGGAAGGATATCCAATGAAGATGTGTGAAATTTTGGCACAGCTGGAAGCGCCTGTATTAGTTGCTAGATGTGCATTGGATACACCGGCACATATTAACGAGGCAAAAAAAGTACTGCGTCAGGGTTTCCAAAATCAATTGGATCAGAAAGGGTTTTCCTTTATTGAATTATTGTCGAATTGTCCGACAAACTGGGGAATGTCCGCGGAAAAGACCATTGCATGGATGCAGGAGCATACCATGAAAACATTTCCGCTGGGTGTGTTTAAGGCAAAGGAGTGAGCAGAATGGAACTGAAAATGATTATTGCCGGTTTTGGCGGACAGGGCGTTATGGTAACAGGAAAATTGTTGGGATATGCGGCCTGTGCCCATCAGAAAAAGGCAATGTTTTTACCACAGTATGGACCGGAACAGCGCGGCGGAACAGCAAGCTGTACAGTCATCTTATCAGACGATGAAATTGGGTCTCCGATTGTTGGAAAAGCAGATGTGTTGATGGTATTTAATCAGCCGTCCTTGGAAAAATTTCTGCCAAGGCTGAAAACAGGTGGTTTGCTGATGGCAAATGCAACACTTTGCAACACAGAACATTTATCGGATACATATGATGTTGTTGCTATTCCCATAGATGATATGGCAAAGGAAATGGGTGCAAGACAGGTAGCAAATATTATTATGACGGGAGCATTTACAGCAAAAACGGGTATTTTTACGGACGCAGAAATTTCAGAAACGGTAAAACAGGTACTTGGAAAAAAACCGGAATTGATTGCATTGAATGAGCAAGCGGTACAGAAGGGGATTTGTTTGGTACAGGATGGGTCTGTATAAGAAAGGAGTTGCGATATGAATCAATTTCAAGAACTGTATGAGTCCAAAAAAGGAACAGTAGCAGACGCATTGGCAATCATTTCGGATGGAGATTATTTGGTGCCGGGATATTGTGCGAATGAACCGTTTACAATATTAGGGCAACTGCATACACTGCAGGATCGAGAAGACATCCATCATATCCGTGTGCTATATTCTCTGGCGAATGGAGATTATCCGTTTTTTGATAAAGCGTATGAACAGACGTTTTCTATGGATTCTTATTTTTTCGGTGCGACGAACCGCAGATTATATCAAGAGGGCAGATGTAGCTATATTCCAGTCAATCTGCATGAAGCGACCAAACGCAAGGATTCATTTGATGAACCGAATGTATACATAGGCTCTGCAACCCCAATGGATAAACATGGGTATATGCGTACTTCTTTGGGTAATATGATCGATAGAAATTATATGGATAAAGCGGAAAAGATAATACTGGAAATCAACCCTAATTTGCCGTTAGTCAATGGGGATACGGAAATTCATATTCGAGATGTAGACCGTATTGTAGAAGTCAATACACCGATTCCGACGATTCCATTGAGTAAGATTGAAAAAGAGGACGAAGCCATTGGGCAATATGTAGCTAGTCTCGTTCATGATGGAGACACCATCCAGTTAGGAATTGGCAGCATTCCGGATGCGATTGCATTGGCATTGACAGATAAGAAAGATTTGGGGATTCATACGGAAATGATCAACAGCGGAATGGCGGTGCTGATGGAAAAAGGCGTAGTCACCAATAAAAAGAAGACATTACATCGAGGAAAGACCGTAGGAACTTTTGCGTTTGGAGATCAGCATTTATATGACTGGTTAGATCAGAATCCATCTATTTTGATGTTGCCGGCAGAATATGTGAACAATCCTGCGGTCATTGCAAAAAACGATAATATGGTGGCGATTAACACGGCAATGCAGGTAGATTTGAGTGGGCAAGTATCTTCAGAAGGGATTGGCAGCAAGCATTATAGCGGAAGCGGCGGGCAAACAGATATGTCCCAAGGAGCAAATCATGCAAAAAATGGGCGTTCGATTATTGCACTGCATGCAACAGCAAAAAACGGAACGATTTCAACCATCCAGCCATATTTGACACCCGGGAGCGTAGTGTCTCTTTCCAGAAATTGTGTAGACTATATTGTAACAGAATATGGCATTGCGGCATTAAAGGGAAGGTCTGTGAGAGAACGTGTGGAAAATTTGATTGCAATTGCACATCCGAAGTTCCGGGAAGAGTTAAGAGAAGCGGCGCAACAGATGATGCTTTGGTAAAGGTGAATACATCGGGAATACGGAGGTGGAACTATGTCTAAAAAGAATCTGGATATTATCATTATTGGGTTTGCAATTTTCGCGACATTTTTTGGTGCAGGAAATTTGATTTTTCCGCCGTATTTGGGGGTATTATCGGGTGAACAATGGTATGCTGCATTTGCGGGCTTTTTGGTCGGCGATGTAATCTTATCTATTTTGGCAGTGATCGTATCTTGTAAATATAACAGCAGAGGCATTGGTGTATTATCCCGTGTAGGGGAAAAGTTTGCAGTTGTTATGGGATGTATTATGTTGGCTTGTATTGGACCGCTGATGTCGATTCCAAGAACCGGTGCGACAACATTTGAAATCTCGATCCAACCATTATTTCCCAACGCAAATCCCGTTGTATTTTCCATTATTTTCTTTGCGGTTACATTGGTGTTGACAGTACGTCCGTCAAAAGTTGTGGATAATGTAGGGAAGTTTTTGACGCCGGCACTGCTGTTGGCATTGGCAGTATTGATTATCAAAGGGCTGGTAACGCCATTGGGTGATCCCAATCCAGAACCATACATCGATCACTTGTTTGCAGAAGGTTTGGCACAAGGCTATCAGACGATGGATGCCTTTGGCGGCACGGTAATTGCCATTATCATTATGGCATCTGTAATCAGCAAAGGATATACAGAAGAAAAAGAACGAATTTCCATGACAGGTAAAGCAGGAATTGTAGCCGGTATTTGCCTGGCGTTGGTATACGGCGGATTGTGTTTGGTTGGTACAACGGTTTCTCAACAATATGGCGCAGATGTAGAACAGACTGCATTGGTAGTTGCAATTACAGGTGCGCTGTTAGGGGAAGGCGGAAAGATTTTGTTGGGCATTATTATTGCATTGGCTTGTTTGACGACGGCAATTGGTACAACGGCAGCAGTGGCGCAGTTTTTTTCAGGGGTATTCCATAATAAGATCAAATATGAATGGCTGGTTGTGATTTTCTGTGTATTTAGTGCAGTGATTTCAAACTTTGGCGTAAATACGATCATTCAGTTTTCCGGTCCTATTTTGAGTGTGATTTATCCCATTGTAGTGGCAATGATTCTGTTGTCAATCTTTACAGAAAGAATCAAAAATGATAATGTATTCCGCTTTGCGGCTTATATGGCATTGTTGATCAGTGTTCTGACTCTGGTAGGAGTTCCTGGCATGGATCGTCTGCCTTTGTCCTCCTTTGGTTTGAACTGGATTTTGCCAGTAGCCATTGCGGCGTTGATTGGATTCTTTGTACCATCGAAAAAACGTATACAAACAGGAGAAGAAGGAGGGAATTAAGTATGCAGCAAATTACATTTGCCAAAAGAATGGAACGGATCAAAGGCTCTGAAATTCGAGAAGCCATTAAACTGACATTGAAACCGAATATGATTTCTTTTGCGGGTGGGTTGCCAGCGCCGGAAATGTTTCCGGTAGCAGAAATGAAAGATGCGGCTTGTCATGTGATGGACGAAACTGGTGCAATGGCGATGCAGTATGCAACAACAGAAGGATTTGAGCCGTTGCGTGAAAAAATTGCGGTAAGAATGAAGGAAAAATACGATATTACAGCAGTACCGCAGGATATTTTAATTACAAATGGTTCTCAACAGGGCTTGGACTTTTCCGGCAGATTATTTCTGGATGAGGGCGATGTTGTGTTGTTTGAAAGTCCGTCTTATATGGGTGCTTTCAATGCGTTTCAGGCATATCAGCCGCAGTTTATGGAAGTTCCGACGGATGAGGATGGTATGATTCCGGAAGCATTAGAGAAAATTCTTCAAACAACGCAGCGCATAAAGATGATTTATGTGATTCCTGATTTTCAAAATCCCACAGGTCGTACCTGGTCTTTGGAACGGAGAAAAGCGTTTTTAGAAGTAGTAAACCGATTCCATATTCCGGTGATTGAAGACAATCCCTATGGAGAACTGCGTTATGAGGGAAAAGCGATTCCTTCCTTAAAGTCCATGGACACAGAAGGGCTGGTGATTTTCCTTGGTTCTTTTTCGAAAATACTGGCGCCTGGTTATCGAATCGGTTGGATTTGTGCAGCACCGGAGATTTTGCAAAAATACGTATTTCTAAAACAAGGAGCGGATTTGCAGCCTTCTACGATATCTCAAATGGAAATCAGTAGATTCATGGAATTATATGATCTGGATGCGCATGTGGAACGGATTCGAGCGTTATATGGCAAAAGAAGAACATTGATGCTGGATACAATGGAGGCAGTATTTCCTAAAAATATCAAGTTTACAAGACCCCATGGGGGATTGTTCACATGGGTAGAGTTGCCGCCGCAAATGGATGCACGAGAGTTGTTGAAAAAATGCGTAGAAAAAAATGTAGCATATATTCCTGGCGGTGCGTTTTTCCCAGAAGGTGGAAAAGAAAATACATTCCGTATGAATTTTTCCAATATGCCAGAAGATAAAATTGTCGAAGGCATTCGAAGAATGGGGGAGGTACTGCGAGAGGAACTGCTGTAAGGGATATATTGCAAGTAATTGCAGATAATGTAAATAAAAATATAATCAATGAAATATGCGGACATTCTGTCGGAGATGTCTGGTACAGACAGTCGGGAAATTCAGTTGAAATGGATTCACCCGACTGTTTTTATGTGGAGGGTATATGGAGTATAGATCCTAAATACGGAAACGTTTTGCAGATGAACAAATATGCAAATGAATCGGAAAAAGGATGCACGAATCAGAGGCATAAACTTTTGGGAGGAAAGAGGGCTGTTTTTACTGGATTAGGTAATCATATGCCCCGATCCAAACATTCTGAACGATATGCGTTATGGTAACAACAGAAAAATGGAACAAGGAGAAGCACGTTGCCAATGACGACGGTTCTCCTTGCTTTGGAATGGATGTGTGATTAATTTCCTTTGCTGCTCAGTGGATTGCTGCGTTCTTCCCAGAAAATGTTGTTATCTGGTTCTGATTTTCCGCTATCGCTGTAATGCGAATTTTGGCGAATGCTGTAGGTATCGCCGCCAGAAATGGTATCTTTGGGAATCTGTTTCTTTTTGTCATATTTCTTTTTTGCCATTTTCATCACCTCATGATATAGTATCCGCAAATTTTTTCAATTTTTACTGAAATTCATTGGAAATAGTAACGTTTGCATGTTTTGAAAATTTGCAATAGATAAAAACATGCAAGAAATACAGAGTCTGTTGGTGTATACAGGTTATATGGAGAACGATGATAGGCAAAAAAGTATGTTTTGGGATGTTTTTTACAGATCGGGATATGGTAACGTAAGATTGTAGACGATACTTTTATTGTGCCACGTTCTGTTAGATGAGGGTATATGTCAGTGAAAAATAGAGAAGTGTTTGTATAGAGAAAGGCGGAAGCCATGAAAAGATGGTGATGTATCCTGTTTTTCAGAGACGCAGTCGATTCTGATGGCAATTCATGTATGTACGGATGTAAAAGATGCTAGCAAAAGGAGAATCCGTTCAGCCATTTTGTTTTTGTTGTGTGCCGTTTTGAGAAGTGCTATAATATGTTGGGAGTTAACGGGAAATGGAAGGCATGTGAAAGCAAGGCTTGCATCTAAAATGTATTGGCAGAGAGCGAGGCATTGCTGTATTAGAATGGATTGACAAAGAAATGTGTCTGCGTAAAAACAGGGTATCGTGTGAGCAATTGGTACCGTTGCGAACAGATATGTATTGCGGATGCTACGATTGCAAAGTACAAGTTAACTCTGGAAAATGAATGAAATGATTGGAATCTGTATGGTACAGAATATTGACTGGAGACGAAAAGAAAGTGGAGTGAAATCGGGAAGGAAAAGCAGTCGTCTGAACGCGGAGAGAAACGCCATGGTTTCAAGTATAGGTATGTAGCATTTCTCCAATACAGGTTATGAAAATTGAGAGAGAATGATATTTTAGGAGGTGTTTGCGATTGAAAGCAGAAATCATTGCAGTTGGAACAGAAATTTTGCTGGGAGATATTGTCAATACCAATGCGCAGTATTTATCCAAGGAGTTGGCGCAGCTGGGGATAGAAGTGTATTTTCAGTCTGTGGTAGGAGATAATCCGCAGCGGTTGAAAGATACGATTTTTCAAGCTTTTTCCCGTGCAGATCTCATTGTGACTACTGGTGGACTGGGACCGACAGAGGATGATTTGACAAAAGAAACGGCAGCAGCATATTTTGGAGAAGAACTGGTGCTGGATGAGCGGGCATTGGCAAGGATTGAGCGTTTTTTTCAACAAACTGGAAGGAAGATGACGGAAAATAACCGCAAGCAGGCATTGGTGCCGAAAGAACATGGTAAGGTGCTATACAATGAGAACGGAACGGCACCAGGCATTATTATGGAGAAAAATGGAAAAATTATTGTGATGCTGCCTGGACCGCCGAAGGAAACCATTCCGATGTTTGAAGAACAAGTAAAACCGTTTTTGCAGCAGAAACAGGAATATACTTTTGTATCGGAAATTTTGCGTGTAGCCAGTGTTGGAGAAAGCGCTATGGAAACCCTGGTAAAAGATTTGATTGACAGCCAGACAAATCCGACGATTGCGCCTTATGCAAAGATGGGAGAAGCAATCCTGCGGATCACTGCAAAAGCAAAATCCGAAGCGGAAGCAAAAGAACTCATTGCGCCGGTAAAAGCTGCTCTGCGGCAGCGATTAGGGAATGCGGTATATGCAGAAGGGGAAACCAATATGCAGACGGTGGTAGCGCAGCTGTTGCTGGAACAGAAAAAGACCATTGCCGTTGCGGAATCCTGTACAGGCGGTCTGGTGACATCTGCTCTGGTGGAATATCCGGGGATATCTGAGGTTTTGTTAGAGGGCTGTGTGACATATTCCAATGATGCCAAAATGCGGAGATTGGGCGTAAAGGCAGAAACGTTGGAAGCATATACAGCAGTCAGCAAAGAAGTGGCGGCTGAGATGGCGGAAGGCATAGCAAAAAGCAGCGGAGCAGAGATCGGACTTTCTACAACCGGGATTGCCGGTCCAGACGGAGCGACGGCAGAAAAACCGGTGGGGCTGGTATATATTGGATTGTATGATGCAGGAAAGACAACGGTAATGGAATATCATTATACAGGAAAGCGCAATCAAATTCGAGAACGCGCTGCCATGTATGCACTGGATGCATTGAGAAAGGCGTTGCAGCATGAATCATAAAGGAGATGGGTTGCTGCTTCTGGCGGCTGCCATTGGAGGCGGCGGATTTATCAGCGTCAAATATTTATTAGACGATGGATTTACACCGTATCAGGTGATTTTTGGACGATTTTTGTTGGCGGCTGTCTGTTTGGGTGTGCTTTACCGAAAAGAATGGCGCAGTATGACAAAACAAGAATGGAAAGTTGGTGGGATTTTCGGTGTATTGTTGGCAGCAATGTTTTTGCTTTTGACATTGGGATTGCAATATACCACACCTTCTGTGAATGCGTTTTTGAGTAATACGACCGCAGTTGTGGTGCCGATGATTGGCTGGATATTATTCCGTCAGCGACCAACGGCACCGATATTACTAGCGGCTGCTGTGACGGTAGTCGGGGTTGCGCTTTTGTCGGTTACAGATGGATTACGGTTGGATTTGGGTGCGGTACTTTCCTTTGGCAGCTGCATTGCATTCTCTTTGCAAATGGCATTGATGGGACGATGGATTGCTGGCTGTAATTCGATTCGAATTACATTAGTAGAAAATGCAGTAGTGGCATTGTTGTCCTTTGTAGTTGCCTGCTTTATGGGCGGTGCAGTTCCGGCATTGACATGGAATGCTGTTGGCAATTTCGTTTATGTCGGTGTATTCTGCACAGGAATTTATTTTGTGTTGCAGTCAGTGGGACAAAAATATACTTCTGCGAATAAAACCGCATTGATTATTACAACAGAATCGATTTTTGCAGCGATTCTTTCCGCTTTGCTGTATGGGGAACGGTTGACGCTGCGAGGCTACATTGGTTGTATTTTGATTTTTGGTGCGGTATTGTTGGCGGAGACCCCGATTAAAAAGAAAAAACAGGTTGACAGCAGGGATAGAATTGTGTAAAATAAGAACATAAGTTCGTGTTTCTGACAGGAAAGGTGGTTATGTCATGGCGGCAGCAAAAGCGAATAAGGAAGAAATCAAATTTGAAGATAAACAAAAAGCCTTAGATGCGGCGTTGAGTCAAATTGAAAAGCAATTTGGAAAAGGGGCAGTGATGAAGCTGGGAGACGACACTGCAAAAATGAATGTGGAAGTAGTTCCTTCCGGGTCTTTGAGTTTAGATATTGCGCTGGGAGTAGGCGGTGTACCAAAAGGCAGAATTATTGAAATATATGGTCCGGAATCCTCCGGGAAAACAACGGTTGCATTACATATGGTAGCAGAGGTACAAAAAAGCGGCGGGATTGCTGGATATATTGATGCAGAACATGCAATGGATCCTACCTATGCCAAAGCGTTAGGCGTAGATATTGATAATCTATATATCTCTCAGCCAGATGATGGAGAGCAGGCTTTAGAAATTGCTGAGACCATGGTGCGCAGTGGTGCGATTGATATTGTTATTGTGGACTCGGTAGCAGCATTGGTGCCGCGGGCGGAAATTGAAGGAGAAATGGGAGATTCTCATATGGGACTGCAGGCAAGACTGATGAGTCAAGCATTGCGGAAACTGACGGGGATCACCAATAAATCTCATTGCACGGTGGTATTTATCAACCAGTTGCGTGAGAAAATCGGCGTTACCTTTGGAAATCCGGAAACAACGACTGGTGGACGTGCGCTAAAATTCTATTCTTCCATTCGGATTGATATTCGGAAATCGGATGTGCTAAAACAGGGAACGGAAATTGTCGGAAACCGTGTGAAGGTAAAAATCGCGAAAAATAAAGTGGCTCCTCCGTTTAAAACAGCAGAATTTGACATTGTCTATGGACAAGGAATTTCCAGAGAAGGAGATATTCTGGATTTGGCAGCGGAAGTGGATATCGTCAACAAAAGCGGCGCTTGGTATGCATATGAAGAGACACGAATCGGACAAGGAAGAGAAAATGCAAAAACCTTTTTGAAAGAACATCCAGAAATGTGCAGAGAGATTGAAAATAAAGTGCGTCAGCATTATAATCTGCCGGTATTAGGCAATCTGCAGGAAACCAATGAATCTACGGCAGAACCGAAATTAGAACTGGAAATGGAATAGAGCATGACAGAAATGTTTCTGTCATGGATTGAAAAAAGAGCGGGACAAATTTTAAGCCATTTGAAATTTCTTCCGTTCTTTTTTATTGAGATCAGGTGTGTGTTTCATGGGAAATGTATTTGCGGTTTCAGTCAGATGGGATGAAATCAAGGAACATGGGAGAATAAGCGTATGACCTTTTTGCGGGAAAAAGGCGGCAATTCTTGTAGATATTTTATAGAATCGGGACGGTTTCGTTTTATTTGCATGCGGAATGCGAAATATCATTATGTATTGAGAGTGGATTGGCATTTTGTTTGAACAAGCAAAGCATTGTCTTATCAAAAAATTGTATATGAAGGGATTGGTTTGTTTATTGTAATATAATAATATCGTTTTGCTATGGTAAAATTGTTGCAAAAAGAAATGCGATTGAAGTATAAAGTCAGTTATGTTACAATAAAAAAAGATTCAATTTGTAGGAAAATATCAATGGTGATTTGATTGGGCATGCTGTGACCGATGATGGAACAGGTCTTTCTTTTTGTGATTTCTGTATTTGTTGCAGAAAGAATACGCTTTTTTGTTATTCGTAGATTAGATTGAGAAGGCATATGGAAAGGTGCGAAATTGTCTCTTTTGAGGGATCGGTCGTAGTTTAGCGGTAAAGCGTTTTTTAGATGGTGAAAAGATCAGATCGGATCCTTGTTTGAAATGGCGGAAAGAATGAAGATATTGGTCTATTGCGATTTTCATGACCGACATACCGGGATAGGACAATATTTCATGGGTTGTTATGACATTTTGGAGCAGAAATTCTGAGAAAAAAGGTGGAAAATAGAGAAACGGAGGAATTGGTTTGAAAATATGTAATTTTGGTTCTATGAACGTGGATTATGTATATCAGGTGGATTCGTTTTTGCAACCGGGAGAAACCAAAGCTTCACAGGATTTTTGTTTGCATTGCGGAGGAAAGGGTTTGAATCAGTCCATTGCAGCGGCAAAAGCCGGAAATCATGTCATTCATGCAGGGATTCTTGGAAAGGGCGGGGAGGATTTAGAAGTCGTTTTACGAGAAAATGGGGTAGATACGGAATATTTGCAGCATATGGATGCCCCGAATGGTCATGCAATCATACAAGTAGATCGAACAGGGCAAAATTGTATTCTTTTGTATGGTGGTACTAATCAAATGCTGACGGAAACATACGTATGCAATGTATTGGATGCAATGGGGAAGGATACTTTCGTACTGCTGCAAAACGAAACCAATTTAGTAGGATATATCATGCAGCAAGCCCATGCCAGAGGAATGCGTACAGCATGGAATGCTGCGCCAATCAATGAACGAATCCATGAATATCCGTTGGAATTGCTGGATTGGCTGATTGTCAATGAGATAGAGGGAAGGCAGATTGCAGCATGTGAGCGGGAGGAGGACATCCTGCCTGTGTTGCGAAAGAAATATCCGCAGTGTGGGATCCTCTTGACATTAGGTAGCCGTGGTGCACTTTGTTCTGTAGATACAAAGACATATCAAATTGGCTGTTTTGATGTACCGGTGATCGATACGACAGCAGCAGGAGATACCTTTACCGGCTATTTTTTATATGGCATACTGCATGGAAAATCCATTCCAGAATGCTTACTTCTGGCAACAACGGCAAGTTCGATTGCCATCGGAAAACAGGGAGCAGCAGATTCGATTCCGCTGTTAAAAGAGGTGGAATCGATGATGAAGGAACATGCATTTGGTGTTTTGCAAGTAAAAGAATGGTCTGAACGATAAGGAGGAATGATTGATGAAACAAGTATTATTCGTAAATTGCTGTATTCGTCGGGAAAATTCCCGCACACAAAAACTAGCAGATTATTTTTTGGAAAAATTGCAGGGAAAAGACGGATATGAAGTGACAGAGCTTTGTTTGATGGATGAATCGCTGGATTATTTTACAGATGGATTTTTCTGGCAGAGGGAGCGATTATTAGCGGATAAAAATTTTGATCATCCTCGATTTCGGTACGCAAATCAGTTTGCGGCGGCGGATAAGATTGTGATTGCGGCGCCGTTTTGGGACTTGAGTTTTCCAGCATTGCTGAAAGTATATATTGAAAATCTTTGTGTGGAGGGTATTACATTTGGCTGTGATGAGAGAGGATGTTTTGGTACCTGCAAAGCAGATCAGATGATTTACTTGACGACACGGGGCGGATTTTATCAGGATCATCCGCTGGAAATGGGTTCTCGCTATCTATATGCCATGAGCGAATTTTTTGGAATTCCAGAATATCGCTGCATTGCCGCAGAAGGATTGGATGCTGGTTTGCGACCAGTTCCTGAAATTTTGCAGGAGGCGATGCGGCAAATCGATCAGGTGTTGGAAACATTTTGATGGAAAAGAGGAAAATGAATATGGATCATACAATGAAAGCGCTGGTATATCAAGGAAACGGAGAATTGGCGTTGGAAGATAGAGCGATTCCGGTTATTCAAGAGAGCACAGATGCGATTGTACGCGTTACATATGCTTCTATTTGTTCCAGTGACTTGCATATTAAGCATGGTACAGTGGCGCGGGCGAAAGAAAATATCATTTTGGGGCATGAATTCGTCGGTGAGGTTGTAGCGGTTGGAAAAGATGTGAACCATTTTCAGTCAGGCGACCGTGTTTCGGTGAATGTTGAAACATTTTGTGGAGACTGCTTTTTCTGCAAACGAGGATTTGTCAATAATTGTGTGCAAGGCGGATGGGAGCTGGGCTGTCGCATAGATGGATGCCAAGCGGAATACGTACGTGTGCCGTTGGCAGATCAGGGAATGACGCGGATTCCAGAAAGCGTTTCGGATGAAGCGGCGTTATTCAACGGAGATATTTTGGCAACGGGATATTGGGCGGCAAGCATCGGAGAAATCCATCCGGCAGATACGGTTGTAGTATTGGGAGCGGGACCAACTGGGTTATGTACGATGATGTGTGTACAATTATACAGTCCGGCTCAAGTGATTGTAGTGGATACCAACGCGGATAGACTATCCTTGGCGAAAGAAAAAGGACTGGCAGACGTTTGTATCAATCCGAATCAAACGGATGTGACAGAAGAAGTGTTGCGACTGACAGAGGGAAGAGGGGCGGATCGTGTGTTTGAAGTTGCCGGTGGCAACGATACCTTTCAAACTGCATGGAAAGTTGCAAGACCAAATGCGATCGTTGTGTTGGTTGCTCTTTACGGTCAAACGCAGGAGTTGCCATTGCATCTTATGTACGGTAAAAATCTGACATTCAAAACAGGCGGTGTGGATGCGAATGCCAGTGAAGAGATCATGCGGCTGGTACAGTGTGGAAAAATCGATACATCCTGTCTGATCACACATCGTGCGCCGCTGAATGATGTATTAGAGGGCTATTATGTATTTGAAAATCAGCTGGATGGCTGCATGAAGTGGGTCATAACGCCATATGTGAGAGAAAAAAGACAGAAGTAAGACAGTATTTCCTATCTGCAACAAAGGGAATTGTAAGAGGATGGCATTTGGATTGTTGCAGGAAATACAGAAATGGTCTGCAACGATTGTCTTATGATAAGTGAATTTGCTATGTTTTAGGTTGCGGTATATCAAAGATATACCGCTTTGTCAAAAGGAGAACACAATATGAAATTATTTCATTGCAGTGATTTGCATTTAGGCAAACGCATGTTTGAACGTTCTTTGTTGGAAGACCAGCGGTATCTGATCGATCAAATTTGCCGGCTTGCAGCGTTGCACCGACCGGACGGGATTTTGATTAGCGGAGATGTATATGATAAAACCATTCCGCCAGTAGAGGCAGTACATTTGCTGGATGATTTTTTGACACAGTTACATCGTATGGGCATTTGTGTCTATTTGATTGCAGGAAATCATGATTCTGCGGGACGATTGGATTTTGGCAGAAGATGCCTGGAAGAGCAGAATGTACATATTTGTGGAATGTTCAACGGTACATTAGCGCATGTGGAAAAGCAGGATGCTTATGGAACGGTGCATTTCTATTTATTGCCCTTTTTGAAACCAGCATTGGTATTGCCTTATGCAGGAAGTGCAGCCATATCAACGTATGCCGATGCAGTACGTTGGGCGTTGCAAACGGTGACAATAGATCCCGCTGCGCGCAATGTACTTTTGGCGCATCAATTTGTGACATGGAACGGCATTGCGGAACAGAGCGATTCGGAAGTGAAAATGCTGGGCGGCGTAGATGCGATAGATGCTTCACTTTTATTTGGTTTTGATTATGTTGCACTGGGGCATTTGCACAGTCCGCAGCGTATTGGAAAAGATACGATCCGATATGCTGGTTCTCCAATGAAATATTCTTTTTCGGAACTAAGGCAAAAAAAGGGGTTGATGATGGTGGAATTGCGGGAAAAAGGTGACATATCTATGGAATTTTTGCCATTGGAACCGCTTCATGAAATGCGAGAAATCAGAGGAAATTTTGTGGATTTATTGGAGGCTGCAAGGGAATGCGGCGGAACAGAGGATTATATTCGAGTAATTTTGACGGACAGTGGGATTGTTTATGATCCTGTGCGGCGCTTACAGGCATATTATCCCAATTTGATGACATTAGAACGGGCGGAAAGAAGGGAAATGCGGATTGCAACAGTGTGGAAGGAAATGCCGCAGGAAGAGATGGGAATCTCGTTGTTTTCCCAGTTTTTTGAAAAACAAAATGGAAAATCAATGGATGGACATCAGCGAAAAATAGCAGAAACCGTTTGGAAGGAAATGGAGGAAGAAAGCAAATGAAGCCGATGCAAGTAACCATATCTGCCTTTGGTCCCTATGCAGAATGTGTGGACATCCCATTAGAACAGTTGGGAGAACAAGGGATCTTTTTGATTACTGGAGATACGGGCGCAGGCAAGACAACGATTTTTGATGCGATTTGTTATGCATTATACGGCGAAGTCAGCGGATCAAACAGAGAAGTCAAAAGTATGCGCAGTGATTTTGCAAATCCACAAACAGAAACGTATGTAAAGCTGATATTCTCCCATCATGGCGGTATCTATCGGCTGGAACGGTCGCCAGAATATGAACGTCCGAAAAAACGAGGAGAAGGTACGACCAAAAAAATAGCCGATGCGGCATTATATGCACCGGATGGATCGGTTGTGACTGGCGATAGGGATGTAACGCAGGAGATCAAAAAGATATTGGGGATTGATGCGAAACAATTTAAGCAGATCGCGATGATTGCACAAGGAGAATTTCTGAAATTACTACTCGCAAAAAGCGAAGAGCGTGGGGCGATATTCCGCAGTGTATTTCGTACGGATGCATATCTGATCTTCCAGCAAAAATTGAAGGAACTCGCAAAAGAAAAAAGAATGGTTTTTGAGGACAGCAAAAAACGACTGCAGGAATTGCTGGCACAAGGTTTGGGCACGGCATGTACCGATGAGATGTTGTATACGGCATCAGAGCAGCTCCTTCAGATCAAACGACTGCAGACCGAAGAAGAAAAAAAACGTATGCAGGCAGAGAATGCAGTGTTAGAGAGAACAAAAAAAATTGAAGAAAAAGCAGTGGAGAGAGCTAATGCAGCGCACGAGCAAACCATTTTAAATAATTTGGAAGAAGCACAAAAAGCATATGAAGCATTGGAGAGGCGAAAAGCGGAACAGGAGCAGATAAGAGAGCGTCTGCTGCGCCAAAGAGAGGTTATGGATCATATTCGACCGGTCTATGATCAATGGCAGCGAGAAGTTGCAGAAAGAGAACGGTTGCAACGACAACAGGCAGAAGAGGGATGTACGGAATCGGAACAACAGAGCGTATTGGCAACATGTGAAAAGGAACGGCAATCTCTTCCAGAATTAGAACGCGTATTGGATTATGCGCAGAGAGAAGCGACTAAGCTGCAGGAGAAATGGAACGATTATGAAGCAGTACAGCGATTGACCACAAAATGGAATACCAAAGAAGAAGAAAGGCGAGCTGCAGAGCAGAAACAAAATATACTGGAAGAAAAAGAGAAGAAAGTAACGCAGCTGTTGGAGAAAATACAAGTAGCGGAATCTCGATTGTCATTGCGGGAAATGGAAGCGCAGGCGTTGGCGCGCGAAGTTCAGTCACTAGGAGAACGGCAAGCCGATTTGTCAGAGCTGTTTCAAAAGCAAGTCGACCTGCGGCAGGAGCAATTTCGCAAAGAGAGGATACATGAGGAATACTGTGCACAGGAAGTTATTTGGCAGAAAGCGCAGCGCCGGGCAGCGGAAGCAGAGCGGCTGTTTTTGCGGGAGCAGGCAGGCTTTTTGGCGGAACAGCTGCAGGAGGGAGTCCCATGTCCTGTTTGCGGTTCTTTGGAGCATCCACATCCGGCAGTACCTGCACAGGAGGCACCGACACAAGAAGAATGGAACCGACTGCGGAAAATAGAACAGGAAGAAAAGCAGGTTTTGGAAGAAATTTCTGCAAGTGGTCGTGCGTGTCAAGAGCGGCTGGATACAATGCAGCAAGAGATAGAAAAACGGATGCAAGCCTTGGGACTTTATACGAAAGAAGCGCTGCAGCATATGAGATCTCAGTTGCAAACCCAATTATCTGCAAAGGAAGCGGAACAAAGGGAAGTGGAACAAGGAATGATAGTATTGCGAAAAACGGCAGAACAAAAAGAAACGGTAACGATGGAAAAGGAGAAGCAGGAAGCAGAACGAATGTTGCAAGAACGACAGATTAGACAGCTGCAAGAGGAGCTTTCAGAAATACAAGGGCAGCTTGCAGTGTTACAGGAGAGGATTGGCGGTAAAACATATGCGCAGGCGCGGGAAGAAATGCGGACGTGGGAAATACGCATACAAGATCTGAAGGATGAAACGGGACGTATCCAAGCGAACTGGCAGCAGGCAAAAATGGATTTGGAAAGGACACAGGCGAAATTAGAAAAAATCCGAGAAGAACTCTTCATAGCAGAGCGACAGGAACAAGAGGGAAAGGAACGGTTGCAAACAGCGTTAGAAATGCACAAAATGCAATCGTGGGATGTCTGTAAGTCTTATAGTATTCCTAGAGAGGAATTGGAACGAGCGGAACAAGAAAATCGTAGGTTTTTCGAGGACTGGAGGCAGGGACAAAAGAAGTTGGAAGAATGTAGGGCTGCGGCAGTTGGGATAATATGGAAGGATTTGCATGTGCTGGATGAAGAATTGAATCATCAGAAAGCGGAAAAAGAACGATTGGAAGAAGAACAAAAGCGTTTACAGACTTCCTGTACACTGCGTGGTCATATCATCCGACAAACAGAAACGGAGATGGATGTCTGGCAGCAGGCAGAAGCGGAATATCTGCCCATATTGGAACTTTCCAAGACAGCCAGCGGAGAAGTGAGTGGGCAAGAAAAAATCGCTTTTGAGCAGTTTATTCAGGGTTATTATTTCGATCATATTGTAGAAGCGGCAAATGTACGTTTTTTTGAGATGACCAATGGAAGGTTTACCCTGCAGCGGGCAGAGATTGCCAGTAATAAGCGCAGTCATGCCGGTTTGGAACTGGAAGTATTTGATGATTTTACTGGAAAAGCTCGGAGTGTGAAATCTCTTTCCGGGGGTGAGGCATTTAAGGCATCCCTTTGCTTGGCTTTGGGATTATCGGATATGATACAACAAACTTCCGGTGGCGTACAAATGGATGCATTGTTTATTGATGAAGGGTTTGGGTCATTGGATGAGGAATCCAGAGAACAGGCGATGGACATTTTGCAACAATTAACGTATGGCAGCCGCATGGTTGGAATTATTTCTCATGTTTCGGAATTAAAAGAACGTATAGACAAAAAATTGATCGTACAAAAGAGCAGTAAAGGAAGTACCATTCAAGTACAAGTGTAAAGAAGGTGTTAGAAAACGCAAAATGAATGTACGGGACATTGTTTTTGAAACGGTTGATTCCGAGATTTTATTTCGCTAGAAAGATGGCAGCATCCCGCAGGAACCCATGTACAGAATGTAAACACAAAAGCCGTGTGAGGGGAATTGGTTTTGCTGTTGTGTAAGCAGAGATATGTGGAAAAGAAGATGTGGAGGACAAAAAGAGGGAGATGCCTCAAAAAGGTTATTCTTGGTTTTTTCTTTGCATGTTTGGTCACATATATCCATTAGTCCTATTTTCCGGTGCATATCTGTGGCAAGGGATGGCGAGATTCCAGCTTTTCGATAGACAGTTGTTATTGAGAGAAAACAACGGCAAAGAATGTGCTAAATGGTTTGATATGCACAGAACCCGCAATCGCAGATAAAAAAGAGGCAGAGTCTGAAAATCAGATTCTGCCTCTTGAAATAATCTTGCATTGTTTTTTGCGCGGAGCTTGCAGATTTTTCTCTCTGCCGATTTATTTTCATAAAATACAATGTGAAAACAGATATGATAGAAATAATCGTGGTTATGCTGGAATATCTGCCGCTTTGTATTCTTTGATGACAGAAGAACAGCCAAATGGCTGATCATATCCTTGCGGAATTCGCTTTGTATTAAGCTTCGGCATTCAAATATTCCAGTGCCAGCTGCACATTTTCCAGCTGATTGGAATCAGGATATTCTGTTTGTATTTTTTGATAGTATTCTTTTGCTTTTTCTGTATCATTTTCGGATTCTGCAATTTTCCCAAGATAATAATATGCATCGTCAATGAAGTTTTCATTGCTGGTGTATTTTAATGCATTTTCCAAATGTAATTTTGCTTCGGAAAAATTATTGCTCAAAAATTCACTTTTTCCTTTGGTATATAGGCTATCTGCAGCCCTTGGATAGGCGGTGGTTTTGGCGGAATTATATCTTGCCATATCCTCTTCGCTGAATCCAACTGTTTCGATACTGTCCAAGGTAGCGACACATTCTTCGTATCTTTGATCGGCAAGCTGCGAAACAGCGGTTTCCAATAATTCTAAATTAGCCTGTTTGTTTTCTTCACTGCGTAATTGTTTATTTTCCTCTTCCAATGCTGTTAATTGCTCTCGCATAGCCAGAACTTCTTCTGGTGTCATATTGGTTTCGCCGGTGTAACTTTCCACCTGTGCCTGCAAAGTTGCGATGGTTCGATCCTTAGTTTCATTCAGCGCAGGCAGTACTAATACCAATAAAACGACAGCAGCGGCAATAACGCCGAGACCAAAGGAGAGAAAATCCCGCTGTTCCAATGTATGAACCGACTTAACTTCTTTACGCTTGTAGCGAGGCATAGGTGGCGCACTATCGGTTTTTTTTACGGAAACGACCTGTTCATGATTCCCTTTTGCAGATGCTTTCTTTTGTTTGGATAAAACGCTTACTCCACGGCGGTCGCTGCCAATTTCACGCTGATAGCGCAGGGCATTGGGATTTTTCGTATCTTTGCGCAAAACGATATCGATAAAATGCTGTGCGCGTTTTTCGTTATGTTCCATCAGACAGCACAAAGTCATTAAATTATATCCATCTAACAGGTTTGGATTCAGATCCAAACATTTTTTTAACTGAATAATTGCCAGATCATCACTGCCTTGATGCAGATAATACAGTGCCTGATTATATAGGCGTATTGCATCGTTATACTGTTCCATTTCCCGTGCATTTTTTTGCAGATATTCTATATATGATGTGGCGGGATTGTTTTCTGATACCAGTGATGTGCTGATGATCCAATGTTTCAATGCATCTGCAATGCGTCCGGTTTCCAGATAAATTAAACCCAGCAAATTGCGGGCTTGGTAATGATTTTTATCGAATATTAGGCTTTGTTCCAAAAGTGTAGCTGCGCCAGAGAGATCCTGTTCCTTTGCTGACTGCAAAGCAGCATTATAAAGCCGAATGGAAGCATTTCTGGCTTTTTTGAAAACAAAGGTGTCTACACCGCAAACAGGGCAGTGACAGCCACTTGGAACATTGCTGCCGCAATTCGGACATTTCATAGCCATCGACTCCTTTACTCAGTTTCTGACGCAGTGTGATCCTGTGTTTTTTCCTTTGCAATATGCTGTAAAATATCCAGCAAATCCTGCATTTGGGAAGGATGCAGGGCGCTTTCAATATCATCTAGTTCCAGCAGAGGCTGGTATTTTTCCAGTTCTTCTTTGAAGTTTATCATAAATCATTTCTCCAATCATAATCCAAAATAAAATCTCGTAGTGCACCAATCATGTATAAAGAACCGCAGCCTATAATCATGTCGTCTTTGGAGGTAATCGACAATGCTCGTGTGAATGCTTGCGGGATTTCTTTTTCCAGATAAATTGGTTTTTGGTATTTTTCTACTGCATGCTGCAAATCCAAAAGTGCCAATTTTCTTTGGCTGATGGGTTCGGTCAGTACAGCACGTGTAATCAATGGAAAGATTTGTTGCAGCATCAAAGGATATTCCTTGTCGCCAAGAACACCTAAAATCAGTGTAATTTCCTTGCCTGCGGCGTAGTGTGGCAATGCCTGTGCCAATTTTGCAATGCCATCCGCATTATGCGCGCCGTCCAATAATACCAGAGGATTCTCATGTAATACTTCCATACGACCTCTCCATACAGCTGATAATATGCCCCGACGAATTTTGTCTTCTGTGAAAGACAGACCAAATTTTTGTAAAACAGCACAAGCATTCAGTACAGTAATGCAGTTTTGAATTTGATAATCGCCAAGAAGAGGCAGCTGGACATGGTCATATTCTATCAATTGATTTTTGACAGAAAAAACAGTTTTTTGCAAATCCTGTTGATGTATGATGACTTGACTTTCCATTTCGCAGAAAAAGGGAGCGGATAGGGAAGCAGCAGTTTGTTTAGCAATATTATATACTATTTTTTCTTGAGAATACAACACAACAGGAGAATTTTTCTTAATAATTCCACATTTTTCCGCGGCGATTTCTTCTAATGTATTGCCTAAAAAATCCATATGATCCATGCTGATGGACATAATTAAGCTGAGTATGGGGCGTTCTATGACATTTGTAGCATCATAGGTGCCGCCCAAGCCGACTTCTAAAATAGCAATATCCACCTGCATACGCGAAAAATAGTCAAATGCTGCTGCAGTCAAGATCTCGAATAAAGTGGGAAGTTCTTCTCCGGCTTCCGCCATAGTAAGACAGTGCTGCCGCATTTTGGTAATTTCCGCTGCGAAGTCTGCATCGGAAATCGGAAGACCGTTAATGACAAAACGTTCATTATAACTATGCAAATGGGGAGAAGTATAGGTTGCTGTTTTCCAGCCGTTTTTTTGCAAAATGGAAGAAAGCATAGCAACGGCGGAACCTTTCCCGTTAGTACCCGCAACATGAATGCAACGGAGGTTATGTTCTGGATGCCCTAAACGATCCAATAGTGCTTGTATCCGAGATAGACCGGGAACGGAGCCAAATCCGACTTCTTCTTCCAAGTAATGAATGCATTCATGATAGGTCATGGGAATCCCTCCTACAAAAATAGTGTCTATGATTTATTATATCAGGTATGTTGGTTTCTGCAAGAATCTTAAGAAATATGAAATGAAAAATTACAAATCCATTGTTCTTGCAAGAAAAGGTTGTCGGAAAAGACGGAAAAATGTATAATAAGAAAGATTTGAGTGAAGCAATCAAAGGAGGAACGGCGATTATGGACGAACGAACAAATCGCGGACAGGAATCAGCGCAAGAAGAACAAAAACGGGAGCGGCTCAGAGAAAATAAGACAGAAGAAGAGTTTGCAACCACATATTTTCCGCGACGGGATCGCAGTCATACCATGTATTATGGTAAAAGCAATGCAAGACGGCAAAGAGAACGGCAGGAAACACCGCCATCGGGAGAAATTCAGCAAAATATAACGGAAAATGCGGAACACAGGGAAGATAGAGTGACGGAAGTCCCGATGGAACAGCCGCGGACACGATCGTATCATGTACATGCGGCGCAAAAGCAGCGGGAAGAGATGCCGGATCATACGGTTCGGTATGTGGACAGAAAGACATCTGAGCGAGAACGATTGTCGGAAAGAGTAGCTTATGGACATCACGGAACGCAAGAAAGAAAAACAAAACGCAAACGGAAGCGTCATATGACAAAAGGATTCAAATTTGTACTGATACTGGTGTTTGCATTGCTCATTGGTTTTGGTTCTTTTCAATTTATGAAAGGAATTATGATTACAGAAGGCAGTACGGATAACTTGACGGGAGAAACGGTTTCTATTACGATTCCGGCTGGATCAGGAACTGCGGATATTGCACAGATCCTAAAAGAAAACGGACTGATTTCCAGCACGCTTACGTTTCGTTTAAGCAGTAAAATCAATGGATATGACGGCACCTATCAGCAAGGCACCTATGACGTAGATGTTGGGATGACGCCAACACAGATTATGGCGCTTCTGCAAACCGGTTCGGTGCAAAATGAAAACAGAATCACGATCCCAGAAGGGTATACGGTGCAGCAGATTGCACAGAGAGTAGAGGAAAAAGGGATATGCACGGCGGAAGAATTCATCAATGAAGTCAATACCGGTACGTTCCCGCATACGTTTATTCAAGATTTGCCGGAACGAGAATATCAATTGGAAGGATACTTATTCCCGGATACGTATTTCCTTTCAGATGAGATGACTGCCCATGACTTAATTGTGATGATGCTGGACCGCTTTGAACAAATGTATACAGAAGAGTATCAAACGGCGGTTGCCAACAGCGGATATACGCTGGATGAGATTGTGACAATCGCTTCTATGGTTGAAAAGGAAATTACGCTGGACGAAGAAAGAGCAAGAGCGGCTGGAGTCATCTATAATCGTTTGGAAGAAAATATGACGCTGGGCATTGACGCAACTGTTTTGTATGCGGTAGGAAAGAATGGCGGAGAATTGACAGCGGAAGATTTGCAAACGGATTCTCCATATAATACCAGACTAAATCCGGGGTTGCCATATGGACCAATTGCCAATCCGGGAGAGGCTTCATTCCGTGCAGCGTTGTATCCAGAGGAGCACAATTATTTGTATTATGTAGTAGAAGCTGCTGGTATGGATAATCATGTGTTTTGCGAAACCTATGACGAATTTTTAACTGCAAGAGCGAATTATCAGGCAAGTTTGTCAGAATAAACCAAGGGGAGAACAATATGAAATATGCAACAGATAATGCCATCAATCTATATCTAAGAACAGTACAGCCAATGTACGATGGTGTTTTAGGAGAAATCCAAAAGGAGGCGCTGGCAGCTGATGTGCCTATCGTTCCGCCGGAAACAGCAAGACTGCTGAGTGTTTTGTTAACCATGCAAAAACCGAAGCATATTTTGGAAATTGGCACGGCAGTCGGATTTTCTGCTGGATTGATGTGCCGCTATCTGCCAGAAGATGGTACGGTAACGACCATTGATCGTTTTGAAGTGATGTTGAAAGATGCAAGGAAAAATATTAAGCGGATGGGATTGGAGGAAAAAATTCAAATACTGGAAGGTGATGCAGCGGATATTCTGCCGACACTGCATGGACCATATGATGTGATCTTTTTGGATGCAGCAAAGGGGCAGTATAGCAATTTTCTGCCCCATTGTCTGAGAATGCTTCCCGTCGGAGGGCTGCTGATCGTAGACGATGTGCTGCAGGGAGGAACCATTGCCCAGACCAGATTCAGTGTGCCGCGCAGACAAAGAACGATTCACAAGCGTTTGCGAAATTTTCTTTGGGACATTACCCATCATGATGCATTGGAGACGGCAATCATTCCGATTGGAGACGGTATGGCGCTATGCTATAAAACCAAAGAGCTTCCATTGACAGAAAAAGGAGAACAAGAACATGTGGAATAAAAGAAAACCAGAATTGCTGGCACCGGCTGGTGATTTGGAAAAATTGAAAATCGCCGTGCTCTATGGCGCGGATGCAGTATATATTGGCGGGGAGGCATACAGTCTGCGCGCGAAAGCGAAAAATTTCGATCGAGATACGATGGCGGAGGGGATTCGCTTCGCCCACGCCCATGGAGCAAAGGTATATGTCACAGCAAATATTTTTGCGCATAATGCGGATTTTGAAGGAATGGCGGACTATTTCAGAGAAATTTACCAATTAGGAGCGGATGCGGTATTGATTTCCGATTTGGGTGTGTTTGCAGTGGCAAGGGAAGCGGCGCCCGATTTGGAAATTCATGTTTCGACACAGGCGAATAATACGAATTATCAGAGTGCAAATATGTGGTATCGTTTGGGTGCCCGTCGCGTGGTGGTTGCACGGGAATTGTCTTTGAAGGAAATCCGAGAAATTCGTGAAAGAATTCCAGAGGATATGGAAATCGAAGCATTTGTCCATGGCGCTATGTGCATTTCGTATTCCGGCAGATGTTTACTGAGCAACTATCTGAGCGGAAGAGATGCCAATAAAGGTGCTTGTGCGCATCCTTGCCGTTGGAAATATCATTTGGTGGAGGAAACACGACCGGGAGAATATATGCCCATTGAAGAAAATGAAAGAGGAACCTATATTTATAATTCCAAAGATTTATGCATGATCGACCATATTCCGGATTTGGTAGAAGCAGGTGTCGTCAGCTTGAAGATTGAAGGTAGAATGAAAACGCCGTTTTATGTAGGGACGGTAATCAAAGCTTATCGGCGTGCGATCGACGACTATTTTACAGATCCGGTACTATATGAAAAACAGTTACCTATTTATTTGGAGGAAGTTTCTCAGGCAAGTCATCGGGAGTATACGACGGCATTTTATTATGGCAAACCGGATGGCAATCAGCAGGTGTATACCAGCAATTCTTATATTCGCCCTTATGATTTTATTGGAATGGTACAAGAAGATAGCGATACGGATGGATATGCATGGATAGAACAACGAAACAAGTTTTCTGTGGGCGAGGAAATTGAAGTGCTGCCTGCTAAGGGGGATTCTTTTACTATGACGGTGACAGAAATACAGAATGAGGCTGGAGAAGCGGTAGAAAGCGCACCGCATCCGCAAGAAAAACTGAGGTTAAAATTTAGTCGACCGGTTCATGCCTTTGATATGATGCGAAAATTTATTTCGGATACGAAATAAAAAAACTTGATTTTCGACAAATTTCCATTTATTCTATAAAATAAGAAGTCTAGAAAAAGGAAAAGGATATTGCTTATGGAATTGACACAATGTATCAACTATTTATTGACAACGGCACAGCATTCTGTGTTTCAATATCTGAGTGGGAAATTATCGGAATATGATGTGACGCCCTCACAATATGGTGTTTTAAGTTGTTTATGGCAGCGGGAATTTGCCACACCGAAACAAATTTCTGAAATACTGTGTTTAGAAACATCTACCATTTCCGGGGTGTTGGATCGGATGCAGAAAAAGGGGCTGATTGATCGCGTCATCAATCGCGATGATAGACGGGAAGTACGCGTTGTTCCGACAGAAAAAGGTAAGGCGCTGCAAGAGCCGATATCTCAAATTATTGATGAAGTAAATGAATCGGTATTGAGATGTTTTACGGAAGAGGAAGTGACGATGCTGAAAAATCAGTTACGCGTGATTGCGGAAGGAAATTATTCTTAAGGAGTTGGTCAAGAGGGCAGGCACATGAGTGTCTGCTTTTTTGATGGGAAATATGTAGCAGGGCTTCAGCCCTGATGATCTGACAAGGCGCGGCAGAGTTTTTGCAGCGCTTTTTTTTCGATTCTGGAAACGTAGGAGCGAGAAATCCCAAGTTTGGCGGCAATTTCTTGCTGTGTGTAAGTGTCGTAGGTTCCAAGACCGTATCGCAGAGCAATGACGAAGTGTTCTCGGGGCGTTAATACGGTCTGTATGGCTTTCCGCATTTTTTCTGACTGTATGGCAAGATCAATCTCTCCAGCGAAATCAGGTGGATCCATGTTGATGATATCCAGCATGACAATTTCATTGCCGTCCCTGTCTGTGCCTACTGGGTCGTATAAGGAAATTTCATTTTGTGTTTTTTTTAATGCCCGTAAGTGCATCAAAATTTCGTTTTCTATACAACGGGAAGCGTAAGAGGCAAGCCGTATTTTTTTCTCGGTGTCGTAGGTGCGAATGGCTTTGATTAAGCCGACGGTACCTATGGAAATCAGTTCTTCTGCATCTTTTTGCGCTGTGGTATATTTTTTTGCGATGTGAGCAACCAACCTGAGATTATGGAGGATGAGTTGATCTTTTGCCTCCTTCTGTTCCTGTGGCGAGCCGGTTTGCAAGATTTGCAGCCAATGCTGTTCTTCTTCTTGGGGTAGTGGCTTTGGAAAAGAATGTTGATGAGAAAATCCACAAAATAAAACGACACTCAATACAGTCAGCAGCATCAATGCCACCTCCGTTTTGGCGATTGCTTTATTCTATGCACAGACAAATTTGTCTGTGCGTGTCTAAGAGAGAATCTTCCTGTCCTTTTTTTACAGGACAAGGAAATGTTTGTCGGAATTTGTAGGACGAAAAGTTTAACAATATTGCATATTTGCGGTATAGTGTAGGAAGGGAGGAGGAGTTGCATGAATTTGACATGGAAAACAAAAGACAATATATTGATTGTACATATGGATGGAGATATTGATCATCATTCTTGCGAAGCTTTGCGAACAGAGATAGATGCCGCGCTGGAACGAATGCGATGTAAGCATATTTTATTTTGTTTTGATCATGTAGCATTCATGGATAGTTCTGGTATTGGCGTGCTGATTGGTCGATACAAATTGGTGCAGCGTTTCGGTGGACGAATTGCGGTTTGCTGTGCGGGAGAACGGATCCGAGAAATCTTTCGATTGTCTGCATTGGATCAGCTGTTTCCGTCTTTTGCGCGAGAGGACGAAGCCGTTTTTTATTTGGAAGGGAGTGGAAAGAAGTGAAAAATCAGATGCGGATTTTTTTTGACGCCATTTCCGAAAATGAAAGCTTCGCACGACTGATTGCAGCTGGTTTTTTTGCACAGCTCAATCCAACAGTTGCGCAATTGACTGATGTGAAAACGGCTGTGTCAGAAGCGGTAACCAATGCGATCATACATGGATATGAGGGAAAAGGCGGAACCGTAGAGCTGTATTGCGCATATGATGCGGAAAAACTGTATATCGAAGTGGCAGATCAAGGTGTTGGTATTGGAAATATTCCACAAGCGCTGGAGCCGTTGTATACATCTAAGCCGGAATTGGAACGCTCTGGAATGGGATTTACTATTATGGAAACGTTTATGGATTCCATGCAGGTAAATAGCCAACCGGGACAAGGTACTAGAGTTTATATGGAAAAAAGCCTCATGTCGGAATGAGGTGATGGCATGGAACATACGCGAGAGCTGATTCGTCTGGCACAACAAGGAGATCAAGAAGCAAAGCAGGCGCTGATTACAGAAAATGCAGGTTTGATTTGGAGTATTGTAAAACGATTTTCCAATCGAGGGTATGACATGGATGATTTATATCAAATTGGCGCCATCGGGTTGTTGAAATGTATTGAAAAGTTTGATTTTTCTTATGATGTGAAACTTTCTACCTATGCAGTTCCGATGATGATAGGAGAAATCAAGCGATTTTTTCGGGACGATGGAATGCTGAAAGTTAGCCGTGCATGGAAAGAACTTTCCGCCCGTGCTGCACGGATGCAGGAGGAACAGATGCAGGCAGGAGCTAAAGAAATGACCGTTGGGGAGTTGGCTCAGGCGCTTGCGGTGACAACGGAAGAGTTGGTGCAGGCGTTGGAAGCGGGAAGAGAAATAGAAAGTCTTTCGGCTGTTCGGTATGAGGATCAGAATGGAAAAGGCGTGGAACTGGGCGAGCGTTTGGGAAAAGCGGAGGAAGAGGAGATTGTCAATCGGTTGTTCTTGCAGGAAGCATTGGAAACGCTGCCGCCAAGAGAACGCCAAATTATAACATTGCGATACTTTGCAGATCAAACACAGACAGAAATTGCACAAAGACTTGGAATTTCCCAGGTTCAAGTATCCAGAATTGAAAAAAAGGTACTGGAACAAATACGCAGAAAATTTCAAGTTCCATAATATTTTGTCGATAAACGACACAAAAAAGAGAATGTTGGGTATTCCAAATTCTCTTTTTTTTGAGGCAGCAGGGAAATGCATTTCTGTTTTGTGCATTGATATACAGAGATGTGAAAATGGGGCATCTGGAGATTTCGTTTGTCTTTCTAAGTCAGACGTTGGTTAAGGGCAGTATCATAATCATCAAAAAAGCAAACAAACACATCAAAGAAGATCCATTTCTTTTAGGATATGCTTGTTTGCTGCTTCTGGTTAGATTTTGGGATGAGATAGACTCAGGAATGCTCTTTCTTTCTGCCGCATTTTGGACAGTACAGAAAATCTTCTGAGAGCAGATAGCCGCATTCCGGACAATGCTGTTGTGTTCCATCCATACCGACGATAGTCAAGTCAGATGGCTCCAACGTTACAGATTCTCCACGAGCAATGGCTTCTCCTAGTGCGTTTGGAATGGAAAACACAGTACTGCAGCAGTTGGAAACAGCAAAATACTGTCGATTCCATTTGAACAAAGGAATAAAAAAGAAGCTGAAGTAAGTATAGGTCATGAAGACAGATACGCTGCTATAACGTCCGCATTTGCTGCAAATCATTGTTTGGATAAAATCAAATTGTTTTCGTCCTTGCGCGATGCCGCCGATAAATATCATATCAAACACCTCATAAAACATGTATTATGGAAAAGAAACAGCGGGCTGTTTTGGAATATTGAACTGACCACATCTGTTTTTCCGCTTTGGTATACGCTTTGTTTTGTAACATGATAAAATATTTTTGTGAAAATTGCAATACTTTCCCATTTCTTGCAGATGCAAAATATCTAGGATGGATCGTCAAGGATCATTTTGTTTTCGTATGGAAGGATCTGCACAAAGGAATACATGGTATGTACATGAAACCGACATTTTTGGGGAATACTGACAAGGAAAATCCCTGTTACTGTTTTTTTGGAAAAATGTTACGGAAATTCTTTGTAGATATGGATTTTTGTGGTATACTATTCACGTGAAGCGGTCAAATCGCCGAATTTTATTGATCGCATCATGTGTACAAAAAAGAGGAGGAATTGCAAATGGTAAAAGTAGGTATCAACGGATTTGGTCGTATTGGGCGTCTGGTATTTCGTGCTGCCATCGAAAGAGGAGATGTGGAAGTTGTGGCAGTGAATGATCCCTTTATCAGCGTAGACTATATGCTGTATATGCTCAAATACGATTCTGTTCATGGACGTTTCCATGCGGAAATGGAAGAAAAAAATGGAAAAATGGTGATAAACGGTCATGAGGTTACGGTGTTTAATATTACCGATCCTAAGGAAATACCGTGGAAAGAAGCGGGTGCAGAATACATCTTGGAATCTACAGGGCTTTTTAAGACAATCGAAAAAGCTTCTGCGCATTTTCAAGGCGGAGCCAAAAAGGTAGTCATATCAGCTCCTTCTGCGGATGCACCGATGTTTGTGATGGGTGTAAATCATGATACGTATCAAACAGAAATGAACGTTGTTTCCAATGCGTCTTGTACTACCAACTGTTTGGCACCTTTGGCAAAAGTCATTGATGATCAGTTTGGTATTATAGAAGGGCTGATGACAACCGTTCATTCCACGACTGCAACACAAAAAACCGTGGACGGTCCATCCAAAAAGGATTGGAGAGGCGGTCGTGCAGCGGCGGCCAATATTATCCCATCCTCAACTGGTGCGGCAAAAGCAGTAGGAAAAGTCATACCTCGTTTGAATGGGAAATTGACTGGCATGTCTTTCCGTGTGCCAACAGTTGATGTTTCGGTAGTGGATTTGACTTGCCGATTGGAAAAAGCGGCCACATACGAAGAAATCAAAGCGGCTGTGAAACATGCTTGTGCGCATGAAATGAAAGGCATTATGGCATATACGGAAGATGAGGTGGTATCTTCTGACTTCTTAACAGACCCGCATATTTCTATCTTTGATGCAAAAGCCGGTATTGCATTGAATGATCATTTTGTGAAATTGGTTAGCTGGTATGATAATGAATGGGGTTATAGCAATAAAGCATTGGATTTGATCAAACACATGTATGAGGTAGATCACAATGCGTAAAAGAATAAACTGCTGCGATTAGAAATGATAAACAGCGATGGACATAGCTGAGAAAAAGCTGAGAGAAATGCTCTGAATTCATGCAGTGTTGTTGCAAATATGGACGCCGAAGAGGGCGTCCTTTTTGTATATTTTCAATAAAGAAAACAAATATGGGACAAAAAGTGTCCAATATCCATAAATGACTGGGACGAAAAATGTCCCGATTCTGTATAGACTTCCGAAAAAGAAAAAGATTCCAAAAAAGTCATGTTTTTTTCTTGGATTATGCTACAATAAGAAAGTCAAAAGAAATCAGACAGAAAAAGGAGAGAGCAGAATGGCAATCAAAGTAGGCATTAATGGTTTTGGTCGAATCGGCAGAGTGGTATTTCGTGTACTGATGCAAAGAAAAGATGAGTTTGAGCTTTGTGGTATCAATCTGCGTAATGCGGATCTGGAATACATGGCATATCAGTTGAAATACGACAGTATTTTCGGGCGTTTTCCAGGTGATATTGAAATTGGAGAAAATGAACTGATTGTTGATGGTCAGCATATCCATATTTTCAGCGAAAGTGATGCTGGTCTGATCCGTTGGAAAGATTGTGGTGCAGAATATATTGTGGAATCTACAGGCGCTTTTAATACAATGGAAAAAGCTGCGTTGCATCAAATTGGAGGGGCAAAGAAAGTTATTTTGACAGCACCCTCGAAAGATGATATTATGCCTACTTTTGTTATGGGTGTGAATCATATGACATATACACCCGATATGGATATTGTGTCCAACGCATCCTGTACTACCAACTGCTTGGCACCTTTGGCAAAAATAGTACATGAACATTTTGGTATCGAACAGGCACTGATGTCCACGATCCACTCTGCAACAGCAAAGCAAAAGGCAGTGGATGCCAGAGCAGGAAGAGACTGGAGAACCGGTCGATCTGTATTTAATAATATTATTCCTTCCACAACCGGAGCAGCAAAAGCGGTAGGTCGTGTTATTCCAGAACTGAAAGGAAAAATGACCGGGATGTCTTTCCGTGTGCCGACTAACGATGTTTCTGTGGTAGACTTAACTGCAAGATTGAAAACCAATACAACATACGAAGCTATTTGTGAAAAGATTCAAGAAGCATCTGAAACATATATGAAAGGGATTGTCAGCTACATCCGGGATGAAGTTGTTTCTTCCGATCTGTTGGGTGATTCTCACACTTGTATTTTCGATGAAACCGCAGGAATAATGTTGGATGATAACTTTGTCAAACTGATTGCTTGGTATGATAATGAATGGGGTTACAGCAACAAAGTTGTTGACTTGATTGCCCATATGTATCAGGTGGATACAACAAAAGCATGATCATTCAAAAACCACAGCAGGATTTGCTGTGGTTTTTTGCTGTATATGTTTGAAACAAAAAGTATGATAGTTGCAGATAAGGGATTCAGATCAAATAAAGAGGGATTGATTTCGATTGAGTCTTCTCATGCTTGAAAAGTATGAGGAACGAACGATGAACAATCTGTTTGCAGAGATAATGTTTGGTTTGTTGACGGGAATTGTATTTTTTTATGCGCCATTTTATTTCAAGACTGTACAAAAAAAAGGAATATGTTATAATAAAATGCGGTATAAAGATGGATGGAAATACAAACCATATCAATATAGCAGACTTTGTATCAAAGGAGACGATTATGAGAGGCATTTATACATCTGTAACAGATATACGAAGAAAAGTATTTACGGAAGTAGCCAGAATGGCGTATGAAGGCGGGGATTATGCAAAAAAAATAGAACAACTGCCTTATAAAATTTTGCCTGGAGAACTGGCTTCTTATCGAGAAAGTATTTTTTTGGAACGCGCGATTATTGGAGAACGACTGCGTCTTGCCATGGGTCTTCCAGTCAGAACTGCGGCAGAATCTGCACCTGTTTCCGATGGGATTGAAGAAAGCGTCATTGCATCCAAATACTATGATCCGCCGCTGATCAATATCATAAAATTTGCATGTCATGCTTGTGCAGAGAAAAAAGTGGAGGTGACGAATGGATGTCAAGGCTGTCTGGCACATCCTTGTACGGAAGTTTGCCCAAAAGACGCGATTCATATTATCAATGGCAAGTCGGTAATTGATCAGGAAAAATGCATTCAATGTGGCAGATGTGTGGATGTTTGCCCATATCATGCAATCATTCGACAAGAAAGACCCTGTGCCGCAGCATGCGGAATCGACGCGATCGGCTCCGATCAGTACGGAAGAGCAAAGATTGATTACGACAAATGTGTTTCCTGCGGGATGTGCTTGGTGAATTGTCCGTTTGGCGCTATTGTAGACAAAGGGCAGATATTCCAGTTGATACAGGCAATGAAAGAAGGACATCGTGTATATGCAGCAGTTGCACCTGCTTTTGTAGGACAATTTGGACCGAAAGTAACACCGGGGAAATTGCGTGCAGCAATGAAAGAATTGGGGTTTGCCGATGTGATTGAAGTGGCAGTTGGTGCGGATTTGTGTGCAACCGATGAAGCAAAAGATTTTATGGAGAATGTACCGTCCAAATTGCCGTTTATGGGCACTTCTTGTTGTCCAGCTTGGTCGGTGATGGCAAAACAGCAATTTCCAGAATTCAAAGATTGTATATCCATGACATTGACGCCAATGGTCTTGACGGGACGTTTAATTAAAATGAAGCATCCAGATTCCAAAGTGGTATTTATTGGACCATGTGCGGCAAAAAAACTGGAAGCGAGTCGAAAAAGTGTACGCAGCGATATTGATTTTGTCTTGACTTTTGAAGAAATGATGGGACTGTTTGAGGCAAAAAATATAGATTTGGAAACCATTGCAGAGGAAAAAGGAGTTTCTGAAGCAAGTACGGACGGACGTAATTTTGCGGTTGCCGGCGGGGTAGCTACAGCGGTCGTAAACTGTATTAAAAAGATGTATCCCGGTCAAGAGGTCAAAGTGGAGAGCGCGCAGGGACTGCGGGAATGCAAGAAGATGATGACCTTGGCAAAGGCGGGGCGATATAATGGTTATCTTTTGGAGGGAATGGCGTGTCCTGGTGGTTGCGTGGCAGGCGCAGGAACATTGCAGGCAATTCAAAAGTCTACGGTAGCTGTTAAGCAATACGCCAAAGAAGCGGATTATGAATTCTGCTGTGATACAGATTATTTGAAAGACCTGGAACAGTTAGAAAACTAAGCCGTTGATGGAATTTCGTATGTGGCAGAAATAGAAAAAGTATCTTTATGCCCGTTGCACTAGATGTGCAAAACAGAAAGATCCAAAAGAAACAATGTACGAGCAGGCTTACGGCCCCCGATAGGAAGGGAACACCCAGAAAAAACTGGTTTGCAGCAAATGGAAGATACAATCGTTCCTTGGAAATAGGAACATAAATGGATTATTCAAAGCAATTGCTAGGAGGCATTGAAAAATCGGCAGTGTGAAACTTTTTCTGTAAATATGTAATTGAAGAGGTTCTTCTATGGTAAAATTTAAATCATAGGAGGACCTTTTATTATGGCAAAACAGAAGAAACCCATACATCGGGTACAAATGACAGAGGG
>DXEB01000071.1 GCA_019115165.1 Candidatus Anaerotignum merdipullorum | reverse complement strand
CAAGGAGAAACAGAATCTGGCAGGATTGATTTATCGTGCAGATAAGCGGTCACGGGTTTGCCTGTTCTGTGCTGCAAAGGATGCCTGCAACTGGTCAGAAAAGAAGAAAAACAGAGAAATCATCGTATGATGATATACAAAGAGAGGGGAGCGGCATTCATGAAAATTGGTAACCGTATCTTTGATGTGGAACAGGATTGCTATATTATAGGGATTTTGAATGTGACGCCGGATTCGTTTTCGGACGGCGGACGATGGAATACAATGGAGAAAGCACTGCGCCACAGCGAAGAGATGATTCGGGAAGGTGCAGCAATTTTGGATGTGGGTGGAGAATCTACGCGCCCTGGACACAAGAAAATCAGTGTACAGGAAGAAATTGAGCGTGTGGTACCTGTAATTTCGCAATTAAAACGAAATTTTGATATCCCAGTATCCATCGATAGCTACAAAAGTGAAGTAGTAGAAGCAGCTTTGGAGGCAGGTGCGGACATGGTCAATGATATATGGGGATTAAAGTATGATCTAAAGGTCGCTGACTGTATTGCGCGCTATCAGGTTCCCTGTTGTTTGATGCATCAACGTCGGAAAGCAGTATATGAGTGTTTTATGGAGGATATGAAGCAGGATCTAATGGAGTCGGTGGAGATTGCGAAACGTGCAGGCATTACCAAAGAACAGGTGATATTAGATCCTGGTGTGGGATTGGGATTTGGCAAGACGTATGTGCAGAATCTTATGGTAATTCATCGCCTGGAAGAACTGTGCCGTTTGGGATATCCCGTATTACTTGCAACATCCAGAAAATCGGTCATTGGATTGACGTTGAATTTACCGACGGAAGAAAGATTGGAAGGGACACTGGTGACAACGGTTTTGGGAGTGGAAAAGGGCGCGTCGTTTATTCGCGTGCATGACGTGAAAGAAAACCTTCGTGCTATTCGTATGGCACAGGCAATTATCAAAGAAGGCAGAGGAAAGATATGAAACAATTACCTTATGACGAGATACAAATTCGAGATTTGGAAGTGTTTGCGCATCACGGTGTATTTTCGGAAGAAACCAAATTGGGTCAGAAGTTTCTCGTTTCTTTAACGATGTATACAAATACCAGAACTGCAGGCATTTCCGATTGTTTAGCGCAATCGATTGACTACGGAGCCGTCTGCCGTTTTATGACAACATTTCTAAGGGAGCATACGTATCATTTGATAGAAGCAGCGGCAGAACATCTGGCATCTGCACTGTTGCAGCAGTTTCCGTTGCTGTGCGGTGTCATGCTGGAGATCAAAAAGCCCTGGGCGCCGATTGGGTTGCCTTTGGATACCGTATCGATAAAAATTCAGCGGTTTTGGCATGATGCATATATTGGTTTGGGTTCAAATTTGGGTGATAAAAGAGGATATTTGGATTTTGCGGTGGAACGGCTGCGGCAAAGTGCGGGATGTCGGGTAAAGGAGATATCTTCTTATATGGTCACAAAGCCATACGGCGGAGTAGCGCAGGATGACTTTCTGAATGCCTGCCTGCATTTGCAGACGTATTTGCCGCCGATGGAACTGTTGGGTGTTTTGCACGGTATTGAGCAGGAAGCCCATCGGGAACGGGTGATACATTGGGGACCGCGGACGTTGGATTTGGATATTTTATTATATGACGATTTGGTGATGGAAACCGAATTATTGACGATTCCGCATCTGCAGATGCATTTGCGAGATTTTGTACTACAGCCTCTCGCGCAAATTGCGCCGTATCTGAAACATCCTGTTTTGGGAAAAACCATTGCCTGTCTGGCAAAAGAAAGAGAACAAGAATCAGAAACATGTCCATAAAAATGGATGCGATGCAATTGGATAAACCGATATCAGCATATCAGTTTGGCAGCAGTTTGAGAAAAAACTGGAAAATGGATAAGGAAAAATGCATAGTCAAAAAAGGAGCCTCCTGATACATCAAACGTGTATCGGAGGCTTCTTTGATTCAAATACGCATAAAATCTGACATCATACAATATCCGGCTGCACCGCAGCGCAGGATATCTGGGATTTGACTGCTGTTTTGGTGGATACCGCCAATGGCATAAACCGGCAACGGTGTTTGCTGGCAGATTTCCCGCAGGAAATCCAAACCGCGCGCAGGGACGCCCTGTTTGCAGGCGGTGGGGTAGATATGTCCGGCTGTCACATAACCTGCGCCCAGGCAGACGGCTTCCTGTGCTTCTGCCAGGGAATGGACGGAAGTGCCAATGATCATTCCTTTTGGCAGGTCTGCGTGATGCAGACGCAGCAGCGGCAGCGGTAGATGTACGACAGAGCAGCCCAGTTGCTGCGCAACGCGCCAATAGGTATGCGGAATAAACAATACTTGATGTGCCATGCAGATGGATTGCACCTGTTTTGCCAAGGGCAAATAGGATTCTTCCGGCAGATCCTTTTCCCGCAAAAGAAGTGCCTGGGGCTGATGCTGGCAAATTTCCGCGATTTGCTCCAGAAACGGGCGTTTGCTGATTTGCCTCTGGGTCACGGCAAGGACAGCCGGCAGGGATGGTTTGGTGATATCAAAGGTAGACATAATCGTTCATGACCGGCTGCAACCCGTTTTTCAGCAGCGCCTCGTAGACCTCTGCCACAGAGCGGCTGTCGGAGATTTCAAACTGGTCGTCCCCTTTCTTTTCCGCGTGTTCCGAATGCTCTCCAATGCCGGTGCTTACGCCTGCGGAAATTTTGGTTGCGGCAATGTCCACCAGATGGTCGCGCACTCTGGCGCATTCCCGCGTGGATACCGTGATATTGGCAAAGGGCATAAACAGACGGTAGGCACAGACCACCTGCAGGAGCTGCGCTTCATGTACATCCATAGGATTGATACGGTCATTGTTGATGATGGGACGCAGGCGCGGGCAGGAGAACGCGATCTCTGCATGGGGATATTTTCGCTGCAAGAGGTATGCGTGACAGCCGGTGGCAAAGGCATCCTTCCGGTAATCATCCAGACCAAGCAGGGCGGCGAACCCAACGCCGCGCATGCCGCCTTTTAATGCCCGTTCCTGGGCGTTGACGCGATATGGGAAAATACGCTTATGTCCAGCAAGATGCAGGGTTTCATAGCGGTCTGGATGATAGGTTTCTTGAAAAACAGTGACGTAATCGGCGCCGCATTGATGCAGGTACGCATACTCATCGGAGTTGACCGGATAGATCTCTAGACCGATGACCTTGAAATACTTTCTGGCAATTTTGCAGGCTTCGCCAATATATTCCACGGTGGATTTGCTGCGGCTTTCACCAGTCAGAATTAGAATTTCCTGCAGACCGGTTTTCGCGATTGCTTCCATTTCCTGCTCGATTTCTTCTGCGTTTAATTGTGCACGCCGAATGTTGTTGTGGCAGTTAAATCCGCAGTAAATGCAATAGTTTTCGCAGTAATTGGCGATATAGATGGGGGTAAACATATAGACGCTGTTGCCAAAGTGTTTTTTGGTTTCCCGGCGTGCTGCCTGTGCGATTTCTTCCAACAGCGGCAAGGCGGCAGGGGAGAGCAGGGCGGCAAAATCCTCCAGACTGCGGTTGTCTTTGGCAAGCGCCTGCCGCACATCGGCTTCGGTATACCGTTCGGGGTCATATGCTGCGGTGGCAGTAAGGACGCGATCCATGACATCGGATTCCAATACCTCCATGTCTGGAAGGTAGGTCATATGATCGATGCGATTTTTTTTGAGATCTTCCAGGATTTCCTCACTAAAAATACTTTCGTTCAAATGTTCTGTCTGCATGCTGCTCCCTCCTTATTCCTGTAAAAATCCGGTCAGCGGCGAGGATGCGCTGGCGCCTTTGGAAATGGTTCTGCCCAAGCCGGACAGATATGCGCTGCGACCGGCAAGGATTGCCTGTTTGAATGCTTCTGCCATCAGTGCGACATTGCCAGCTGTGGCAATGGCAGTATTTGCCATAATGGCAGCAGCGCCCATTTCCATGGCTTCGCATGCCTGAGAGGGACGACCGATGCCTGCATCCACGATGATAGGAAGATCAATTTCATCAATCAGAATTTGGATGAATTCTTTTGTACAAAGCCCTTTATTGGAACCGATGGGAGCGGCCAACGGCATGACGCAGGCGGCGCCTGCCTGAACCAAATCTCTGGCAGCGTTCAAATCGGGGTACATATAGGGCATGACAATAAAGCCTTCTTTTGCTAACTGTTCGGTGGCTTTGATGGTTTCCTGGTTATCTGGCAGCAGATATTTGCTGTCCCGCATGATTTCCACTTTTACAAAATCCCCGCAGCCCAATTCCCGGGACAGGCGGGCAATACGGACAGCCTCTTCCGCGTTCCGGGCGCCAGAGGTATTGGGTAATAAGGTGACATGCTCTGGAATGTAGTCCAGAATATTGGCAAGACCGCCTTCATTGGCTCGGCGAACCGCTAGTGTAACGATTTCTGCTTCCGCCTTTTCGATGCAGGCCTGCACCAGCTCTAGGGAAAATTTCCCAGAACCTAAAATAAAACGGGAAGTAAACGTATGACCGCCAAGGATCAATTTGTCTTCTGCATGTTGCATCATAGATTCCTTCTTTCTGATTTCCTGGTTTATACTTCTTCTTCTCCTAACAATAAACGAGTGATCATATTTGCTTCGTGGGCTGCGCAGAGGGCTGCCCGGGGCGCCATCAGCCCGTTGCCGTAGCCGGCTTCTGTGGTTTCATCTCCGCAAAGATATGTATTTTGACCGACTTTTTTGGTATGGATGAGGTTGCTGCTACGATAGCCTGCCAGCCCGGAGGCGCAGACCAGTTTTTTTTCTGGAAAGCATTCGCGTACTGTTTGAAAGAGCATGGCTTTTGCCTGTGGGTCATCAAAAGCTTCGCAGATGATATCATCCTCGGCAAAAAGCGTAGGTACGTTTTCTGCGGTCACACGGACACAGTCTGTGCGGATTTGCAGATACGGGTGGATCCGCAGGATCTCCGCGCGCAGCGCTTCCGTTTTATACATGCCGATGTGCTCCAGAAAATATTGCTGACGGTTCAGGTTGGTCAGCTCTACCCGGTCAAAATCAATCAGATGCAAATGTCCTACGCCGATGCGGGCGAGAAAAATGGCTACATGGGAGCCCAGACCGCCCAGACCGGCAATCGCGACCCGCCCGCGGGACAACTGCTGCTGTACTTCTGGAGAATGCCGCTGACAAAGGGCGGCAGAAAGTGCTTCCTGAGAAATGATGGACATGGTTAGCCGCCTCCTACAAAACTGACAATTTCGATCTGATCTCCATCCTGCAATACTGTGGTGTCATAGACGGATTTTGGCAAAATGCTCCCGTTTTTTTCGACAGCAATCCGCTCTCTGCGATATCCATGCGCATCCAGGTACGCACCGACGGTCATGGGCGCCGCAGGTACAAATGCTTTCCCATTGATGGTAATCATACGTTGCCTCCTTTCTGGTTTCCAAGCGAAAAAAAAGCTCACAAAAGAATACACCCGCGGTGGTGCACCCCTTCATGAACTGTTATTCACTCACTTGGTTACCAATATTTGGTTAGTTTTTGTAAATATCCTGTTTGGTCGTGTTGGCGACAGCGAATAAAAAAAGAGAGACGCCAAAGCATCTCCCTTGTGTATTCTCGCATAGGTCCCTACGTTGGCATTATCCAAATCAGGTATAAGGGTCGAAGCCATATGCTTCCTCTCAGCCGAATGCTCAGCTCCCCTGTTCTGTATTTACGATTTCAGTATAATGTGGTTTTTGGAAAAAGTCAATCCTATTTTTGTCAAAAAAGAGTCAAAGGCAGGTGGATACAATATAATAAGAACGATCCTATGCCGATAATATTCTAGTGTATGTTCAGGGGAGTTCAATTTGGTAATAAGAGATTATCGTGGGAAAACCCGATGATAGGATTTTGCGGCTGCGGCATAGCGTCGTAAGTCCTCTGCTGTATGAATCTGATCGTTTTGTGCATGCAAAGACAATTGCGTTCCTGTGGATAAGGATAAAAAATACTGACGACTGCTGCTGCTACCGCGAATCAATTCGGAAAGATTTTCATATCGCATGTTTTTCACCTCGCAGTATAGTATGCAGCGATGTTAGCGAAGATATACGTTTGTGGGAAGGATGTCAATTTTTTCAAGCGGATCCTTTGAAAAATGGATATCATATCGAACAAGGTGCACAAATGGAGAAATGAGAAAGATATGCAGGAGAAACAGAAAATTGCGCACATGGGAAAGAGACAGCATAGAGAAGTCTTGCAGCGCAGGTAACATTTCTTTCCAGTACACATTGACAGAATGATAACTGAATGATAATATGAAGTTAACTTCATGAGAAGTGTGCTTCATATAGAAGGGAGGGAGTGCATGAAAACAAAAGTAAAAGAATTTCGCACAGCAGCGGAAATGACACAGCAGCAATTGGCGGATTTGGTACATGTTTCTTCCAGAACGATTATTTCCATTGAGAAAGAGCAATATCGTCCATCTCTGATGCTGGCATATAGAATGGCACAGGTATTCGGTGTAACGGTTGAGGAGTTGTGTTGTTTAAAAGAGAATAAAGAATGGGAGGATAAGCAGTATGAAAATTTATAACAAAAAAGGGCTTCTTTTGGGTATTTTTTGGATGGTGTTAGCGCTTTGGAGCATCATCCATGATTTTGGTTCACCGAATCCGAACACCCTCGTTCAAATCAGAGACAGTGTGTTATCTGTATTTCTGCTGCTGATGGGGGTGACTGCATTCTGGAGAGCGTTTTCAAAGAAGGCAACCAAAGAGGATATTTTGGAAGAACAAGATGAAAGGAACTGCTGGATCAAATATAAAAGCCAGTCTCGGGTGCTGAACATTGCATATGGGATTTTGTTTGTGTGTATGGTTTTTGGGATGATTGGTTTCAAAATGACAGCGCATATGGTTTGGTTTTCTCTTTTTGTGATACCTGGATTTCTGCTAGGGCTCTTTCTGGTGATCGAGATCTTTGTAAAGCTGTACTATGAAAAGCATGAGTAGGCAGAAACAATTGCAAAATCATGGTTAAGCCGAAGATGAATGGGAGATAAGCGATAGACGGGAATTGCAAAGCTGGATTTGGTATCGCCCGTGTTGCAGCGTGCAGTCAGGTTGGAGCTTTAGAAAGGAAAAACGATCAGGATTATTTTGGGGAGAGGCGGATTTGTTTTGCTTGCCATGATCCGTGGGTATTAGAAAAGAGGGGAGAGTTGTTTTTGCATTTATGAAATGGAAGAAGAACACGAAAATCTGAAAAGATACAGAATAGATAACAGATCAGTACATCTCGAACGGAGCATATAAGATACGGATCAATGAATGAAAAAGAAAAAAGGATGGAGGAGGAGATATTTTGTTATTAAGACAAATTAGATATTTCGTTGCCATTGTGGATTGTAACAGCTTTACAGAGGCGGCGGCACGGTGTTATATTTCTCAGTCCGCCATATCACAGCAAATCAAAGCGCTGGAACGGGATCTGGGCGTGCGTTTGATCAGGCGAGAGAATCGAAAATTTTCTTTAACGCCGGCAGGAGAATATTTTTACAGACATGGAAAAGCACTGTTATATGAAGCAGAAGAGATTTGCCGAGAGACTGCCAGAGTAGGACGAGAACAACAGCGTCATTTACGGATTGGTTATCTAAGAGGATATAGCGGGCAGGAGCTATATCAGGCGGTAGCCGAGTTTTCCAGAAAACATCCAGAGGTCGCCATACATATTGTCAATGGTACCCATGAAGAATTATATGATTTGCTGCGGTTTCATCGAGTGGATTGGATTCTCAGTGACCAACGTCGTGCGTTTTCCGAAGAATATGTCAATATTTCTTTGAAGCAGTGTGTTTGTTGTGCAGAATTGTCCGTACATCATCCTTGGAGTGGACAAGATACTGTGCAGCTGGAGGCACTGCGTCAGTTCCCCTGTATTTTGATTTCGCCGAAAGAACAGCAGAGTACGGAGCAGGAATATTATCAAAATACTCTGGGCTTTGGAGAGACCTTTTTGTTTGCGGAAAATTTGGAGGAAGCGCGTATGATGGTGGCAAGTAACCGTGGGTTTCTGCCGATAGAAACTCTGGGAACATTACCAGAAAGCAGATTGATTTGCCGTATTCCGATTTTTCGTGGAGCGCATCCGCTTTTGCGCAATTACTGTGTTTTTTGGGAGAAAGGGCAGAATAATGAAGATGTTTTGGAATTTACAGAATTGTTGGAAGGAATGTTTTGTAAAGAATTTTAGGAAAACAGCCAGAGGAATGGGATGAAGCGGTAACAGAATGTGCGATTACGCATTTAGCGCATGAGAAAACTTTTTCTTTTGGATTGAAGAAAAATACGTGCTGCCTTGGAAAGGAATTTTATCTTTTTTCGAGAAAAGGAAACAGAGGAAGAGACAGAATAGAATGGGGGATGCTGTTAGAAAAAAGGATAAAACGAATTTTCAAATACATATCTGCGTGGATTGGTTTTATTTGCAGTGTGAAGGCAAAGGATTGTCTTTGATTGAGTAGGGAGACTTTTCAAACCACTGATGATCGCTTATAATCGAAGGCAAGAAGAGGAGAGAGCGTGATGAAATATGCTTGGATTTTTGACATGGATGGAGTTTTGATTGACAGTCAGCAGCTGCATTATCAGGCAGATCGGCGGACGCTGGCACAGTTTGGTGTGAATGCGACACAGAAGGAAGTAGAAGCGTTTGCAGGAACGGCAAATGCGGAGCGCTTTACCATATATCGGGAGCAATTTGATATTGCGGCGAACGTGGAAGAGATGGTGAACTATCGAGATGGAGTAATTCGACAATTGTTTCTGGAAAGTGGAATACAGCCGATTGCTGGCGTACAGGCGCTATTGGAGGAAATTTGTGGACTGGGATATCCTTTGGCGCTGGCATCGTCGACCGATCGCCCAATGATAGAATGGATACTGGAAACGACTGGATTGCGTTCTTATTTTTGTGTCGTTGTCAGTGGAGAAGAAGTTTCCAGAAGCAAGCCTGCGCCAGACGTGTTTTTGGAAGCGGCAAATAAGCTTCGGATGTCACCGTCCAGTTGCTTTGTGGTAGAAGATTCTGTCCATGGTATTCGTGCGGCAAAGGCAGCTGGTATGTGGGTATTGGGATACCGAAACCCAGGCAGCGGTCGGCAGGATTTGTCGGAAGCGGATCTGCAGACAGATGATTTTGGCAAGATTTCTGTGCGGACATTTATAAGGAATAAGGAGGAGTGAATATGAACGAGAAGCAGGTTGTGTTGCTGGGAGTCGGCGCGGTAGGCGGTGCGCTGCTGTGCCGAAAACCGGAGAACACAGAGCATATTTTTGTTATGGTTTCAGGAGAACGAAAGGAACGGATGAAGCGGGACGGTATTTTTTTCAATGACCGTCAGTATTTTCCGCAGATTTGGCAGCAGACAACAGCGCCGGATTATTTATTGATAGCAGTGAAAAACCCACAGCTGGAAGAAGCAATTATTCAAATAAAAGAGATGATTGGAGCACAGACAGTTTTAGTGCCATTGATGAATGGGATTTCAGCAGCAGAAATACTGCGAGAAAGATTTCCACAAAATCCAGTAGTAACGGCTGCCGTTTATGTAGATGCGCAAAAAAGGGGAAATCGGATCACGTGTACAGGATCTTATGTAGTAGAGATCGGAGATGCAGAGCCGTTTGTGCTGGCAGAAACAGCGGCATTGTTGGAATCTTTTGGGATTTCCGGCAGGATTTGTGAAGATATGCGCAGAAAACAATGGAAGAAATGGATGGTAAATATCGGATCAAATCAGGTGTCTGCAATACTGCGGGCTACCTATGGAGAGATTTCTCGTACACCGGAGGCAAAAGCGTTGATTTTGGCGGCGATGGAAGAAGTGGTAGCGGTTGCACAGGCGGCTGGCGTGCGGTTGTATCAAGAGGATGCTGTGCATACGGTGGAACGGATTCCAACATGGGGAGAATATGGTAAGTCTTCTATGTTGCAGGATGTGGAGGCGGAACGGAAAACAGAAGTAGAGGTATTCTCTGGAACGTTGATGGAAATTGCCGCACGCTATGGTGTGCAGACGCCGGTGAATCAAACATTGTATTGGTTGCTGCGGGCAACGGAAATGTTATATCTGCAGAAACAGCATTGCAATCAGTATGCAGATAAATAAAAACAAACTGAAACCGAAAGTGTGGGAGACGGAGATGCAAAAAAGCTTGTTGACAGAAACAGAAATTGCAAAAATGGAGAGTTTTTGCGAGGGAACATCCGGATATTTTTACCAGATGTTAGAGTATATCTTCGATTGGATGGAAACAGGTATCGAAGAGGGTCGCTTTACGAGAGAACGAGCAGAACATGATTTGGAAATTGCCCTTTGGATTGCTTATGCCTGCGGAAATATTGATGATTATGAGCATTACTATATGAGTATGATGTGGCTCAGGGATGTAGAGGATCTGGCGGCAGGTTGTGGGGTATATTACTATCGATATTCCTGTGCGCTATTGTACTGTGGAAAGTTGAAAGAAGCACTCGCTTATGCAGAAAAAGGGGTGCAGGAAGAACCAGAATATCCTTGGGGTTGGTTGAATCTGGCGAGACTGCGCAGTCATTTTGGCGATCAGCATGGCGCGTTGGAAGCAAACAGCAGAGGACTTGCTTTGGTTCCGGGGGACTATGAATTCCTGCGGCAGGAAGAAGAGTTAAAGCGCGGCTGTACGTTGGAAGAGATGGAAATGCATTATATTGCAGAAGAAGACGATCGGCAATTGTTGTCTGGTGCATTGGGAGAGCAGGTGGAGCAGAATAAATTGTCTGCAATCTCCGGTATTGTCTGCGATGAAGAAAAACTGGAAAAAATCAAGCAAATGCTGCAGGCAGAAAATTGGGAAGCCGATCAGCCGTATTGTACGTTTACGTTTTGTCATGGAGATGTTTGTCTGGAAGGCATGTTCCGCATGAATGAAGCAGCGGTCTCTAAGCTATCTCCGGCGTGGATTCGTGGTGTACTGGATACGCTGGATCTGAGAGATCAAGAGGAACGGCAGAATGTAGCCCAACAGGAAGCATTAGATGCGGATCAGTTGATCTTATGCCAAGTAGTGTGGGAGAGAGATTATACGGTAACGATGCGGTATGCATATCCACATCTGCCGCTGGCAGAAAGCGCTGTATATGGTTCTTAAGTGTGGATGGAACGGTTGCAGGCATGATGCAGAAAGAAGGAGAAAAAATGAATCTGCGGGAAAAACTTTTGAACTATGGAAAAGGAAAGGCATATCCATTTCATATGCCGGGTCACAAGCGAAACCGGGATTTTTGTTCTAATCTGTTTCCCTATGAAATAGATATTACGGAAATTGCAGAGTTTGACAATTTGCATCATGCAGAAGGAATCTTGAAAGATGCGATGGAGAAAGCATCCGCCCTGTGGGGCAGCAAAGAGAGTTTTTTTCTGATCAATGGCAGCAGCGGCGGACTGTTGGCAGCGATTCGTGCTGTTACGCAGTTTGGAGATGGCGTTTTGTTGTCAAGAGGATGCCATCGGGCAGTGTATCATGGGATAGAACTTTGTGGGCTGCATGCGCGCTATTGTTTGCCGCCGCTGTTGCAAGATATTCCTATTTTGGGAAGCCTTTCTCCACAGACAGTGCGGCAGGCGTTGGAATCTTTTCCAGAATGCAGGCTAGTCATCCTGACAAGCCCGACCTATGAAGGGGTAGTCAGTGATATTAGACAGATTGCTCAGATAGTACATGCGGCAGGCTGTTTGCTGCTGGTGGATGAGGCGCATGGCGCACATTTGGGTTTTTCGGATGGATTTCCAGATACAGCGATACATTTGGGGGCAGATTTGGTGATACAGAGTTTGCATAAGACGTTGCCCAGTCCGACGCAGACGGCGATACTACATATTTGTTCCGATCGTGTAGATCGGGATGAAATGCGGCGGCAGTTATCGGTTTTTCAATCCAGCAGTCCGTCTTATGTCTTTCTGGCGGAAATAGATGCTTGTGTTTCTTTGTTGCAGCGGCAGGGTAAGATGTTGTTTGATGCGTATGAACGACGACTGGATTGGTTGGAAGAAAAGTTGAGCAGTATGCAGCGTTTTTCGCACTATCTGCCGAAAAAAGGTGAACAGGTATTTGATTTTGACAGAGGGAAAGTGTTGCTCTTTAGTGGCAATACCAACCAAAGCGGAGTTACTCTTTTGCAAACGCTTCGAGAGAAATATGATTTGGAATTGGAAATGGCACAGCCGGCTTATGCATTGGCAATGACCAGCATTTTAGATACGGACGAAGGGATGCGGCGTTTGGCAGAAGCAATGCAAGAGCTGGATGCACAAGCAAAAAGCGGGACAATGATACGGCATACGGCGTTGTTTCGTTTGCCAGAAACGGTGTTGGATAGCGCTGCGGCATTGCAATGTCCTTGGGAGAGGATAACACTTGCAGCAAGCAGGGACAGGATTGCAGCAGATTACATGTGGGCATATCCGCCGGGTATTCCGCTGATTGTGCCGGGCGAGCGCATTTCTTCAGAATTTCTTCAAGAGGTACAGATGTTGCAGCAGACAGGTGTGAATGTGCAATGTGCGTATGGAAAAACGGGAGAGATACGTGTCTGTGCAAAAGATATGGAAGTTTGATGGGATTTTGTGTGATGAGAATGGAAGGGTCTTGAAAAAAAATGAATTTTATGGTTAAATAAAAATAGGTATGTCTATGTTAAGACATCCGAACGAGCAAAGGGGTGAGAGAAGTGAAACATATTCAGACATTGAATACCCGTGATTTGGCTGCTAGTGTAAAACATGGTGGCTGTGGCGAATGCCAGACATCCTGTCAGTCTGCTTGCAAAACATCCTGCGGTGTTGCAAATCAGCAGTGCGAAAACAAATAAGAGTCGACAGGGTAAGTCGCTGTCTGTATCCTACGGAACGGACGGCGACTTTTTACACATAGAAGTGGTTTGTTCGGATGAGAGATTTGATAAATAGAAAGAGGATTTTTTATGATTCATCAATACAAATTGAATGGGTATAACATCGTACTGGATGTTTTTAGCGGGTCTGTGCATGCAGTAGATGATGTGGCATATGACATGATTGCCTTGTATCCCTCCTATACAGCGGAGGAAATTACAGCGGCGATGTTGGAAAAATATGCAGATAGACCGGAAGTCACTGCACAGGAAATTGCAGAGATTTTGTCTGGTATTGCAGAATTGGAGCAGGCTGGGAAATTATTCACCGATGATCTTTATGCGGAAATTGCTGCAAATTTTAAGATGAAAAATCAAGACATCAAAGCACTTTGTTTGCATGTGGCGCATACTTGCAATCTGACTTGTGACTATTGTTTTGCCGGTCAGGGGAAATATCAGGGGCAGCAGGCGCTGATGTCCTTCGAAGTCGGAAAGCAGGCGCTGGATTTTTTGATTGCGCATTCTGGAAACAGACGCAATCTGGAAGTAGACTTTTTTGGCGGAGAACCGCTGATGGATTGGGAAGTAGTCAAACAGCTGGTCGAATACGCCAGAAGTGTGGAAAAAGCATACAACAAGAATTTTCGTTTTACGTTGACAACCAATGGATTGCTGGTGGATGATGATGTGATTGCATTTGCCAATCGTCAAATGCATAATGTGGTATTGAGTTTGGACGGCAGAAAAGAAGTGCACGACAAATTGCGGCGCACGGCAGGCGGACATGGCAGTTATGATGTGATAGTACCCAAATTTCAAAAATTTGTTCAAAGCAGAAACAACAAGGGGTACTATGTTCGTGGGACGTTTACCCACGATAATGTGGATTTCACCAACGATATTTTTCATATGGCAGACTTGGGTTTTACCGAATTATCTATGGAACCGGTGGTCTGTGATCCGAAAGAGCCCTATGCGCTGACAGAATCAGATTTGCCGTTGCTGTTCGAGCAATATGAAATTTTGGCAAAAGACATGCTACGCAGAGAAAAGGAAGGTAAGCCGATTACATTTTATCATTATATGATTGACTTGACAGGCGGTCCGTGTGTATATAAACGCGTGACAGGCTGCGGTAGTGGTACGGAATATATGGCAGTTACGCCATGGGGAGAGTTATTTCCGTGCCATCAGTTTGTGGGAGATCCTGCATACAGTTTGGGAGATATTTGGAAAGGCGTTACGCATCCGGAAGTACAGGATAAATTCCGCCGGTGTAATGCCTATGCACGAACGGAATGCCGGGATTGCTGGGCAAAATTGTACTGTTCTGGCGGATGTGCAGCAAATGCGTATCATGCGACGGGAGATATTGCCGGGATCTATGAGTATGGCTGTCAGTTGTTCCGAAAACGCATGGAATGTGCAATCATGATACAAGTAGCAAAACAACTGCAAGGGTAAAGACAACAAAATGGGAGGATATTTCAAATTTAGAGAAATATCCTCTTTTTTAGACAAAAAAACGGTGATTTTTCTGAGTAAAATTGAAATAAAATATTAAATTTCACAAAAATACATATTGTATGCTATTTTTATGGAAAAATTTTGCTGTTTTGTGATATAATTGCGCGGGAGGGATGTGATGAAGAAATTATGGATCAAGGGTTGCTGTATGCAAGCGGGGGAGGATTGTGCCGATAAAATGGAGTACGTTACGAGAATAGGAGCAAAAGGTATCTGATTGCCGCAAAAAGGATGCTGTGATATCGTACAGAATCGCTGTAAATGGGGAACAGTGTATGGCAAACTGCTGGAATGGGTTCTATTTGCGGAACATAAGGTACGGTAGGGCAATTTGCAGAAAGTGTGCATTTGGGGATGCGCAATCCAGTGATGGAAATGTAAGAAGCGATGAGAGGGCTGATTCGCGGTGTCTATGACAGGGTTGTGTTTGTTTCGATTCAAAGGACGAAAGCGCCAAAAGGTGAATGCGATATCTTAGAGAAAAATGGGGAACGATACATAGGACTTTGGACGATTGAATGGTCACTATGTTGTATTTGCATACTTTTGCTATAGCGTACGATGAAAGAACAGGGGGACAACAAGTCAGAGGAAGAAACAAAACACTGCCAGAAAGAAGGGAAAGGAAGGCGTAGCGTCTGATAAAAAATGAGGATATCAAATGAAACAGTCAAATATACACAGTGTGATGGAGTTTGCAAAGAGGAAATGGAAAGCGGAACCTGTTGTTGTATGAGATATAAGGGAAAGAATTCTGATATCTTTTGGAAAACGGATGGTTGTGGCAGCAACCATCCAGTATGATGGGCGGTTGTTGCAAGAAACCAGAAGAGAAAGAAGAGTGTATGAGCTTTATACAGGAGGACAAGCAGAGATATTAAGTGAGTTCTGTATGAATCAAGCTAAGAAGAGGCAAGAAAAAAGAATTTGAAGAAGCGTCTGGTAGTCAGGGAGGCGTGTGACTGGACGTTGGTACACAGGATTTGGGGCAGGCGGAAATAAGAACAATAAAAATGGTGAACAGACCATGCTTGAAGCAGTGCAAGCAGTGTGATACCCGAAAGAAATTCCGAAAGGCGGAAGAAGTTCGGGTATTTTTTATGCTTAGGGATGATGGAACAGCGTATGGAAAGGGATTCCATACGTTCCAGATTGGCAGGTAAATACAGATAAAGTCCGAATATTGTTTTTGGAATTCTTGAAATATGACATTAGGTAACATCATTTGGAAGGAGTACAGGGAATTTGTAAAAAGATGGTGCTGAATAAAGGAAACTAGTTTTAGTTGAAAAGGTAAATCCGTTTAGAAATGTCGTGGAAGTGTATTTGGGGAGTTATGTATGATTTTCGTATATTTGAATGAAACAGAGCATACCTTTTTTTGAGCAAAACAGATGAGAGGAGCATAAAAAGAGCCATGGAAAGTTAAATAATTGTTTATGACATGTTCATACTTTGTTCAAAATGGCGCGTTATACTGATATCAACAAAGAAAACAGAACAAAGAATTGATATAGGAGGAATGCAGTATGTATGATCCAAATGAATATAAAAAACAAGAAAATGAAAAGGAGCAAAAAGAAAATATGGTTCCACCGGAAAGGGAAGAGAACGCATTTGTACAGGAAGAACATAATGAGTCTGTTCAAGAACGGCATACAGAGCCAGATTATACACCGGAGGATATCCATCCCACATATTTTGAGGAAGAATCAAAACAGCAAATGATTGATGATGCAAAGCGACAGGAATCTTTGATGCATGAAGAGTCTGTACAGGGGCAGGAAGAAATGGAAAATACCTCTGCACAGAAAACAGCGGAACCGCACTTTGAAATGGGAAAAGACAATTCTCAAGAATGGAAACATGCCAGAATGCACCATAGTGGAGCCCGTAAGGATGGCTGTTATGCAGAACACATCAAAAAACAGAAAAGAAGAAGCGGTGGATGGGCGAAACTGATTGCTGGCTGTCTGATTGTCGGAATTGCAGGCGGTGCAAGTATTGGCGCTGGCTATGGTGTTGTAGAACAATACTATGGAGATAGCACAACCGTGCAGAACAGCGGCACTACGTTTGTACAGCAAGCCGGATTGGGCAGTACGATGTCTGTGGTAGATGTTGTACGGGAAGTAAAACCATCGGTTGTAAGCATTACAACAAAAATTGAAGGCATGGCAACATATTATGGTGCGTTTAGTGTTCCGTATGAAGGTGAAGGCGCTGGCAGCGGTGTTATTTTCTATTCCGATGATGACAAGATTGCCATTGTGACCAATAACCACGTGATTGAGGATGCGAAAGAAGTTTATGTGACCCTCAATGATACAGTCAGTGTGCAGGCAAAAGTAGTTGGAACAAAAAGTGACTCAGATTTGGCAGTGTTGACGGTTTCTTGGGATGATTTGAAGACGGCTGGCATCGATACAGTCACAGTAGCTACATTCGGCGATTCTGATGCACTGGAAGTGGGAGAAAGTGTCATTGCCATTGGGAATGCGATGGGGCTTGGATTGTCAGCTACAGATGGTATTATCAGTGTAAAGGATCAGGTAATTAGTGTAGAAGATACGACACTGAATGTGATTCAGACTAGCGCAGCGATTAATAATGGCAATAGTGGCGGCGCATTGGTGAACACACAGGGCGAAGTCATTGGGATCAATACGGCAAAATATAATTCAACGATGGCGGAAGGAATGGGTTATGCCATTCCCAGTAATGAAGTGATTTCTGTGGCACAGGATTTGCTGGAAGACGGTACGGTTGTGACTCCATATATTGGAATTATGGGAACCAGTATCACATCAGAAAATGCTTCTTTATATAAATTGCCTGTTGGTGCATTGATTGTAGAAGTAACGGAAAATGGACCTGCTGCACAAGCAGGAATACAGCCCGGTGATATCATTACAGAGTTCAATGGGAAAACCGTTATGGATATGGACACGTTATCGGAATTGGTAAAAGAAACTGTTGTAGGAGACAGTGTATCTGTTCATATCATCCGAAATGGAGAAACGGCAATGGATGTTACACTGACCATTGCAGATAAAAACGCGTAATTCCTTGCTTAGAATGTTTATCATATGGAAAGGGGCAGATGCGGCAGCATCTGCCCCTTTGTGATGTCAGTGCTTTATATCTGTCAGGGTGTGAAACGTCGAATTTTTGTGAAAAGAATATTGGGAAAGTGATTGCTGTACTTTACCATCCTAAGAAAATGTATTATAATTAAATGATGTAAATAATATGAAAGCAAACAAAGGAGGCTACCAATGAAAAAAGGTTCCTCAGGCAATCGAAAAAAAAGAACGCGGCAAGATACTCTCTCACGTCAGCGACAGTATCCTGCCCGCGATAATGTATATGAGTTAAACCGCATCCGACAGGAGCGGGAGAGGCAAAATCGACAGCAGCAATATACCAGATATCCTCAGCAGCGTCCTGTGCAGCAGCAAACGCCGCAGCAGAAGAAAAAGGCGGCAAATCGGCGACGACATTATGCAGGACGTATTTTGCCATTGTTTGTGTTTGCAGTTGTAGTAGTTTATTTGATGGCACAGTTGGCAATGATGGCAGTAAAAAAACCGGAAGTAAATGTGGAAACGGTTGCGTATGGTACCATAGATACACCGCGAACACGGCAGGGATTGATTGTACGGGACGAGTACGTTGTAAACAGTGATCGGACTGGTACGCCGTTTTACCAATATTCAGAAGGCGATTATGTAAAGAAGGCTGCCGTAGTTTGTCAGGTAAAAGATACGGCATCGACCGATGCATTGGAAGATAAGTTGGCGTCCATTGATAAAAATATATTGGAAAGTCAAAAAAATAGAAGTGATTTATCTGTATTTTCGGAAGACATTGAACGGCTGGAGAAAAATATGGCAGGAACAGTGGAATTATTTGGAAGCCGTTCGATGAAAACAGATGCATCTTATTTATATGCAATGCGGACACAGTTAGACAGTTATCTGATGCAGCGCAACGAAATCTGGCTTTCGGAAAATGTAGAAGGTCTGTCTCAACTCAATGAAGAAAAAAGCGCTTATGAGCAACAGCTTGCGCAGAGTATGAGTTCTGTTTCAGCGACAGAAAGTGGTGTTGTTGCATTCAGTTATGATGGCTTGGAGGAGACTTTAACGCCAGAAGCACTGGAAAACTTAACTGCGGCGCAGATTAGCGGCAGTACGGATATGACACCAATTTCAAAGGTGCAGAGTGTGGCAGAGGGAGATCCGCTGTTCCGTGTTGTAACAAGCAATGAATGGTATATGATGTCCTATTTTCCCAATCAGGATGTGATTGGTTGGGAAACAGGAGATGTGTACCAATTAAACTTGATTGGAGAGGATACTTCTGTTTCTGTAAATGCTACGGTTTCGATGCTGACGCCGGGAGAGAGCGAAACAAAAGTAGTATTTACATGTTTTACGCATATGAGCGCGTTTATCAATCAACGAATGATTTCTTTTAGCATGGACAGCGAAACAGTACAAGGGCTGAAGATTCCCAATGACGCCATTGTGGAAAAAACACTGTTGAAAATACCAGTAAGCTGCTTAACAGAAAGCAATGGTGTGCAAGGAGTGCTTTTGGTAAATGGAACAAATTCTAAGTTTATGGAGACGGAGATTGTGACTTCAGATGAATCCTATGTATACATTTCTCAAAATACACAGGGACTGAAAATCGGTGATGTGATTCTGAACGGCACTGGAGAAAACGCAGAGCAATATACGGTTTCTGAAGTGGAAACCAGTCCTGGTGTCTATGTGGCAAACAGTTCTATGGCGAAATTTGTGCCGATTCGTATTTTAGACCAAAATCAGGAATATGCCATAGCACAGTCTGCCAGCACCTACGGGCTGCAGGTCTATGATACGATTGTATCAGACGCGAAAAACATTACAGAAGGACAATCGATATACTAAGCGGATTAGTGGATCAAAGGAGTGATGCAGGATGAAAACAATCAAGCAAAACATTCAAATAGTGGAAGAAAAGATTACCGCGGCTGCAGAACGAGCCGGCAGAAAACGGGAAGATGTGCTGTTGCTGGCAGTCAGCAAAACCAAACCGGTTGAAGTGATCCGGGAAGCGGTTGCCTGCGGCTTAACGTCTTTGGGAGAAAACAAAGTGCAGGAAATTATGGAAAAGTATGAGCCGATGGGAGACGGCGTTCATTGGCATTTAATTGGACATTTGCAGACGAATAAGGTAAAATATATTATCGACAAGGTGGATATGATTCATTCTGTAGAGAGCTTACGTCTGGCGGAGGAGATCAATAAAAGGGCGGCTGCAAAATCGTTGGTGATGGACGTGTTGGTGGAAGTCAATATGGCGGAGGAAGAAAGCAAATTTGGTATTCAGCCAGAGAGGGTGGAGGAATTTCTGCGTCAAATCGCGCCTTTGCCGCATATTCGTGTCAGAGGTTTGATGACTGTTGCGCCTTTTGTAGAAAATCCTGAAGAAAATCGGGTATATTTCCGTAAAATGCGAGAATTACTGGTTGACATGAACCAGAAAAAAATTGATAATATAAACATGGATGTGCTGTCTATGGGAATGACCGGCGATTACGAGGTGGCAATAGAAGAAGGTGCGACCATTGTACGCGTTGGAACCGGAATTTTTGGTGAGAGATACTATCCCAATCGAGGATAAGCAGAATTGAAATTTAGGAGGATATGGAAGTGGCTAAGATTTTTGATAAAATGAAAGATTTGATGTTTGGGGAATACGAAGACGATGACGATTATTATGAAGACGATTATGAATATGAAGCGCCTGCCAGAGAATCGGCTTCTGCAAGTAGCGGGTATGGTCTTCGGGAAGTCAGCCGCGAATCTGAGTACAGTTCTACAATGTCTGCACCTCGAAAATCAACCAGAAATAATCCACAAGTATATAGCATCAACACGAATGTGCAGATGCAGGTTGTCATCATCAAGCCGGAATGTTATGAGGATGCACAGGAAATCTGTGATCAAATCAAAACGAAAAAACCAGTGGTTGTCAATTTGGAGAAAGTGGAATTTCCTATTGCGCAAAGAATTATGGACTTTTTGAGCGGGACATGCTATTCTCTGGAAGGATCTATTCAACGCGTAGCGAACAATATTTTTATTATTGCGCCGGAAAATGTGGATATCAGCGGCGATTTCAAAGAAGAATTAAAAACAAAGGGCGTTTTGTTGCCTTGGATGAGCAACGGAAGATAAGGAAGGAAGTATAATTTGGCGACGAGTATACAATTATTATTGATTAGGGCAATAGATGTTTTTTTCTATCTGATAGAACTATTGATTTTTATTCGCATTATCCTTTCGTGGATTCCTATGTTTGGATATCAAAATCCTATCGGACAGTTGATTTATCGTTTGACGGAACCCATTTTAGGGCCATGCCGCAGTATGCTGGATAAATCTCCGTTAGGCGGCGGTATGATGCTGGATTTTTCTCCCATCATTGCGCTGATTTTGATGATGCTGGTCAAACAGTTATTGACAGGTTTGGTTTTATTGTTCTGATCAGGATGGTGCGAAAGATTGAATAAACAAGCATTATTACAAGGAATGACACAGCCTGAGGAAAGACTTTTGTTTGCGAAAGTGCTGGATCAGGCTGCTTTCAGTTACAGACGACATGTTCCAGCATTTACGGATTTTCTGGATATGGCAAAAAGCGGAAAATTTTTGGAAAAGCTGCAGCATTTACCGGATTTACAGGTGATAGCATATGGCGGAACCATGGAGTGTGAACGCAGGATGCTGGGATTTGCGCCGGAGTATTTGACATTTTCTCAGCAGAATTTTCCCATTTGTGCACTGCGTATCACCAAACATCCGAAGTTTGGGCAGACAGATTTGAGTCATCGAGATTACCTTGGTTCGATCTTAGGTTTGGGTATTGACCGTGGTAAGATAGGAGATATTTTGGTTTCAGAAACGGAGACCATCTGTTTTGTAGCAGAAGAAATTGCCGGATATATTTCTGCGCAGCTGACCAAAGTATCACGAACACCGGTGCATGTGGAGCAAACGGAGTTGTCGGAGATTACAATTAAAAAAGAAGTGGAAATCCGACGGCTGACAGCGGCATCTTTGCGATTGGACGCGGTTGCAGGCGGGGTACTGCATATGTCACGTGGAAAAATACAGGCACTCATTGCGGCAGAAAAGGCGAATGTGAACTGGAATGTAGTGACGAACCCGGCTTGTTTGCTTAAGGAAGGGGATATGGTTTCTGTTCGTGGATTTGGGCGATTTCGCCTATGTTCCATTGGGGAGAGAAACAAAAAGGACAGGATCAGTTTGGAAGTAAGCGTATACAGATAAGGAGGTTTTTTTGTGGTTACACCCAACGACATTGCGACAAAGGATTTCAAAAAAGTGGCTGTGGGTTATTCGCCGGAGGAAGTGGATACCTTTTTGGACGATATTTATGAAGACTATGAAAAGCTGTATCGAGAAAGTCAGAATGCAAAGGCAAAGACGGAGCAGACAACAGAAGATACGGATCGTCTGAGAAACCTGGAAAAGACGCTGGAGCGCACGCTAACGCTGGCAGAAGCTGCGGCAGAAGAAACCAAAGAAGCAGCAAAAGCGGAAGCGGCACAGATCATCGAAAAGGCGAAATTGGAACGGGATGAAATTCTTTCTGCAGCACGTACGAAAGTATATGAAATGGAGCAGGAAATTGCGGCGTTGCAAAATCGCTATGAATTGATGCGAGCGCGGGTGAAACTGCTGTTGTACGCAGAAATTGAGTTGCTGGATAAAAATGAAATTTTGTCAGAAAAAGAAACGGCAGAAAAAGAAACCAAATAATACAAAACATACGGCTGTGACGAAACACCTCTTGCACAGAGAAAGAGGTGTTTTGCTGCGGCTGCTTTTGTTATACAGAGCATAGATAAAACCGGTCGGTTGAAAGAAATAAGGAAAAGTTAGGATGATGCATATGTGGATCGTGCCTGTGCTGATAGTTGCGGTGCTGGTAGGTGTAGATCAATGGACAAAATATTGGGCGGTAACGCAATTAAAACCCGTTGGAAATATCACAGTGGTAGAAGGTTTTTTGGATCTCACGTTTGTTGAAAATCGTGGAGTGGCATTTGGAGTCTTTTCTGGGCAGAAGTGGTTGATTTTGGTGCTGACTGCCGCGATTATTGTGTTTTTGCTTTATTTTTTTGTCAAAATGCCGCGTACCAGAGAATATCAGTTGGTGCGGGCAGCAATGGTACCGGTGCTGGCAGGAGCAGTGGGGAATTTGCTGGATCGGTTATTTCGCGGATATGTGGTTGACTTTTTTGAGATTACGTTTATTTCATGGCCGGTATTTAATATGGCGGATATTTTCGTCGTAACCGGTGTCATTGCTTTGGCGATTCTGATTTTGTTTGTTATCAAAGAGGAACCGAAGATAGAGAGAAAAAAGGACGATTAAGATGGAATACATGACATTTGTGGCAGAAAGGGAAGAAGCAGGCACAAGAATCGATGTGTTTTTGGCAGAAAATATGGAAAATCTATCCAGAAGTGGCGTGCAGAAACTGATGGAAAGCGGACATATTCATGTCAACGGCGGTATTGTAAAACCCAATTATAAACTGAGAGAAACAGATATGATTGATGTGGAAATACCGGAAGCGAAAGAGGCGGAGCTTTTGCCCGAACCGATACCGCTGGATATTTTATATGAAGATAAAGATGTCATTGTGGTGAACAAACCGCAGGGAATGGTGGTGCATCCAGCGCCGGGACATGATTCCGGGACACTGGTCAATGGGCTTTTATACCATTGCGGAGAAGAATTATCCGGCATCAATGGAGAAAAACGCCCCGGCATTGTGCATCGGATTGATAAAGATACTTCTGGTGTGTTGATGATTGCAAAAAACAATGCGGCACATCAGGTGTTGGCGGCACAGCTGGCAGAACATAGTATCACAAGAATTTATAACGCGATTGTGTTCAATGGATTTCAGGAAGAGGAAGGAACGGTGGATCAGCCCATTGGCAGGAATCCATTGGATCGAAAAAAAATGGCAGTAACGCAAAAACACAGCCGTCATGCGGTGACACATTATCGCGTGCTGCAAAGATTAGGAAATTTTACGTTGATTGAAGCGCAGTTGGAAACAGGGCGTACCCATCAAATTCGCGTGCATATGACCTACATTGGGCATCCTTTGTTAGGAGATCAGGTATATGGTCCCAAAAAACAGCCGTTTTCGCTCAACGGTCAGGTATTACATGCCAGAGTGTTGGGATTCCGACATCCAACAACAGGCGCATATATGGAATTTGAGGCGCCGCTACCGCCATATTTCCAACAGTTAATAGAACGTTTGCAGAAATAACAGGAGGCGAAGGCAATGCCGATGCATCAAAAGGATTTTTTCGGACTGCGGGACTTGTCGGCGGATGATATCCGTTATATCCTCAGTACTGCAGAAACAATGAAATATATTTTAAATCAAAAAAATAAAAAATCTCCGTATTTACAGGGAAAATCGGTGATTATTCTGTTCTATGAACAAAGCGCAAGAGCAAAGCTCTCTTATGAATTGGCTGCACAGCATATGAGTGCAAACGTAGTGGATATGACGCATTCTGCCCATTCGATGGAACGAGAAAGTTTGCAGGATATGGGACAGTTGATTGATCAGATGGGTGCAGACTTTATCATACTGCGGCATCCGATGGCGGGAGCGGCGCGTTTGTTGGCAAGCTGTGTAGAAGCTTCAGTTATCAATGCAGGAGACGGATATAACGAAAATCCCGGACAGTCGTTGCTGGATTTGTTGACCATTAAGGAACAAAAAGGCGGCTTTGAAGGATTAAAAGTTGCGATTGTCGGTGATTTGGTGCATAGCCGCGTTTCCAAAAGCAATATTTGGGGATTGACGAAACTGGGAGCGGAGGTTTGTGTTTCCGGACCGCCAACGCTGCTGCTGCCAGATATTGAAAAATTTGGCGTTCAGGTGCATTATGATGCGCGAGAGGCGGTTAATGGGGCAGATGTTATTTTGACAACCCGAATGCGTTTGGAAACACAGGATAAGACATTCCTTCCATCCTTAGATGAATATAAGCGATTTTTCCGTATCGATCATCATCTTTTGAAATATGCCAAAAAAGATGCCATTGTTATGCATCCAGGTCCGATCCAAAGAGGAATTGAAATTTCGGACGGGGTTATCGACAGTCCGCAATGCATTATCAATGACCAGATCGCCAACAGTGTGGCTGTGCGTATGGCGATGTTTTATATTTTGTCTCAGATGGGAGGAAATTTTGCATGAAAACCATATTGAGAAACTGTACTTTGATTACGGATGGATTTGATGTGCAACAACGGTATGATATTTGTATGCACAATGGGATCATTGAACAGATTGGAGCACAGTTAGAAACCGAAGATGCAAAGGTTTTGGACTTAGAAGGCAATATTGTGCTGCCGGGATTCATTGACATGCATTGCAACATCTGTGAACCAGGATATGAAAATGTGGAGGATATTATTACTGTGTCCCGCAGTGCGGCAAGAGGGGGATTTACATCTATTACCTGTGAGCCAAATACAAAGCCGGTGATTGACAACAAAACGGTCGTGGAATACATCGTTTCCAAATCCAAAGCACAGTCTGTTGTGAATATTTATCCGTATGGCAGCATGTCTATGGGGTGCGAAGGCAAAGCGATTGCGGAGATTGGCGAGATGTATGATGCAGGTGTAGTGGCGATATCAGATGGGGATGAATTTGTAGACAGCGCGGCTTTGCTACGTAATGTAATGCGATACAGCAAAATGTTTGATTTGCCCATTATTACCCATTGTGAGGATCGTTCTTTATCCGGCAAAGGGGTCATGAACGAAGGATATACGGCTGCCTGTCTGGGATTATCTGGAATGCCCAGAGAAGCAGAGGAAGTGCAGGTTGCAAGAAATATTCTTTTGGCAGAAATTACGGGTGCGAAGCTGCATATTGCCCATATCAGTACGGCGGGTTCTGTATCTATGATTCGGGATGCCAAAGAACGCGGGATTCGCTTGACTTGCGAAACGTGTCCACATTATTTTGCATTGACGGAATCTGCGGTAGAAAATTATAATACGCTTGCAAAAGTTAATCCGCCGCTTCGAACGACAAAAGATGTGACGGCAGTGGTAGAAGGAATTGTAGATGGAACTATTGATGCCATTGCATCCGGGCATAGTCCGGTTAGCCTGACGGAGAAAAAGAAGGAATTCGATCAGGCGGCATATGGAATTTCTGCATTGGAAACGGCATTTTCGATTAGTTATACCTATTTGGTGCAGAATGGGAAGATCACACTGAAACGGTTGGCAGAGTTGATGTCGAAAAAACCTGCTGAAATTTTGAATTTGACACAAAAAGGTGAAATTGCCGTTGGAAAAGATGCAGATTTGATTGTGATTGATACCAAAGAATCCTATTTGATTGAACCGCAATTATTTGCTTCCAAAGCGAAGTTTTCTCCATTTGCCGGACAAGAAGTGAGAGGGCGCGTGGTTTGTACCATTGTGAAAGGAAAGATTGTGTGAACCGCACACGATGATGGCAAGTGTAAAACGAGGTGCAGGAATGTATTTGAAACGATTGGATTTACAGGGATTTAAGTCCTTTCCAGATAAAGTGAAACTAGAATTTAATCCAGGGATTACGGCGGTTGTTGGTCCGAATGGCAGTGGAAAAAGCAACGTTTCCGATGCAGTTCGTTGGGTATTGGGAGAACAACGCGTGAAAAGCCTGCGGGGAGACAAAATGGAAGATGTGATTTTCGCTGGAACGGAAACAAGGAAACCGCAGGGATTTGCCGAGGTGTCTATTCTCATTGATAATCAGGATGCCAGAATGCCGGTTGCATTTACAGAGGTGCAGGTGACACGGCGTGTGTTTCGATCCGGTGAGAGCGAATACCGTATCAATGGTGCTGCTTGCCGTCTGAAAGACATACAAGAATTATTCATGGATACTGGTGTTGGCAGAGAAGGCTATTCTATCATTGGGCAAGGACGCATTGATGAAATTCTGAATGCCAAAGGAGAGGAACGGCGTAGGATATTTGAAGAAGCGACAGGGATTGTCAAATATAAAGCCAGAAAAGCAGAAGCAGTGAGCAAGCTGGAAAAAGAACAGCAGAATTTGCTGCGGGCAGAAGATATCATTGCGGAATTGGAAGGGCAGATGGCGCCGCTAGAGGCGCAGAGTGAAACAGCAAAAACGTTTTTATCTCTGCGAGAACAATTAAAGCAGGCGGAACTTTCTATCTTTTGTGCAGACGTACAACGCTTGGAAGCGGAAGGAGATCGTTTGACATTACAGACAGCGGATGCAGCGGCACAGCAGGAAGAAGCCAAGCAAGAAGCGGAGCAGGCACGCAGGGGAATTTCCATACAAAAGCAGCGGCAAGAGGAAAAAAATAACAACATTGAAGCGCTGCATGGTGAAATGGCACAAGTAAAAGCGGATATTGAAAAAACGGAAGGTCAGATTCGCTTGACTGAGGAGCAAATGCGGAATGATGCTGCAAATCAAGCTCGTTTAACTGCGGAAATGGAAGAAAAGGAAAAACAAAAAACAGAAAAACAGCGAGAACAAGAAACGTGCCGAAATCGAATGGCTGCTTTTCAAATCACAATGGCGCAGGAACGTCAGAGGTTGGAGGAGTTGGAACGTGCGTATCAGGCGTTAAATACAGCTTTGCAACAGGATGAGAGTCGTGCAGAATCGTTTCAGGATGAAATTTTTGAACAGATCCGGATTGAAACAGAGGCGAAAGGCGAGATTGCAAAACGGGAAGCAATGATGGATCAGTTTTGCGGAAGAAAAGACCAGTTGGCATTGGAAATTGCTCATACCCAGAGTCGTTTGGAACAGCAGGAAGTACATCAGCAGGTATTGGAGAAAAAAGCAAAAGAGTTGGAACGGCAGGTGCATGATCTGGAGAAGGAATTAGAAGCGTTAGAGCAGGACCGTATCCATGCTTCCAAAGTCAAAGAACAGAAAGAAACACAGTTAAACTTGGAAGAAAAACGCATTTCAGAGCAGCAATCCAGACTGCATGTGTTGTCGGAACTGGAACGAGAACATGAGGGATATTATCACAGTGTCAAAAAGCTGCTGAGTCTGTCCAATCGGGAAGAAAGAGGTATTTGCGGAGCGGTCGGTCAATTGGTGCAGGTAGCGCAGGCATATGAAATGGCAATAGAAGCGGCGTTGGGTGGCGCAATGCAATATGTGGTGACAAAAACGGAGGAAGATGCCAAAGACGCGATTCAGTATCTCAAACAAAATCGATTGGGACGAGCGACATTTTTGCCGTTGACAGCAGTAAAGGGGCGTACGCTGGAAGGCAGACCTGCTATTTTGGAAGAAAGAGGTGTGATTGGCAGAGCAGACACCTTAATTTCTTTTGAAGAAACCTATCGCGGGATCATGCTATATCTGCTTGGAAAAATTGTAGTTGTGGAAAATTTGGATGCAGCGGTGCGCTTGGCAAAGAAGTATAAACACCAATATAAGATGGTGACGCTGGAAGGCGATATTATGAATCCGGGCGGTGCAATGACCGGTGGTTCGCAAGGGAAAAAAAGTGCAAATCTATTTGGCAGAGCCAGAGAAATGCATGCGTTGGAAGAATCGTTGCGCCAGGCTGCCGCAAAAGCGGAGACACTGCGAGAAGATCTGCAACTGGCGGAAGCGGATTTACAGGAAATCGCGGAACAGAATATGGAGAAGAAATTGGAGCTGCAACGTTTGACCGTTATGGGAAACAGCGAAGCACAAGAGCGGGAAAAAACAGAAACAGAAATTGCAGAGACTAGGAATAAATTGCGTCTGTTGGAATTAGAAGAAAAACAGCTGGAGGAGCAGGTCAATCGAGCGGAAGCGGACATTGCGCAGAGCAAAGAAAAACTGACACAGGCAGAATCTGCGATGACACAGGCAAATAAGGCGTTAACTGCATTTCAAGACAACTTGGCAGAGGAAAAAGAAAAAAGAGATGCGCTGATGGAAGAAATGACGCAGGTAAAAATCACATTATCGCAGCAAGAACAGGGCGCTGCCGCAGTAGAAGAGACGGTCGCCCGTTTGCAGCGAGAGTTGTCAGCGATTGCAGCAGAAATTGCTGGGCGACAGGAGCAGTGGGAGGCTTTGCGTCAAAATGATGGGCATCATAGCGAAACACAAGAAGAACTGCGACAACAAGCAGAACAATTGCGGCAAAAGCAGAACGTACTGGAGCAGACCTTGATGTCGACGGCGGAGGAACTGGAAGCATTGCGCCGTGTGTTAGGGCAGTTGGAAGAGCAGGCGCAAACCGCAGCGGAAACAGCAGCGAAATTGGAAAATGAGTTGTTCCGGATGGAAACCAAGCAGGAGAAAATACAGGAAGAACGCCAACGGATTTTTGACCGGATGTGGGAAGAATACGAAATGACGTTTTCCGCTGCAAAAGAGGCGGCAGCAGGAGAAAAACGTACATATGCGGAATGGAACCGTTTGGCAAAAGAATGGAAAGCGGCTATTCGAGCATTGGGTGATGTGAATGTTGGTGCGATTGACCAATATCGAGAAGTAAAGGAACGGTATTTGTTTTTGACCGGTCAAAGAACGGATATTTTGGAAGCGGAAGAGAAACTTAAAGTGATGATTGCAGAATTGACTGCGCGGATGGAACAGCAGTTTCGAGAGCAGTTTGCAGTGATTTCTCAAAATTTCAGTGTGGTTTTTCGGGAAATGTTTGGCGGTGGCAAGGCATACCTACGTTTGGCGGATGATGCGCATGCATTAGAGTCTGCCATTGAGATTGTGGCGCAGCCGCCGGGAAAAAGTTTACAAAATATGCAATTATTATCTGGTGGGGAACGAGCATTAACAGCCATTGCTATCTTATTTTCTATCTTGAAAATGAAGCCATCGCCCTTCTGTATTCTGGATGAGATTGAAGCGGCGTTGGATGATGCCAATGTCAGAAGGTATGCGCAATATTTAACGCGATTTTCTAAAGAAACCCAGTTTATTGTGATTACGCATCGGAAAGGTACAATGGAGTATGCGGATGTCATGTATGGGGTAACAATGCAGGAAAAAGGAGTTTCCAAGCTGATTTCTGTGGACTTTACTCAGCAGCAGGAAGAAATAGAGGTTTGAGGTGAAACAATGGGATTATTTGATTTTTTGAAAAAGAAACCACAAGAACCGGTAGTACAGCAGACAGAGGAACATGTGGTGGAAGTGGAAGGCATTCGAGTGGAAACAGAACCGCAAGAGGAAGCGGATATTGTATTGAATGTGGATACGCGTCTTGGTACCACTACGGCCATCAATCAGGCAGTGCATGAAGTGATGGATGAAGAAGAAATTGATTTCCATGAAAAAGCAGGCGGCACATTATACCGCGAAAATGAGGATATTGCTGCGGAGCGGATGGAAGAGGCAGCGCAGCTGGATACAGAGTGGGCAAAGGATATACAAACAGAAGCAGAACAGAATATCCAAATACAGGCAGAAGAAAAGGAAGAGGAACTTTCTTTGCAAGAAGGAATGTCAGACGATGATATGATGGGAGAATCTGCGACGGGATTAACAGAAGAACCGGCAGCAGCAGAAATAGAAACAGAACGGAGCATCTCGATGCAAGTGAAAGAGAAGGAAGCGGAGATACCGTTGCAGGAAGAGATGTCGGATGAGCTGGAGGAGAAATCTGCAGCGGCGTCTACAGAGGAACCGAAAGCGGAAAAAAAAGGATTCTTCTCGCGTCTGAAAGCAGGTTTGGATAAAACCAGAAAAAATATTTTCGGCAATGTAGATACCATTTTAGGCAGTTTTACAAAAATAGATGAGGAATTGTTTGAAGAATTGGAAGAAGCTTTGATTCTGGCAGATATGGGCGTAGAAACGACGATGCACATTGTGGAGCGTTTGCGACAGCGTGTGAAAAAAGAACGCGCAACCGATCCAGCACAGATTAGAGGAATGCTGATTGATGAGATAACAGAAATCTTACAAGAAGGAGTGGAAGAAGAGGAACAACTGCCTTCTCCATCCGTTATGCTGGTGATTGGTGTAAATGGGGTGGGAAAAACGACGACCATTGGAAAACTGGCGCATAACTTTAAACAGGAAGGGAAGAGCGTACTGCTTGCGGCGGCGGATACGTTCCGCGCGGCTGCGATTGATCAGCTGGAAATTTGGGGACAGCGGGCAGGCATTGAGGTGATTCGGCATGAGGAGAATGCAGATCCGGCAGCCGTTGTTTATGATGCAGCGCATGAAGCAAAGCGCAGAAAAACTGATTTACTGATTTGTGATACAGCAGGTCGTTTGCACAATAAGAAAAATTTGATGGAAGAGTTGCGCAAGATTTCTCGTGTCATTGAGCGAGAGTACCCGGCTGCACACAAGGAAACGTATTTGGTGTTGGACGCGACGACAGGGCAGAATGCATTGATGCAGGCAAAAGAATTTATGGGTGTGACAGAAATTACGGGAATCATTCTAACCAAACTGGACGGAACGGCAAAAGGCGGTATTGTCGTTGCGATCAAGAATGAATTGAAAATTCCAGTGCGCTATATCGGTGTGGGAGAAGGAATGGAAGATTTGCAAAAATTCAATGCGATTGATTTTGCGAGGGCACTGTTTGGAGAAACGGAATAAGAGAGGTAGAACATATGGAAGAAAAAGAAATCAAGCAAACGGCAGAAGCATCGGTATATCATCATGTGGAACCGAAAACATCCCAAAAACATCGCCCGGTACATGTAACGCCATATGCAAAAGAAATTCAGCAACATATGAACAAATGTTTTCCGAATCGGACAGAACGTGTTTTTTTTGATCATCGCAATGATTTTGTACAAGTAGACATTCATATTTTGGAAGCACCGACCAAACAGGATTTTCATGTGTTGTACACAGTGGGAATGAGTGCACTTGCGATGCGGCTGCCGGAGTCTTTTTATCCGGAGTACCAGATGTTGGAGCATGCAGAGTTGATTGCGCTGCTTCCGGCAGAATGGAAGCTGACAGAGCCGGCAGAAGGAGAAGCATATTCGAATTCGTTGTGGTGGCCAGTCGATTTACTGCAGTATTTGGCGAGATTTCCGCATGAGTATCAAAGCTGGCTGGGATGGGGACATACCATCCCGAATTCAGAGCGATATGTCTCTTATGACGAGGAAACGACGAAATTATGTGGCACCATGCTGTCTGCCCTTCATGAGAATATCAGTATGTTCCATACCAAGAATGGTACACTGATCAATTTGTATGCATTACTGCCGTTGTATCAAGAAGAAATTGCATTTCAGCAAAAAGAGGGGACAGAAGCGCTTTTACAAAAATTATCTGGAATCAATGGGTTTGGGATGATCTTTTTTCCAGATAGACCCAATGTGTGTATGGACAAAGCGGAAGGTGACGCGGCGAAAGAATAGGGAGAATAGAGGTTGTCATGGCTGTTAGGCTGTGGCAACTTTTGTATGCAGTGTAATGTTTATAAAGAGACAGCGTTATTTCCTAGAAAAATACTGGTGTTTTATTGAATGCTATGATATAATGTCGAAATATATGTAAATGGAACAGAAGAAGCCTTATCATGGAAAAGGGGGAGTAATGATGGAGGCGATCAAACGAGGTCAGGCATATGTGTTGTATTTCATGGCATATTCCATCATTGGTTGGCTGTATGAAGTGTTTTTGGAAGTGGTGGTATACGGCTGGGAGTTTTCCAACAGAGGAGTCTTGTTGGGACCATATCTGCCGGTATATGGTGTGGGTGCGTTGGCAATTCTGTGCTTGCTGCGTCGTTTGCGAAATCGGAATATTATCTGGAGGCGTATCTGTATTACGCCGTTTTTGGTATTCTTTGGCGTGGCTTTGATTGCAACAGGCATAGAATTGGCTGCCAGTTATTTTTTGGAATGGACAACCGGCAGTTGGCTTTGGGATTATCAGCGGTTTGCGTTTGATTTCCAGGGCAGGATTGCCTTAAATCCCAGTATTCGTTTTGGTTTGTGGGGATTATGTGTGTTTTATGGCATACAGCCGTGGCTGGAGAGGAAAAACGGTCGGCTGACAGAAAAAAGTCGCAGTTGGCTGGCAGGTGCGGTACTTGTTGTATTGAGTATGGAGATTATTTACTGGATGATCTGAGGGAAAAGGAAGTGTCAGATATGGTTCATGTGGAAGAGAAGTTGTGTATTGGCTGTGGGCAGTGTGAACAAGATTGTTTTCCGCAAGCGATTTCTATCAAAAATGGGAAAGCCAGATGGATCGGGGCGTGTATGGAATGTGGGCATTGTGTGGCAGTTTGTCCGATGGGAGCGGTTTCGATGGATGGCGCGTATGATATGACCGAGGTATTGCCCTATGATGCGCAGCAATGTACAGTTTCACCGAAAAACCTGTTGTATGCGATGAAATGCCATCGTTCGATTCGGCAATATCAATGCAAAGCGGTGGAACAGGCGAAATTGGAACGGATTGTAGAGGCAGGCAGGTACACACCAACAGCAAGCAATCGGCAGGATGTGCATTTTGTGGTGGTGCAGAAAGAATTAGAGCAGATCAAAGCGTTGATATGGGAAGGAATTGACCGATTGATACAATTCAATGCAATACCGCAGTACCAGCGACTGCTGCAGAGCTTACAGAAGAAAAAACAGTCGGTACCCAGCAAAGATGCATTATTCTTTGATGCACCGGTATTGGTGGTGTTGACTTGCAGTTCCCCGTGGAATGGGCAGTTAGCTGCACGCAGCATGGAACTGATGGCGCAGGCAGAAGGGTTGGGTACGTTATACAGCGGATTTATTCAAAGTGGACTGAACTATAGCCCGCAAGCACAGGAATGTTTAGGTATCACAGGAGAATCAATTGCAGCATGCATGCTGATTGGATATCCAAAGGTTGCGTATTATAGAACGGTGCCGAGGAAACCGGCAAATGTAACATGGAAATAAGTGCTGAACAACTTTTGATTGGATCAGACTTGCTTCAAAATCCCTCAAGGCGTTTTTATCAAACAGCTTTGAGGGGTTTTTTTGTTCTGTCGGGAATATGTTTACCACAGAGATGAGTCTGAAGGATCGGGGAGAAGAAGTATTGTTGAGGGAACATATATGTCAAAAGGGATCGGGAGAAGCGCATTGGATATTTGGTATAGCAAATGGAATTTGAGGTTTTGCAGCGCAGTACAGTCGGCATTGGTTAGATATCGGCTGTTTTTGTTTGGGATCAAAGTTTGTGCAGGAAGAGGACGGTCGTTGAGAGCGTTTGCCCCTTTGCAGAACCAGTGTTTTTGGAAGATAGACAGGGGACGGGATACGAATTTTGTCGGCTTTTTCCGGTCTTTTTTTTCTTTCATTCAGCCGTTGCGACAAGTTTTGCTCCTCTGGTTTTTTATAATAAGGACAGGAGGGAACAAAGTGGAAGTTTACATAGATATATTGTTTCTGGTCAATGGCGCATGCTGTTGTTTTTTGTTGTGGATTGCCGGAAAATGGTGTGGAATTCCTTGCGCTTTCTGCCGGATGATGCTGGGCGGATTTGGTTCTTCTTTACTCTATTGTATGTTGCTGTGGATGGGGTATGGATGGCACAATGGATGGATCTGGTCCCTGTTGCTCTCTGCTGTCGGCATTTATCTGGCGTTTACGCCAAAGAGATGGAAACGATTCTTTTCCCTGTGGGCAGCATCCATCGGTGCCGCATGGATATTGGGCGGATTTTTGACGACATTGTTTGCAAAAACGCAAATCCAGCGGTTGTTCGGCAATGGGCTTACCGTATCTATAGAGCGGATGCCCTGGCAATGGCTGCTTTGGGGATGCCTGTTCTTTTACGCCATTCTAAAGGGCGGTGCACGATGGCTGGAACGTCATGGACGCAAACGGCATCTGTACTGTAGCGTAACGCTAGTATATCAAGGCAAATCTTGTGAAGTATCTGGTTTTTTGGATACTGGGAATCAATTGTGTGACGCGGATGGGACGGCGATTCCGGTGGCGGAATGTGCTGCTTGTTTACCACTGTTTTCAAAAGAGTGTGCGTTGTGTTTGTTATCTGGTGAAGCATTACCGCTTGCGGATGCGCAGCGGTTTTCGGAGGTAGCGTATTCCGCTTTGGGAACGGTATCCGGACGGCTGATGACGGTAAAACTGGACCGCATGATCATCTGGCAGGGAGAACGGCAATCTGTGCGAGAACAGGCGGTCATCGGGTTATACAACGATATTTTTTCGGGCGGGTATGAAATATTGGTTCCGCCTGTTTTGCTGGAGGAGGAATAAAGATGAAGCAATGGAAGTATCAACTGTTTTTGTGGAAATACCGCCTGCGGAACAGTTGGCGGAAATGGCGGAAAGAAAACGGTGTGTTTTATATTGGAGGTAGCGATGTATTTCCGCCCCCGCTGAAACCGGAAGAAGAATCTGTATTGTTGGAGCAGTTGGGAGGCGAAGATGATTTACAGGTGAAATCTGTATTGATTGAACGAAATTTGCGTCTGGTGGTGTATATTGCCAGAAAGTTTGAAAACACAGGAATTAACGTGGAGGACTTGATTTCCATCGGTACCATTGGACTGATCAAAGCCATCAATACCTTTAAGACGGATAAAAATATTAAGTTGGCAACCTATGCGTCTCGTTGTATTGAAAATGAAATATTGATGTATCTAAGGCGCAACAGCAAAACGAAAGCAGAAGTTTCGATTGACGAACCGCTGAATGTGGATTGGGAAGGAAATGAACTGCTGTTATCGGATATCTTGGGCACAGAAGGAGATGTCATTTACAAAAGCATTGAAGAGGAGGTGAATCGAGATCTGCTGCATACAGCAATGGAAAAGCTTTCCGGCAGAGAACGGCAGATTGTACAAATGCGATTTGGCATATTGCCCGAAACAACGGAACGTACCCAGAAGGAGGTGGCGGATATTTTAGGAATATCCCAATCATATATTTCCAGATTGGAAAAAAAGATTATGGGACGGTTGAAAAAGGAAATGAATAAATTGATGTAAAAAGGAGAGGAGTAAAGAAACGGTGCCTGTGTTTTTCCTTTGGAAAAACACAGGCATTTTTCATGTGTCAATGTAATGCAATGGCTCAAAATCTGTATTTTGTATCTTCCCATTGCCGCGATCGAACGCTTGCATGGGTCTGCCATGGCTTTGGAACGAAATGCGTCTGGTGCTATCCCGAGATTCCTGTATGTGGAAAATGGCTTCTGTACATTCTTTGCTTCGCATGGAAAGTCCTCCTTTTCTCTGCGGATATCATAAAAATATCCAAATAGAATAGAGGTTATGCAAATTTGTTTCGGCGGAATATGGTAATTTTTGCGAGGTATATTTTGCCTGTCGGAGGGAAAATTTGTGATAGAGCATCTGTGCATCAGCAGATGAATAAGCATGGCGGTATCGTACCGTCAACGGGGGTGTAACGATGGGCTATTATAAAAAAGTGGAAATCAGCGGTGTAAATACAGCACAGCTTCCAGTGCTAAGCGCAGTGGAGGCGAAGGAATTATTCCGCAGATACCGAGACGGGGATGAAAGCGCCCGAGAATTACTGATTGAAGGAAATCTGCGTTTGGTTTTGAGTGTGATTAAGCGGTTTGAAAACCGCAGTGAAGATATAGACGATTTGTTTCAGGTAGGCGTAGTCGGCTTGTTGAAAGCAATTGAAAACTTTAATCCGGATCTAGACGTTATGCCGTCCAGTTATTTATGTCCTATGATCAGCGGGGAGGTGCGGCGATATTTGCGGGACAATAATACCATTCGTGTATCACGCTCGCTGCGCGATACGGCATACCGTGCACTGCAAATACGAGAACGCCTGACAGCGGAAAAGGCAAAAGAACCAACGGTAGAGGAAATTGCGAAAGAAATGGAAATGCCGAAAGAAAGTGTTGTTTTGGCATTGGATGCAATACAGGATCCGGTTTCGTTGTTTGAGCCGGTGTACCATGATGGTGGAGATACGTTATTTGTCATGGATCAGGTTAGCGATGAAAAAAATGGAGACAAATTATGGCTGGAAAATTTGTCTTTACAAGAAGCGATGCGGCATTTATCAGACAGAGAGAAAAAAATTGTGTCCCTGCGTTTTTTTGAAGGAAAAACACAAACAGAAGTCAGTTCTGAAATTGGAATCAGCCAGGCTCAGGTTTCTCGTCTGGAAAAATCCGCATTAAAACGTATGAGAAAATATGTCTAGGCATAGACAATCCTTCTTTTTTCGAGTAAAATAGTATTTGTACTATGATGAAAATAGGAGGAATTGGGTTTATGAAATTGCGAGCAGAAGATACAGCGGCGCTTTTTATTGATTTTCAGGAACGTTTGGTACCCGCGATTGCGGATCATGAGGCGATTGTGAAACAGGCAGCAATTTTGGCACAGGGACTGCAAGAACTTCAAGTGCCAATCGCGTTTTCACAGCAGTATACAAAGGGGCTGGGAGAAACGGTGCCTGCATTGCGTGAAGTGGTTGCGGATTTTCGTTATTTGGAAAAAACATCTTTTTCCTGCTGTGACTGCGCAGAAATTGCAGCTTGGATTCAGTCTATCGGGAAAAAGACTATTTTGGTATGTGGCGTAGAAGCGCATATTTGTGTGATGCAGACGGTCATTGACTTGCTAGAGGCAGGAGTGCAGGTATTTGTTGTGGCGGACTGTATCGGTTCCAGAAAACCATATGATAAGGAAATTGGTATCAAACGGATGGAAAAAGAGGGCGCTTATATGACAACTTGTGAAGGCGCATTATTTGAATTGACTGGCGGCGCAAAGTCTCCTCATTTCAAAACGATCTCAAAATTGGTAAAATAACAAATCAGATGGGCACTCCTGTGGGAGTGTCCTTTGCCATAAAGAAAGAAGGATGGGAATGAAGTTTTGGAAGAATTGGCGGTTACGAGAGCATTTTGGAACCATTACCCGGCATAGAAAATTGGTGCGGCAGTATTGTTTTCGGGTGGGGCTGTATCGTCAAGGATTGCTGCATGATCTTTCGAAATATTCTCCGGTGGAATTTTTAGTAGGAGCCAGATACTTTCAAGGAGATCGCAGTCCGAATAATGCAGAAAGAGAAGCAAAGGGATATTCCTCCGCTTGGCTGCATCACAAGGGAAGAAATAAACATCATTTTGAATATTGGATTGATTATACATTGAAACCGGGACAAATCTTAGGTGGTATGAAGATGCCAACACCTTATGTTGTGGAGATGTTTCTGGATCGCATTGCTGCTTGCAGAGTTTATCAAAAAGATGCTTATACACAAGCCAGCCCATGGTTGTATCATAAAAAAAGCAGACAGTATCATGTGATGGAAGAAGAGTCCTTTCAATTGTTGGAGCGGCTGTTGAAGATGCTGGCGGTTAGAGGAGAAGCAGAGACGTTTCGGTATGTGCGGAAAATTCTGCGAGAAGATAAAAGAAAACGTTTTGCTGCATTTTGCAGACGGAATTTTGGAAAACCGTAAGAAAATGTTGTGTAATAAAAAAGGTTTGATTTCGAAGAGAGATCAGACCTTTTTTATGGGATAAAAGAAATAAGAAATTTTTATTTGGTGTGAGAATGCGTAGCTTCTGCTTTTATGCAGTGAGAATTTGGAATACTTGAATACGATGACATCGTAAAAGTAGAGAGGTTTTCATTTGTGTGTTTCCGTTTATATTTTGATAGAAGATGTGATTTCCCTTCACGAACCGATCCAATTTATCTGCAATATCGTTTTTCATAAAATCACTGAGGTTTTAGAACAGGAATATTTTAGAGGAAAAGAGGATATGAAAATGAGGCAGCCTTATAAGAGGAACATTATCAGAGCGGCACTTTTGCCTGCATGATTGGACCATCAGGAACAATTACTCTGTATACTAGAACATTTGATGACCTGAAAAAATATCCTGTGATGACAGACAGCCATTGATGGCGTTCCATAAAGGAAGGCAGAATATCTTTATGGAACGCCTGTTTTTTTCTTATTGCTTTCGATGCGGCGGGATATGATGTGCTGTATGCTGCTGTAACCGCCGTTTGCGCCGATTTTTTCGCTGCAATCGGCGCTGTTGTCTGTGTCGGTAACCAATATAACGGCAAACACAAAATACGGTCAAAAATAGTAAAATCAATATACCAATGATGATTCCGACGGTTTTGAATATTTGATTCCGAGTTTGTGCCGCCTGTGCTTCTCGCTCTGCATCTGTAGTAGTGCTTACTTGCTGCTGTGCCGTTAAGTCAACAGTGGCTAGGGTATCGCTATGGAGAGAAAGCGTGACGGTTCCCAGTACCTCTCCGACTGCGACAGGGGCAGAAGTGCTTTGCGGACATTGGATGTCAGTTGTAATATCGCTGATTTGTGCGTCGGTTGGTATGGTGACATAAATATCTTGTGCAGGAGCAACAGAAATGGTGTCTTTGGTGGTGGTTTTATTTTGATATGTTTCGGTAACGGTAATGCGCTGTGCCAAATCAGCAGGAGAAAATGCCTTGACCGTTTGGAAATGTTCAAATCCATATTCAAACAACGCTTTGGTGTCTACATAATGCTGTGCACCGCTGCATTTGAGAACAACAGCAATCAGCTCTGTATCGCCTTGTTTTGCATAGGTGACCAATGTGTTTTGCGCTTCAACAGTGTATCCTGTTTTTCCGCCTTCTGCATATTCATAATAGTATAATGAACTTTCGTTCAGCATTTGATGCTGTCCATGCAAGGGTCGCTCTTCGGTCTGTTTATTGGTAGGTGGAATTACATAATATGTGTCCGACATGATACTGCGGTAGGTATCATTTTGCAGCAGTTCTCTGGAAATCAATGCCATGTCGTAAGCCGTCGTATAATGATTTTCATCGAATAAGCCGTGGGCGTTGACAAAATTGGTATGTTCACACCCCAATTCTTTTGCACGTTCTGTCATATGCTTTGCAAATGCTTCCATAGAACCATCCACATATTCCGCGACTGCATTGGCGCATTCATTTGCCGATCGCAGAATGATGCCGTATAGCACCTGTTCTAAGGTTAAGGTTTCACCTTCTTGAATGGCGATATGAGAACTGCCAGGTTCGATGCTGTATACCGCATCATGGGAAAATGTAATGGTATCTTCCAAATTTCCATGTTCCAATGCCAATAAAATGGTCATCAATTTTGTGATGCTGGCAGGGTATTGCTGAGAATGACAGTCTTTTTCATACAAGATGGTTCCAGTTGTGGCATCCATCAGTACCGCAGAAACAGCGGAAATGGAAGGTGGATCTGTGGATGGGGTTGTGTCAGGAGTTTGCGCGGATGAATCTATGGGTTCTGTTGCAAAGGCAGTTAGAGTTTGGCTGTACAGAAGCAGCAAGATAAAAATTAGGCTGAAAAATTTATGTTTCATAAGATTCTCCTACTATGATATTCTGGTTTTTTATGGTATAATTTTAGCAATCCAAACGACGGTAACAAGCAAGCAACGTATTGGTATTGGCAGGAGATCCAAATCAACTGTCCATTGCTGCAATCAAAGAGGATACGATATGCAAACGGTACAATTGCAGGGTATGGTATCCCTTTGGGATGGCTACAGCCAAGTTTTTCGTTGCTGCTTTCGTATGAAAAATAAAAGAATGCGTTCTGATAGAGGTGTTACCAAGGATATGGATGGAATGCAAAGATATCAGACTGTTAAAAGTATACCAGAAAATAAAAGAAAAGAAAAATGATATTTTTCTTAAGATTTCTGTAAGAAAGGGCAGACACAGATGAAAAAGGAACGCTGGAAAGTGACTGCAGCGGTTATATGTATATTGGTTTGTGGGATCTGGTACAGTAGAATATATGGCACAGAGCAAATGCAATATCAAGCAGCTCCGGTAACAGAAACAGTGGAACCAATGCCGGCAGTGATCAATATCAATACTGCAGATCAAGAAGAATTGATGCTGTTGGATGGAATTGGAGAAAAGCTGGCAGAACGAATTTTGGAATATCGAACGGAAAACGGCGCATTTCAAACTATTGAAGAAATACAGAATGTCAAAGGAATTGGAGAGAAAACGTTTGCGGATATCGCTGCAGACATCACGGTGGAATAGGAGGACGAACAGATATGGCGTATCGCATTTTGGTAGTGGATGATGAAAAATTGATCGTCAAAGGCATAAAATTTTCATTGGAGCAGGACGGCATGGAAGTGACCGCAGCGTATGACGGAGAAGAAGCGCTGCAACATATCAAAGAAGAAACATTTGACTTGGTTGTACTGGATGTCATGCTGCCGAAAATGGATGGTCTGCAAGTCTGCCAACAGGTACGAGAATTTTCACAGATCCCTATTATCATGGTCACTGCAAAAGGGGAAGATATGGATAAAATTATGGGATTGGAATATGGTGCGGACGATTATATTACAAAGCCGTTTAATATTTTGGAATTAAAGGCGAGAATCAAAGCAATCCTGCGCCGCAGTGTCAAAAAAGTAACAGCAGAACCGGCGGCGAAAAATACGTTAAAGGCCAGAGATTTGGAGTTGGCATATGATAGCCGGCGGGTCTTTATCAAGGGAAAGGAAGTCAATTTAACTGCAAAAGAATTTGATTTGCTGGAACTGTTGATGGAGAATCCGGGAAAAGTGTACAGCAGAGAAAAGCTGTTGGATACGGTATGGGGATATGATTATCCTGGAGATGTCAGAACAGTAGATGTACACGTGCGCCGTTTGCGGGAGAAAATTGAGGCAAATCCGAGTGAGCCAAAGTACATTTTTACAAAATGGGGAGTTGGTTACTATTTTAATTAAGAAAAAGGAAGCGCCATTTATTAGCCTGCGTGTGGTTTTGTTGGTAACTTATGTCATCATTGGTGTGATACCGCTCCTTTTGATGGCAAATACCATTTTGCATTCGATGCAAGAATATTTTGTGGAGGAACGGAAACAGGAATTGCTGAGTCAGGCAAACGTCATTGCAGGACAATTGGCATCCAATGATTTTTTTTTCAATCAGGAAAATCAGGAAAGCTTGGAAGAGATGGTATTACAAACCGGACAGGATGAGGATTTTCGGGTACTGATCTTAGATGCATCTGCCATGGTCGTATATGATACCGGTTATCAGGAAGTTGGGAAAACATATCTGCTGCCGGAAGTATTGGAAGCACTGGAAAAGCGGGATGTTGCCAGAGAACAGGAAGATGGAACCGTTTATGCAGCAGCGTCCATTGTCGGCAGCAGCAGCCAACACGACGGCATAGTTTTGATTGCAGATTCTCTGCAGGATGTACGGATTACGGTGGGCAATATTGGTAATAAGGCTTATTTTATGTTAGCGGTATTATTGGTAGCTGTGATTCTGATTATGGTTGTAATATCCAGATTGTTTACGGAACCGTTGAAGCGCATTATACGGGTGATCCAAAAAATGGCGGAAGGACATCTGGAACAGCGGATTGTGGTGACCAATCGGACACATAATGAAATTGTGGACTTGGCATTATCCTGCAATCAGATGGCAGATCAGTTGGAAAAAGTAGAATCCAGTCGACAGCAGTTTGTGTCCAACGTATCGCATGAACTGAAAACGCCGCTGAGTTCGATCAAGGTATTGAGCGAGTCTATCCTGTTGCAGGAAGATGTACCGAAAGAAATGTATGTGGAATTTTTACATGATATCAATTCGGAGATTGACCGTATGACAGCGATTATCAATGATTTGTTAACGCTGGTAAAATTGGATCAGAAAGAAATACCGTTAAATTTTGTGGAAACGGATTTGAATCATATGATGGAAGATATTATCAAACGGATGACGCCTTTGGCGGCGGCTAAGCAAATTCAAATGCAATATATCAAAGAAAAGGATGTGTCAGCGGAAGTCGATGAAATGAAAATGACGCTGGCGATTTCAAATCTGGTGGATAATGCGGTAAAATATACGCCGGAAGGCGGCACGGTAACGGTTGTGCTGGATGCAGACCATCAGAACGCCTTTATGACGGTAACGGATACTGGAATTGGGATACCCGAATCAGAAGTCAATCGTATTTTTGAGCGTTTTTACCGCGTGGATAAAACCCGTGACAGAGAAACCGGTGGTACTGGTTTGGGCTTATCGATTACACATGGGACGGTTATGATGCATAACGGCAGTATTAAGGTCAACAGCAAAGAAGAAGAAGGTACTTCCATTCAGGTGCGCATTCCACTACATCAGAATGTGGGGGCGTAAATAGAATAGCTTCAAATCGGCAGCAGGAACAAAGGAAAAAACGACGGGCGAAGGGAGGTTTTGCACGGATGAAGAAAGGCAAACTGCTCCTCAATATAGCCATTGGAATTATTATCTGTATTGTGGCAATACCATGTCTGATATTGCTCTTTAGCAGAATCAGCGGTTCCGCGGCGAACCATGCAGAGGTTTATTATTGGGTTGGCGCAAACAGTACACTCAAATGCATTGAACGGATGATTCCGGCAGATCAGGACACTGCAAATGCAGCTTGGGATTTATTGCAGGAAATGAAAGAAACTGCGACAAAGGATGGTATGATTAGTGCCATACCGGAAAGTGTAGAATTTCAATCCGTACGCTTAGAGGAGCAGACGGCAGTAGTGGATTTGTCCTCGGATTATTTGGCGCTGAAAAATTCAGAGGAGGTTGTGTGCCGTTCTGCGATTGTCTGGACATTAACATCGTTAGACAGGGTGGAGCAGGTGGAAATGACGGTCGATGGGCAGCCGCTGCGAACAAAGACAGGCAATAAAATTGGTGATATGAATCGACAGAATGTACAAATTGATGTGGAAATTCCGGCAGAAACAACGGAGTATGCAATATTGAAGCTGTACTTTGCCAATGAGATGGGGACAGATTTCCGAATAGAAGATCGTGTGGTAGAAGTAAACACCAACCAGGCGAGAGAAAGAACTATTTTGGAGCAGCTGATTGCAGGTCCGCTGGAAACGGGATTGTATGCTACCATTCCACAGGATACGAAAATACGAGATGTCACAACCACAGATGACGGGATATGTTATGTCAATTTTAGTCAGGATTTTATCAGCAAGGCACCTACGGGTAATGTGGATATGGTGGTTGCTGTGTATTCGGTTGTCAATTCCTTGTGTGAATTGGACAATGTGGACAGGGTACAATTTTTGATAGAAGGGGAAAAAGTGGATAATGTCGATGGACATCTGGATTTCAGCACGCCGTTTGAGACAGTGGAAGACATCCAGACCATTGCTTTGCGGGATAAAACATGAAACGACCAGCAGTTTGGATACTCATTTTCATGATGTGTGGCATATATTGCAGACTGGGTGTATCAGAAATGATATGCGCAGTCTGTTTTATTTTGCCATTGGTTTTGCTGTCATGTCTTGTGACAAAAACGCGCAGAAAGCGGTATACCTTAATGGGATTGGCGATGCCGCTTGGCATGGCATTGGCGAGTGCAGCAGCACTCCCTTCCTTTGCGGAGTTTCATGAGAATGGCGTGTATGTGACAGGAAGTGGATATATTACGGAAGTGGGGCAAACATCGGGAGGATATCCCAAGCTGGGTGTATTGGCAGACGTTACGGAAACGGAGAGCGGAATAACACATGAAACGGTTTCGCTTTATCTGATTGATCTGCAAAAAGGAACCCATTCCGTTGGAGAAAGGGTTTTTCTGGAAGGAGATGCACTGGCATTTGAGCATGCGGATTTGCATGGCGGATATGATGAATGGATGTATTTAAAGGCGAGCGGTTATGATGCGAAAATGTTTCCGGAACGGTTAGAAAAGACTGGTGAATTTTACGTTACAGCTAAAACGGTGCTGGCAGGTTGGAATGAAGAGATTCAGAAAGTGGTAGAAAACATATTGCCACCGGAAGAAAGTGCGATTGCCAAAGCGCTCATTACTGGAGATCGGGATGATATTGCATCGGGGACAGAGGATTTGTATACTCGCGCTGGCGTGACACATATTTTGTCTATTTCTGGTTTACATATGTCTTTATTGGCACTATATGTATCTTATATTTTGGAATATATTTTACGTTGCAGCAAGCGTATTTGCGCGGCAGTTACCATGGGTGTTTGTATCTTTTTTCTGATGCTGACTGGTTTTGTGCCTCCATCGGTACGGGCAGTGATTATGATTTGTATTGCTTTATTGGGTAAAATCGTATGCCGTAAGCATGACGGTTGGAATTCCATTGCAGTAGCGGCACTGATTCTGCTGTGTGTGGAGCCGCTGTATCTGTGGAATGCAGGATTTCAGCTTTCCTTTTTGTCGTTGATGGGCATTTATGCTGGGATGGTGCTGTTGCCGTCTGGAAAAACGTGGTTAGGAAAGTGCGGGAATCTAGCGGGCATGTCTGCCTTTGCTACGTTGTTTAGTATGCCTGTGGTTGCATACCATTTTGGATACTGTTCAACGGTCGGTATATTAGCGAATATGGTAATCTTGCCGCTGAGCGGCATTTTGTTGGGTTGCACCATGTTGGCAGCGTTAGCAGGATTTTTTTGGCTGCAAGCAGGTGTGTTCTTATCAGGAATTGTCTATGTGATTTTACAGATTTATGAACTGATTTGTGTTTTGGTGACACAGCTGCCATATAGTTATTTCACACTGGGAAAACCATCAGTAGAAATGGTTTTGATGTGTTATGTATTGATCTATGCATTATGTTTTTATAAACCGTGTTTGACCAACCGTTTGATGGTAGGATGTGCGCTTACTTGTATCTGCTACGGTATGTGTGCAAATGCGTTGTTTTTACATCGCAATGAAATTGCATTTCTGGACGTAGGACAGGGGGATTGTACGGTAATTACAACGTATCGGAATCAGGCAATTGTCATTGATGGTGGAGGTGTATATGGAAAAGAATTGGGAGAAAATACCGGCGTCACAGTTCTGGAACCGTATTTGACTGCAAAGGGAATTACAGAAGTGGAGGCAGTATTTTTGACACATTTGGACGCGGATCACAGCAGCGGTATTTTAGAATTACTGTCGGATATGCCAGTCAATGGTGTATATCTGCCGGAAGGAGAGGCTGTGGAGCTGGAAATGCAACAGCTTTTGCAAGAAATCGTGGAAAAAAATCAAATTCCAGTATATACTGTTAAGCAGGGAGATTCGGTAGGAATGACCGCTTTTGGCATAATGGAATGTCTGCATCCGGGAGAAGGGCAAATATGGAAATCGGAAAATACGCGTTCTTTGGTATTAAAATATACCTATGGCAATACATCTGTATTGCTTACGGGAGATGTGGAAGGAATGCAGGAATTGCAGATACTGCAGAGAGGAACGGATGTAAGGGCAGACATCTTGAAAGTAGCGCATCATGGTTCCAGAACTTCTTCGCAACCGTCTTTTTTAGATGCAGTTGATCCAGAAATGGCAGTCATTTCTTGTGGAGACCAAAATCTTTATGGACATCCACATTTACAAACGTTGGAAAAATTGTCGGAAAGAAATGTGGAGATATTCCGTACCGATCAGATGGGCAGTATTCGTGTGACGCTGTTACCGGAAGAAGGATATTCTGTGGAAACGGCAGTAGAAAGGAAACCGTTTTATGAAAGAATTAAAGAAGCAATGGAAGCAACATGAATTTCAAACTTGTTATCTGTTTTATGGAACAGAGACATATCTGATCAAACATTATGCAGAAACACTGAGACAAGCAATATTGCCGGCTGGGACAGAAAGCATGAATTTTGATGTGTTGGAAGGGAAAAAAGCTACGGCAGCAGCAATTATGGATGCGGCAGAAACGCTACCATTTTTGAATGAGAAACGATTGGTACTGGTGAAAAACAGTGAATTCTTTCGAAAAAACGGTCGGAAAGAAGAAGGGGAGTTTTTACTGGATTTCGTTTCAAACATACCAGAGAGTACCTGTATTGTATTTTTGGAAGAAAAGGTAGAAAAAACAGGGAAACTATATAAAGCAATTGCCAAAAGAGGAATGGTGGTAGAATTTTTGCCACTGAAAGAAAAAGAAATGCTGACTTGGATCAAAAGAACCTGTGGAGAAGCAGGTGTGGCAATTTCGGATGCAGTTGCAGGATATTTCCTACAAATAACGGATCACAGCATGGAACATGTGCAGCAAGAAATGGAAAAATTGACGGCGTATAAAGAAGGAAGCGGAGAAATTACCAAAGCGGATATTGATGCGGTTTGTTCGGTTTCATTAGAGGCAAGGATCTTTGATTTGATGCGCGCAGTTGGAGAAAAAAAGACTGAACAAGCGGTGACGCTATATACAAACTTACTGGCATTGAAGGAATCTCCCTATATGATATTGTCTTTGATGACTCGACAATTTCGAATGATATTGGGGGCAAAACTGCTCTCTGAGGCAGGAATATCCAATGGAGAGATTGCAACGCGTCTGGAAGTACGAGATTTTGCAGTGCGAGAATACTTACGACAAGGCACATATTTTTCCAAAGAACAATTGGAACAGGCGATGTCTGATTGCTTACAAACGGATTTGGATATTAAAAGTGGACGGATTGCCGAAACATTAGCAGTGGAATTGCTTTTGATTCGATATAGCAGCAGATAGCAATGCTTAACAAAGGATGGAAAATCTTCTGTATTGACAGCCTGAAAAAGAGATTTTGAGAATACTTGAAAAAAAGATGGTTTCTCTTGACTTGGAGTTTACTCTAGGTGGTATGCTGAAACAGAAAGGATCAGATATCTTTGATAATCAGCAAGAAGAGATCCTTTCACAGAGAAAAGAATATCAGAGAGATGATAAGAGGTACAGGAAGAGAAAAATCTGTTTGAAAAAAATTGGGGAAACATTGTCGCAAACGGAAGGTGTATGGGGACAGGCATTTTCGGATTTTGTTTGTGAGGATGTTTCCGAACACGGAATATTATCAAAAAAATGGAAGTATTTGCAACTCTTGCTGCGATGATTACATTACAAAGCGAAGGATTGTTTCGGCAGTATGCTGCCGAAACCTTGGGGGGAGTTATTCCAGCGACGGAATTGAAAGAAGTGATGTATCAAGCGGTTCCGTATGCTGGATTTGGCAAGGTATCTCCATTTTTTGACGAAACAAGAGCAGTATTGGCAGAAAAAAGCTTGGAGCATATGGTACAAGAACGGGTGACAACCAATCGAGAAAATCGTTTAGAAAAGGCTTGCAGATGCAGAAGGAATTTTTTGGCGATGTGATTGATGCAATGTATCAAAACACACCGAAATTGCTGATTCATATTCAGCATTTTTTGTCAGCAAATTGTTTTGGGGATACGTATACACGGAATGGGTTAAATCTTGCAGAAAGAGAATTTTTAGCCTTTGTGATATTGGCGGCACAAGGCGGTTGCAAACCGCAGTTAAAATCCCATATCCAAGCCAATTATGTAGTAGGCAACTCTAAGAAGATGTTGTTGGAAGCTGTGACACAGATTTGCCATGGATTGGATATCCCCGCAGCTTAAATGCGATTGCATGCGGTATTAGAGGAGGAAACGATATGAAACAGGTATTGATTCTTTCTGCAAGTCCCAGAAGAGGAGGAACATCTGCAATGGAACAGGCACATCTGTTGGGAAACAATGTTGAAAGGGGGAAAGACGATGACGATAGCAGAAGTCAGTAAGAAATATGAGATTTCCGCAGATACCTGCGTTATTATGAGCGAATCGGGTTGATTCCGCCGGTGCATCGTACCAGTGGAGGCATTCGAGATTATACAGAAGAGGACTGTGGCTGGGTATCTTTTGTAAAATGTATGCGTGGTGCAGGATTAGAAGTAGAAGCGCTGATTGAATATGTTTCGTTATTTCAGCAAGGGGATGCAACAGCACAAGCGCGAAAACAGATATTGATTGAGCAGCGAGAGCGGTTGGAACAACGGCTGCAGGAGATGCAGGAGACTTTGCAGCGGTTGAATTTTAAAATTCAAAAATATGAAAAGATTGTATTGCCTGCGGAAGAAAAATTAAGATAATCAAAGGATAAAAAGGCAAAATATTTGCCAAGTTAAAAGCGTAAAACTGCTCTGAACCGTTGTGTTAGTATTCAAGTGAGGTGTGCGGGATCATAACAAGAGTGATAGCAGCAAGGAGAACTGCAATGATTTGTATTGCAACTTCTCCTTGTTTTTGTTTGTATGGAGAATCGTAATGAAAATGGTTTTGGCAGTGGATTGATTCTTGTGAATCAATGGAATCGTATCATGGAAGGATAATTTTCAAGGAAAAGAGGAACGGCTTCATTTATCGAATGCGAAAAAGTGTAAAGATTCTGATGTTTTGCTACGAAAAAAGTGGTTATGACAGAAAATAAAAAATCAGAAAAGGAAAGATTTATGATGAAGAGAAGGGAGGGAAAAGATGTCATAGCGATCTTGTCTGGTGTATCAGGACGTTGGATGAAGCTGCAGAAAATGAGGTTAGATTTTGCAAGACAGTGGAGCAATCGAAGGGAAGTGGAATTGTTAGAGGTATTTAGCCATGTCGCGTAAATCGGATTTGTTGTTTATGGATGTTTGTGGTGCGTGATAAGTTGCACAAAAATAGGGGGAAATCCATATTTGTTTTTGGTGTATGGAAAAATGTTCTTCAAAAAAAGACAAAATCTGTTGACATTAGGAATTTTCGTGATAAAATCTTAATATCACTATTGAGTTATTCACAAATATATAAAAACGGAGGGAATCGGATGGATGCTGTAAGCGTGAAAAAAGTTGCGTTGCTGGGGATGGGGACAGTCGGCAGCGGCGTATATGAAATTTTGGAAAAACAGAAGCAAAATATGACCGATAAAATCGGTTGTACGCTGGAAATCGTCAAAGTTTTGGTGCGGAATAAGGAAAAATATGCACAAAAGGTGCCTGCAGAGAAGCTGACAGATCAGTGGTCGGATATCATAGAGGATGATAGTATTGATATTGTAGTAGAGGTGATGGGCGGTATCGAGCCGGCGAAAACCTATATCCAGGAAGCGTTGGAAAAAGGGAAGCATGTGGTAACTGCCAATAAGGATTTGATGGCGACACATGGTCATGAGTTGTTGGATCAAGCAAAGGCACATCAATGCGACTTGTTGTTTGAGGCGGCAGTTGCCGGTGGTATCCCTATCATCCGCCCGATGAAACAGTGCTTATTGGGAAATGATATTACAGAAGTCATGGGAATTATCAATGGTACGACCAATTTTATTCTGACGAAAATGTCGGAAGAAGAAATGGAATTTGAAGATGCGCTGCGGCTGGCAACAGACTTGGGATATGCAGAAGCAGATCCGACAGCAGATATTGAAGGATACGATGCAGGGCGGAAATTGGCAATTTTGGCGTCAATTGCTTTCCACAGTCCAGTAACATTTCAGGATGTTTACACAGAAGGAATATCCAAAATTACAGCAAAAGATATCCGATATGCCCATGAATTGGGATATGAAATTAAATTGCTAGGAATTGCGAAGTTAGTGGAGGATGGGATTGAAGTGAAAGTGCATCCGACCATGATCCCACTGCATCATCCATTAGCATCCGTAAAAGATGCGTTCAATGCCGTATTTGTGCATGGGGACGCAGTAGATGATGCGATGTTCTATGGTCGAGGAGCAGGGGCTTTGCCGACAGGCTCTGCGGTAGTTGGAGATATCATGGATATTGCCAGAAATATGCAGTACCATTGTACTGGGCGAATTGGCTGTTCTTGTTATCGAAAGATACCAGTGAAAGTGATGAAAGAAACCAGAAGCAGTTATTATATCCGTATGAAATTGGAAGATCGTGCTGGTACTTTGGCCGCGTTGGCTGGGTTATTTGGCAGTAATAATGTAAGTATCTCCATGCTGATACAAAAGGCAAAGGAAGGTAATACGGCAGAAGTTGTAATTGTAACATATGATGTCAAAGAAAAGCAATTTATGGATTCTATGACAGTAATATCTACCATGTCTATGGTAAAAGAAATTTCTTCTGTCATTCGTGTACATCATGTGGAAAAAGAAGAGTAAGAGCATGCTTGAAAAAAAGACATTCCTGTCTTCTTGGGAACTGGGAAAACGTCAAGAGGCAAGCGGTCAATATTTTGAAGGTGAAAAAAAGAGGTGTTTCTCACGAAAGAAGCAGGAAATAGCGGATAGAGAACGAGCGGCAGCCGAAGTATGAATTCGGCTGCTGTTTTCGTGTGTTAGACAGAACCGGAATTAGGGATAAGCCGTGTCAGGGGATGCCAAGTAGACATGACCACACATTCCGAAGAGGATATCAGCAGGATAGAAAATAAGGGAAAAGAGAACGGTAAAAAGGAGAGAAGAAGCGCTGTCCTCAGTGATGCGGACACAGGGAACGGCAACAGTGGGTTTGTATATTTGGCAGAGAATACAAAAAAGGGACCCCCGTTTACAGGAATCCCTTGTGAACAAATTTTCAAATACAAAATAACGGCATCTCCGCACGTTTTTACCCTGCGTTAGCAACCAGCAAAAAATTACCAACCGTTCTGGTATTGCAGGACATCGTCGGAAATTTTACCCTCTTCATAGTCTGTCATTGCAGCATCCAGAATATCAAAGCCTTTGCGCAGCAATTCTGGTTCAATATTCAAAGGTGGCTGAACACGCAGAACATTTCCGGCCAAGGAAATAATCAGCAGACCTGTTTCATAAGAGCGATACAAGATTTTATAGGTGCCGACAGTATCTGCTACCTTTGTGCCGTCTGCGTTTGTCTTTTCAATTACGATACCGCGGGACATACCAAGTCCGGTGTCTCCGCTAACGATATTGCTATGTTTTGCCTGCAATTTTGCAATGCACTCGTCCATTACTTCGCAGTTCTTTTTCAAAATCTGCTGGAATTCATCTGTTTGCATGTAGTCAAATGCAGCACTACCAGCTGCGCAAGCGATTGCGTTACCACCCAGTGTGAACAGATGTGCAGGAGCAGGCAGGCAGTCCATGATTTCCGCACGAGCCATAAATGCACCAAGGGTCAGACCTGCACCAACGGATTTACCCAAAATGATACCGTCGGGAACAATGCCATAATGTTCAATGCCGTACATTTTTCCTGTACGATAGAAAGCTTGCTGCACTTCTTCAGAAATGAACAGAATACCATTTTCTTTACACAATTCATAGAGTTTTTTCATGAAAATAGGGTGCGCGGGAATTAAACCGGCATCGCCCTGAACCGGTTCGATGATAACAGCTGCAACATCATCTGCGGGCAGGTATGTGTTAAATGCACGAAGAATTTCTTTCAGGCATTCTGCTTCGCATACGGCATCATCCATGCCAGAATCATAGAACGGGAAAGGATAAATTTCCGGAAGGAAAGGACCCATATTCTTCCGCATTCTAGTTGTTACTGTTGTCATGGAAGAAGCACCATAGGTGTTGCCATGATAACCGTTGATGAATGTAATGATTTTGGAACGACCGGTGAATGCTCTTGCAAATTTAACTGCAGCATCATTTCCGTCAGAACCACAGTTACCGAATACAACTTTGATGTTATCGCCGCCGCCGGGATAAGAGCTAGCAAGACGTTCTGCATATTCGACGGAAGCAGCATTGTAAGTATAAGCAATAGAATATTGAGTGAATTTTCCCAATTGCTCTTCAATGGCTTTCACGACATGCTCGTTACGGGAACCTAAGTTCAGAGAAGACGCACTACTCAGAAAATCAATGAATTCATTGCCGTCTTCGTCATGAATGATGGAATCTTTTGCATCTGCAACTACCAGAGGGTAATAGGACAGGTGCTGTGTTTTTGCGATGACTTTTTTATCGCGTTCTACCCAAGCATTACATTTGTCTGTTTTCATTTGTGCATGACACCTCTATTCTTTTTGTATATTGATACATTTGAAGTAAGTAAAAAATACTACTTTTTTATTGTAGTACTTTTTTCGTTTGTTTACAACTGTCATAATATCAAAAAATGGTGTAATTTATGAGAAAAATATTTGGGAAAAAAAGCAAAAAGAAATTTTGTATATAATCATACATAGTTTCTGCGGATATATTCATCAAAGATGGCGTATATCGAGTTTCTTTTTGAGGAAAAGAGGTTTCTCTGTGTAAAAAAAAGAGGTCAAAAGTCGTAGTAAAGTTGATAAAATCAACGAAGGAGAAAGATGGTTTTTGTAATGTGAAAATGGGTAAGGAGAGGAAACGAATCTGTAGCGGAGTGCACAAATGTCTTTGTAGCGTGCATGGAAAAAGCGTATGTATTGATGTGTATGTATGATTTTGGCATGGGGTTTAGCATGTTTATGCAATCAATAAGGGATGCATAGGTGAGGAAGCGTTGTACATTGCGGAAGAAGAATGATATAAAAAACCGAAAGTAAAACAACAGCAAGCATTCTTAGAGATCAAGAATGTTAGCTGTTGTTTTTAAATGCTCTTTGCAGAGGGATAAAATTTAGAAAAACTGAAAAGAATGCAAATCCATATGCAAAGAAGATTTTTTTGAGCGTATTTACATGACTATGGAGTCAAACTTAGATCAATGTTAATACTTTGTTTCTTCTGGTGAGAAGCGATGCTTCCTGTCTTACAAATAGGATCAGATAATGCCCATTTCTTTGGTAATCTCAATGATGGCATCTGCAGCTTTTTCTAAATCTGCTTTGGAATGTGCAGCGGAAATCATAATGCGCAGGCGGGCAGTCCCTCTGGGAACAACTGGGAATTTAATCGCCTGTGCGTAAACACCTTTTTCATATAACCGTGCGCTCAGTTCTTCCGCTTTTTCTGCATCACCGACAATGACAGGGATCACGGGTGTTACTGTAGAGCCGATGTTTAATCCGGCATCCTCCATCCGTTTGGCAAAATAAGCGCGGTTTTCCCATAAACGTGTTACCAATGTGTCATCATCGGCAATTTTTTGAATGGCAGCCAAAGCGGCTGCAGTCAAGCAAGGAGCCAAAGGAGACGCTGTGAAAATGAAGCTGCGTGCTTTGGGACGGAGTTCTTCAATAAAGGCTTTGCTGCCTGCTACGAAACCGCCGGCAGCACCAAATGCTTTGGAGAGAGAGCCAGTTTCTACAGTTACTTTGTCTCGCAAATGGAAATGTTCTACTGTTCCTTTGCCATAGGGACCCATCACACCGTCGCCATGTGCATCATCCACCATAAACATAGCACCGTATTTTTCTGCTAGCGCAGCCATTTCCGGCAGTGGAGCCAGATCGCCGTCCATACTGAATACAGCGTCTGCAACCAGAAGTTTTTTGCCATCCGTAGGTTCTTTCAGCATTTCTTCCAATGCTGCCAGATCCATATGAGGATATACTTTGACTGTGGCGCGGGAGAGACGACAACCATCAATAATACTGCCGTGATTCAATTCATCGCTGTAGATGGTATCCCCTTTGCCAACCAAAACGGGTATAACGCCTGTGTTGGCGGCAACACCACTGTTAAATACCAAAACAGCTTCTACGCCTTTGAATTTTGCCAAGGCTTCTTCCAGTTCATCATGGACGGCAAAGTTTCCGACAATATTTCTGCTGGCACTGGGACCAACGCCATAGGTGTCGATTGCGGCTTTTGCAGCGGCAACCAGATCTGGATCATTTGCCAATCCAAGATAGTTGTTGGACGCCATATTGATGATATCTCTGCCGTCCAGATTGATGTGTGCTCCTTGCGGGCTGTAAAGAGTTCTGTACATGTGTCATCCTTCTTTCTATTATGCATTGTTGAATGGTAAATGATGTTGTCTTTGTTATTTTATTATACCATTACAGCGAAAAGTAAGTCAACGACAGACCATTTTTGTTCCTTTTTAAGGAAAGTAGTGACGGCTCAAACTCTGTCGGTTTCACCAGCCAACCTTGTAAAAATCATATCAATATGTTAAGGTGTAGATAATAATTAAAAATTGAAGTACTGAGGAAGCATCTAACATCTGGAGGGAAATAAAATGGGCAATACTATATTCTTCCTTTTGATTATCTTTGTTTTCTTTCTTGTGACAGAGTGCATAATGATGGGAATATTTCAATCATCAAACGCAACAAAGGGGAAAACAATTTTAAGTGTCCTATGCCGAGCAATTTTGACTATTTGCATTGCGGCTTATCTTTTATTAGCCGGGTTGTCGCTTTATATTGGTTTTGATTTTCTCTTTGTCGGTGAAACAAGCAATGGAATTTCGGCATTACTCTTTGCGATTGTGATTGCCGTCTGTGTTTATATATGGCTGATTAGGGGGTGGGTTAAGCGTATAAAAGAAATGAAAAATCAAGACAGATAACGAACAATCTTGTTCTTTCTTACTTAACAATGGAATAACATCAAAAGCAAGGTTCTCTCTGTCAGTGGCGGAGGGAACCTTGCTTTTGCATATATTCACCAACGAAGTTCAATTTTTCATGAAGTTACTATTCTCCTTAAAAAGGGAGCCAGTTCTGTCCCTTTTCAAGCTGGGTAATGATGCTCTGAACTCTGGCAGTTTTACCAAAACAGATTCAAAAAGAGTGTCAGACATTGAAATAGGCACGCCTCTATTTTAAGATGAAAATACGATAGATTGGCAAAAGCAACCACCGGTTGCGGAAGTTTCAATCGTAGTTGGTAGTGTGTCACTAGGGATTGCGGTATAGTATTTCCAAGGAGGTAAAGCAAATGTTGTCTGAAAAAATATATAAGTTCAGACGAAAGAGTGGACTTTCTCAAGAGCAACTTGCGGAGAAGATTGGTGTTTCCAGACAGGCTATCTCTAAATGGGAACGTGGGGGTTCACTTAGATAAAGATACCACATCAATCCCACGCTGACTTTTGCTCAACCGATACAGCCGGAGGGCTGGATAACAAGAAAAGGCGGTATGCGCCCCGTGGAGGGGTAGCGTACCGCCTTTTCTT
>DXEB01000070.1 GCA_019115165.1 Candidatus Anaerotignum merdipullorum | reverse complement strand
TGAAAATTTCCGGTGACGATGCGCTTAGGGGACACACCCGTTCCCATTCCGAACACGACGGTTAAGACCTAAGCGGTCGATGGTACTTGGTGGGGAGCTGCCTGGGAGAGTAGATGGTTGCCGGATTCCAAGGAAGGAGATCTTGTGGAAACACAAGGTCTTTTTTGTATTTCGATCAGAGGCAAAGGAAAGAAAACAATAGCATTTTTCTGAAAAATATACTATACTAATCAGATAGGTGAAAAAATAGAAGGGAGAAAACGGTATGATTGTGACCGATATTATACCGCAGAAGAAGGATCCGTCCAAACAGAATATCTATATTGACCATGTCTTTGCGTTTGCTTTGATTGCACAGGATGTGCGCTACTTTAAGCTGCGAGTTGGAGAAGAAGTTGCCCAAGAGACATATGATTTTATTCAGGAAAACCTGATTTATATAAAGGCGCAGGACACTGCGCTGCGTTATTTAGGTTATAGAATGCGAACAGAAGCTGAAATACGAAAAAAATTAGCAGAACAGGCATTTTCGGAAGAAACGATCGAGCAGGTGCTTGTTTTTTTACGCAAATACGGTTACTGCGATGATCAGGTGTATGCGCGTAGCTTTATTCGGGAACGTCTGCGGTTACAGCCAAAGGGCGCATATGCATTAAAGATGGAACTGCGCCAAAAAGGTGTGCCAGAACAGGTGATTGCAGAAGTTCTGGCAGAGACCCAAATCGATGAAGTGGCAGATGCGGTGGCTTGGATTGTACGAAAGACCAGAGGAAGATGTCCGACAGAAGAGAAAGAAAAAAAGAGGCTGTATGCTTTTTTGCAGCGAAAGGGATATCATTGGGATGTGATTGCGGAAGCCTTTCGGCTGGCAGAAGGAAGAGAGGTGTAAACATTGGGATTTTATGTTGCGGAAATTCGGAAGCTGCGTTGGGAATTAAAGCAGGCTTACGAGGCAGAAGAATATAAAAAAGCCATTTTTTTATGCAAACGGATTTTACAGCTATATCTGGAGCAGGATGCATGTGATACCATAGAATATGCATCAGACATGCACAATATGGGGGTATTATTCGATCAACTGGGGATGTATCGGAAAGCTGCAGAATATTATCAGAAAGCGGCAGTATTGAAGCGGGAATGCAGTGGAGAAAGCCTCTCTTATGCAGATACACTGAATAACTTAGCCATTGTATATAATCATCTGTCCGAGGCGGAGAAGGCACAGAAATATCACGAGAAAGTACTGCGAATTCGAGAAGCAAAGCTGGGTGAATACCACATGGACACCATTCACAGTTTGCTGCATTTGGGAAATACTTATGAAGATTTGTCGCAGTTTTCAAAGGGATTAGAATATCACAAAAAAGCATTGGAAAAAGCATGTGCAGCACAAAATTTCCCTCAAAAAGAGCTAGCGGACATTTTTGCGGCTATGGCGTGTTCCTACGATGCGATGGGAAACTATAAAAAAGCCATCGCCGCATATGAAAAAGCATTGGATTTGTATGAAAAAGAAGCTGGGGAAGAAAATTTTCAATATATGATTTGGATGTTGTCGCTGGCAGAGATCTGTGAAAAGGCTGGATGGAACGGATTAGCAGCGGAATATTGTGAAAAAGCCATTAAAATTCGACGTCAAATGATGCAGGAAAGTCATTTGGATTTTATCAATAGCTTGAACAGCCTGGCTGTAATTTGTGGCAAGGCAGGTTTATACGAAAAAGCACTGGAATGCCATCGGGAGGTATTGCGGTTAGTAACGGAAATCTTGGGCAGTGATCACATGTTTTTTGCCGATACCTTGAATTATCTAAGCATGGATTACTGCGGATTAGGCGAGTACGATATGGCGTTGGAACTGGCGCATCAGGCGTTGGAGAAAAAAGAAGAAACATGGGGAGAAAATCATCCTCAGACAGCAGCAGTGCATATGAATCTTGGAATGCTAAATGAAAAAAAAGGCAGGAGTCTGGATGCATTGGCGCACTATCGTCAGGCACTGACGATTCGACAGGATGCATTGGGAGAAGAGCATCCTTTGTGTGCAGATACACTGGAAAATATGGCACATGTTTTTTCGGAAAAAGGGGCATATGAAGCAGCAGCGGGGTATTTGACAGAGGCTCTTCGTATTCGTAAAAAGAGGCTGGGAGAAGATAGGGCAGCATATGTGCAGGGACTGCACTTGCTGGCGGAAAGCAGGCAGAAATGCGGGCAAGGCGCATCTGCGGTGATGCTTTGCCGAGAAGCGCTGCGCGTATTAGAAAAGAAGTATGGTGCACAACATCCATTTTATGCAAATGGATTGGTGAAATTGGGAGAAATCTTAGCGGCAGAGAAACAGTACCCTGCGGCGGCAAAACAATTTACGGCAGCGGCGCGGATTCAGAAAGAAATGCTGGATGAGGACAATCCACAGTATTTGGATACATTAGAACGGCTGGCGGAGGTTTGTACCAAACAGGGAGAATATCAGGCGGCTATTGTGCATTATTTGGCGAAAAATGATGCAAATTTCGAAGAAACACCGAATGAGCGGTTGCAAGCGGCAGAAACGCTATTGGCGGTGGCCAATTGTTATTTGGCATTGGGAAACGAGAAAAAAGCAGACGCTTATTTGCGGGAAGCGGAAGAAAAACGAAAACGAGCCGGCGCAGATTATACCGAACGGTATGAAAAAAGACGAGAACAATTTCTGCTGATGCAGCAGGAAGGAACGGATCTGCGCAAAAAGGAAGAGCGGCAAAATCGTGTGCAAAAGCGAAAGCAGTTTGCAGAAGCGGTAGAGTTATTTACGAATTTGCTGGCGCAGCAGGGAGAAACACAGGTATCATTGTCACCGGAGTATTTGCAGTATGCACTGGCATTGGGTGATCTGTATTTACGTTATGGCAGACAAGAGGAAGCGGCAAGATGGTATCAGATGGCAGAACAGGCGGCAGACGGTATGCTGTATGCACAGGCATGCCGAAGACTGGGGAAGACGCTGTTTGCTATGGGGGATCAGCGAAAAGCACTGCAAAAATGGGTCAATGCCAAAAATTATTTAGAAGAGTATGAAGAAACGCAAACAGAGTTGTACTGCCAGCTTTTGGCAGACATTGGCGATTGCTTTTTCCGGATGGGAGAGAAAGAAAAAGCGGTGCGGATGTATTTGCCGTATATCCGTTTGCTGCAAGAATTGGAGTTGCCGCGGGACAGGGGATATATGCAGCGGCTGGAGAGAACGGCAAAAGCATTTTCTGATTGGAAAAAACATGCGCAGGCGGCAGAATATTATAGTGAACTGGCGTTAGCACTGCGGGAAACAGAAGGGGAAACAGAGACATTTGCACGGATTCTGTTGAAAACGGCAGTATGCCATATTGCACAGGGAAATCAGCAGCAAGCGCAGACGTTGCTGGATCGGGCGCTGTTGTTAGGTGCACAAGCCGGAAGAGAGACGGAAGCCTATGGCAGGCTGTGCGACAAAATCGGGCGGTTGTATGCTGCTAACGGCAGTTTGGAACGGGCGGCAGACACCTTGTCTATTGCGTACGAAATGAACCGATTGGGCAGAAAATGTTTGACCCGGGACGGGATGGCGGCATTGCTTTCGGTCTTTCGGCGTCTGGATGACAAAAAGCGGTATTTTTCCGCAAAAGACGGAGAAAAATTGGAATAAAAGTGTTGACAGGGTATTTTCTCTGTGATACTATAATGAAGTATGTCAGCCGCATGGAGAGGTTCTTGGAAAACCAAAGCAATGGGCTTGGTTGCCGTATCCAGCGAGTAAATTGCGAGGAGGTGTTCACGTGTACGCAATTATTGAAACCGGTGGAAAGCAGTATAAAGTAGCAGAAGGCGATATCATCACAGTGGAAAAACTGGGTGTAGAAGCAGGTCAGGAATATACGTTTGACAAAGTTCTGGTACTGGCAAAAGACGGCGATGTAAAAGTTGGCGCACCTTATGTGGAAGGCGCTGCCGTTACCGCATCCGTTATTGGAGATGGCAAAGCGAAAAAGGTTATCGTTTATAAGTACAAACCCAAAAAAGGGTTCCACAAGAAGAACGGTCACAGACAGCCTTTTACCAAATTGCAGATCAAATCCATCTAATGTATGATAACCGTAAACATTTATCAGAAAGAAAATAAAATCTGTGCATTTGAGATTTCCGGACACGCCGGATACGCACCTGCAGGGGCAGATATTGTCTGCGCGGCAGTCAGTATTCTGGCACTCAATACGCTCAATGCAGTGGAACGATTTACAGATACGGCGTTCCGCGTGCAGGCGGATGAGAAAACAGGCGGATATCTGAAAGCGGTATTCCCGATAGAAGGGATGGAGGATGAACGAGTACAGCTGCTCTTGCAAACGCTGTTGCTTGGATTGTCCGAAATGCAGGAGGAATATAATCAGTATCTTACTTTGACGATTGAGGAGGTGTAAGCATGTTCAGATTGAACCTTCAGTTCTTCGCGCACCACAAAGGCGGCGGTTCCACAAAAAACGGTCGTGATTCCAACGCAAAAAGATTGGGTGCAAAACGTGCAGACGGTCAGTTTGTACTGGCTGGCAATATTTTATACACACAGCGCGGTACTAAAATTCACCCCGGTGTAAACGTAGGCAGAGGCGGCAATGATACTCTGTTCGCTCTGGTTGACGGTCGTGTAAAATATGAAAGAAAAGGCAGAGATAAAAAACAGGTATCTGTATACCCTGTTGAAATCGCTGAATAAGAATGCAGGAGGCTTCAAATGATATCATTTGAAGCCTTTTTCGTGAAAAGCAAAGATTTGGTTTGCTTCTGACGAAAGAGGAGCATAACAGACAAAGAAAGAATATGAGGTGAGGTCATGTTTGTAGACAGAGTCAAGATTCATATCAAAGGCGGAAACGGCGGAAATGGAATGGTTTCGTTTTTCCGGGCGAAATACATCACGCATGGCGGTCCTGACGGAGGGGATGGCGGCAGAGGCGGTGACGTGATTTTTGTCGGCGATGAGAGCATGGGAACGCTGATGGATTTTCGGTATAAGAGAATCTTTAAAGCGGGAAACGGTCAGGATGGCGGAAAACGGAACTGCTTTGGGAAAGATGGAGAAAGCGTTGTCATCAAGGTGCCTGTAGGGACGGTAATCCGGGAAGCGGAAAGCGGAAAGATTATGGCGGATATTACCAAACACGGCGAAGAGAAGATATTGATTCATGGCGGAAAGGGCGGAAAGGGCAATCAGCATTTTGCTACGCCGACCCGACAGGCGCCCCGGTATGCGGAGCAAGGCAGAACGGCAAAGGAATATGATGTGATTTTGGAGCTGAAGCTGATTGCAGATGTGGGGCTGATTGGATTCCCCAACGTGGGGAAGTCCACGCTGCTGTCCATGGTGACCAACGCCAACCCCAAGATCGCGAATTATCACTTTACCACACTGGCGCCGAATCTGGGCGTGGTAGAGGGGAGATTTGGGGATTCCTTTGTGCTGGCGGATATTCCCGGTTTGGTAGAGGGCGCCAGCGAGGGCGTTGGACTGGGACATGCTTTTTTGCGGCATGTGGAGCGGACGAAGGTATTTATCCATGTGGTAGATGCCGCAGGCGTGGAAGGGGACGACCCGGTGGAAAGCGTGCGGAAGATCAACCAGGAGCTGGAAGCCTATAACCCGGAGTTGATGAAGCGCCCGCAGGTGATTGCAGCGAATAAAACGGATATCCCTGGTTCCGAGGAAAATGTCAAACGGCTGAAAGAGGTTTATGAGAAGGACGGTTTTGCAATATATCCGATTTCTGCGGCAACCAACAAAGGCTTGGATGAGCTGCTGACAAAGGTAGGAGAAATTCTGAAGCATTATCCGGAAGATATCGTATTTGCGGAAGAATACGAGGAGTATGATGAAGTAGCAGTCGATCGGGAACCGTTTACCATTACCCTGGAGGAAGGCGTTTATGTTGTCCGTGGCGTTGGTGTGGAAAAAATGATGGGCTATACGAACATCGACACAGAAAAAGGTTTTGCATTTTTCCAACGATATTTGAAAGAAAAAGGCATTATTGCGGCGTTAGAGGAAAAAGGCGTTCAGGAAGGAGATACGGTGCGTATTTACGACATGGAATTTGAATTCTGGAAGTAAGGGATAGCGACGAGCCCTGCAAGAGCAGAGCCTTTGCCGGCTTGATGCGAGAATGGAGGGGGCGGATCGAAGTACGAGGTCCGTATACGGACAGCAGGCGAAAAAAAGGAATACGGACAGGAGCGGATAGAAGGAAAGCAGGTTTGTTTTGACAAATGCTTTCCTTTTTTTATGCATTTTATGAGGATAACATCATCGGATCTGTGGATAAGCGATGGAAAGAAGTGAGAAGCTGTGGATAGTCTTCCGTTTTTTGTGATTTGTCGGTAAAAGAAGCGGATTTTTGAAATACTTGTCAATACCGTGCCCCATGGAAGAGATACAGAGGATTATAGTAGGTTTGGCGTATGGTTTTCCTATTTTCGGAAAAAATAGAACAAAAGAAAAACCAAATGAGGTGATGAAACATGATCACAGCGGCAGAACAAACCCAATCCTCCTGCCGGATGTTTTATGTGGATGGCAAAAAATTTAAAACAAATGCATATTTGGGATTTTTCCGGATTCCATTGCGACGGGAAAATGCGACGAAAATTGCATTATTGGCGGAAATACTAAAAAGTGGTACGAAAAGCGCACCTTCTCGCGTGGAATTGGAACGAACAGCGGAAGAGATGTACGGCGCGTTATGGGATGTACAGGTAGTGAAAAAGGGCAATGAAGCTTGGTTGTCGTTTTCTTTGGAAGTGCTCAAGCATGTGCCGGAAGAAGATGCGCTGACTTTTTTGCGCAGCCTGATGCGGGAACCCAAAATGGACGGTTGGACATTTCCGGAAGATGTGGTGAAGCGGAAAAAAGAAATCTTACGGCGCAGGCTGGAGGCGCAGGCAGATGAGAAACGATTGTTTGCAAGAAAACGTTGTCTGGAATTGACGGCAGCAGGTAGTGGTGCGGGTGTTTGGGCAGACGGTTATGCCGAAGATTTAATGGAATTGACAGCAGAAGAGATGACTTGTTTTTATCGAGAAATTTGGATGTATGCACCGTTATCCTTGTTTTTCTGTGGGGAATCGGAAGGGCGAAAATGCCTGAAAGAGTGGAAAAAAGTATTGGATTTGCAGCGAAAGAAACTCTGGGAATGCCCGCCGCTGCACATATCTAAGGCAGAAGTGCGTACTGTACGGGAACAAAGCCAAATGACACAGACAAGGGTTGCATTGGGATTTGTCAGTGGATGTACACTGAGGTCTTCCGCTTGTCTGGCAGTGCGAGTACTCTGCGAGCTGTTGGGTGGAGCCAACGGGGTATTATTCCAAGAGATCCGGGAGCGGCAAGGACTCTGTTATGATATCTCCGTATCGTATGATGCAACTTCGGGAATGGTGATGGCAGAAACGGGCGTACAGCCGCAACAGGCAAAACATGCCGTGAAGGAAATATTGCGTTTCTTTCAGGAAATGGGAAGTCAAAACATTCAAGAAGCCGATTTTCGGAGTGCAGTGGAGCAAATTGGGAGACAATATGCGAATATTTCGGACGATCCATGGAAAATTTTGAATTTTGTGGCGGAACAAGAAATATTGGGCAACGGAATGGATACCGAGCAAATCTTACGTCAGTTGCGTTTTTTGGAGCCGGAAGATGTCCAAAAGGCCGCAAAGCAGCTTGCACTGCGAACGGTTTATCTATTGAGCAATGAGGAGGCAGGTACATGGGACTGATCAAACATGCAGCAGGAGAAACCATATTATGGGAGAGAACAACATCGGGGATGCGGTGTTGTTTTTATCCAAAACGACAGTTTGGAGAGCAGATGGCAGCTGTGGTTGTACCTTATGGCGCAACGGGCATGTACTGGCGAAAAGACGGTACAGACCGACCAGAAACCTTTCCGATGGGTGCAGCGCATTTTATAGAGCATAAACTGTTTCAACAACCGTGGGGAGATGCATTCGCGGCATTTAGTGAAAACGGTGCATCGGCGAATGCATTTACAGATGGGCGGCGGACGGTGTATTATTTCACCTGTCGTACGCAGTTTTTGGAGCATTTGCGGCGGTTACTGGAGTTTGTGCAGACACCGTATTTTATGCGGGAAGATGTGGAGAAGGAAAAAGGGATCATTACCAGTGAAATTGCACTTTATGAGGATCGACCGGATTGGGCGGCATATCAGCAAATGATGGAGATGATGTACCAAAATCATCCGATACGCTTTCCTGTTGCAGGAACGGTGGAGTCGGTGGAGAAAACGACAGCAGAGCAACTGCGCCGCATTTATGATGTTTGTTATTTGCCACAGACATTCCTGCTGATCTGCTGCGGAGACGTGGAACCGCGCAAGGTAATGGAATTGGCAGAACGGGTACCAAGACGGGAAAAAATCGGGGAACTAGTATATCCAAGAGAAAGCACGCAGATACAGGAGCGTTACAGGGAACGTATTTTATCGCTGCGTCAGCCAATATTCCACATTGGATTCAAATTATGTCCGCAGCAGATCCAATTGCGGGAAAAAGCAGCCATGGAACTGCTGTTGGAACTGTGGGCAGGTGAAAGCAGCGCCTTTTTTGAGGAGGCGTATGAAAAAGAATTGTTGGACGAGCCATTAAGCAGTATGTTGGAACATGGGGAAGGCTATGCGTTTTGTGCGTTTTCCGGAGGCGGAAGCCATGGAGAGGAAACGGCAGAATTATTGGTGCAGGCGTGGAACACTTTGCGGAGGCAAGGCATAGAGAGAAAAGCGTTTGAACGGGTACAGAAGAAAAAAATTGGGCAAACACTGCGATTGTTTCAATCTGTTACTGCCACGGGGATGGCACAGATGGATTTGGCGCAGTATGAAGCAGATTTAAGCGATTGGTTCCGCTCGGTCAAAGAGTTGCAGAAGCAGGATGTGGAAAAATGGTTGCAAAATACCAGAATGGAGGATAAAATGGTTCTATCGGTAATTCGATAGAAAGAAGGGACAGATATGCCTGAAATTTGGTTTCCGCATTTGGGAATAGAAATCGAGCAGTTGAGTCGGACGGCATTTTCGATCTTTGGTCAGGATATTTATTGGTATGGTATTTTCATTGGACTGGGCGTGATCTGCGGTGTGCTGCTGGTGATGCACGAAGCCAAACGTACTGGGCAAAATCCGGACAGCTATCTGGATTTTGCTATTTACGCATTGATCTTTGCAGTGATTGGGGCAAGGCTGTATTATGTCTTGTTTTCATGGGATTTTTACAGCCAGAACCCAGAAAAGATATTCGCAATACGGGAAGGCGGTCTTGCGATTTATGGCGGGATCATCGGAGGCGTACTTACGGCGATTATTTATTGCAAAGTTAAGCGAATGGATTTCTGGAAGATGGCAGATACAGCGGCACCATCGCTGATTTTGGGACAGGTGATGGGACGCTGGGGGAATTTCTTTAACAAAGAAGCGTTTGGCGGGTATACGGATAACCTGTTTGCGATGCGCTATCAGCTCTCTCAAGTACGCACGTCGGATGTCACACCGGATATCTTGCAGCACTTGGTGACAGTCAATGGTGTGGATTATATCCAAGTGCATCCTACCTTTTTTTATGAATCTGCATGGAATGCGTGTATATTTGTTATTTTGCTGATTTTACAGAGAAAGAAGAAGTTTGACGGACAGGTCTGTGCAGTATATTTCTTTGGATACGCGTTGGGCAGAGTATGGATTGAAGGGCTGCGGACGGATCAATTGCTGATTGGTGGTATTCCGGTATCGCAGGCGCTCTCTGCAATTCTGATATTGGCTTCTGTGGGATTATATATCTACCGCAGGAAAAAAGAAGCAGTATGAAAATAATATAGCAGAGTGCATGGTGTGAAATGGGTTGCAGACGTAACTTTTTTATGTGACTGAAAAAACGGGCAGTGGCAGTGAAAGCAAAAAGTGGGCACCGGTTAGGCGGGTTTTCTGTGAACGGAAAATCTGATGAAGGCTGCCGAACTCGAAATCAGGCAAAATATTAGGTATGCCGGCGAAGCAGATGGAGGGATACGAAACAGAGACAAAAAAACAGCGATGTATAGAACGGGCTTTGGAATCATGAGTCTGCTTCGGTTTTATGGAGCTGGCGATGGAGAAACACCGCATCGAACAAAACAACGCACGAAATTCCTTGTAAAGGGAAGGATTCCGTGCGTTGTTGTTTTGGGTTAATCCAATAAAAACCCCCGGCTATGCCGGGGGAATCAGTAAGCTTCAGCTTCAAGCAAAAACCTCCTATGCTATAATCATCTTGAGTCCGCCAAGACACAAGGAAGCATAGGAGGTTTTTTAT
>DXEB01000069.1 GCA_019115165.1 Candidatus Anaerotignum merdipullorum | reverse complement strand
TCTATATATCACCTCATATTTTATCTGCGTTCTCACATCCTTTCTGTTAATTGCAGAAAATCCCGCAAAAGTTTATTCTCCATTTTCAGACGCTCAATCTCATACTGATACTCTTGAATGTTGGTTGGTGCTGGATGTTTTCTGGGACGCCCCCGACGTTTTGGAGGAAGTCCCTCAGCAAGGCGAGCCTGCTCCCGATGATAGCGATTGACCCAGTTTTCAATCTGCCGTATCTCTAATCCAAAATACTCTGCAAGTTCGCGGTTGGTTTTTCCTGCTTCACGCATAGCAAGCAATTTTGGTTCAATTATTTTGATATGTGTGTATTTTCTTTTTGCCATATGAAAACCCCCTTATGTAGTTCTATTATTCTACATAAGGGGGCTTTTTGTCACTGTCCGTTTTTACTGGTTCAGTTCACTGGAGCAGCATTTCCTTTTTGATTGCTAAAGAGTAGGGCGTATACCAGAAAGAATAGAAATCGAAGATACGACAAATCAGGGAAAAGAATGGTCTTGCCGTGGAGCAGAGTCCTCCGCAGAAGGGGAATACAAGAAGACGGAACAATTGGTTGCAAAAAGGCGTTTGCGTCTTTGTCGAGAGAAGTTGGTCTTTTGGAGCGTTTGTGTTTTGTCTTAACACAAATACCATCGTTCTTCGATGCAATAGATACGCTGGTGCTTCCAGCATGAAAAAAGACGACAGTATGCGACAGTTATCGCTCTTTGGGGACAATATTTTCGTATGATTCTGCTAACTTCTTGGCAGCAGCAATATTGTGCTGGCAGGGAAAAGGTCGCTTTCGATATCGCGGTTCATCCTGTCTGCCAAGCAAAGAGAAATGGGAGGAGATCATTCAACGGTCTTTGAGTCCCAAGACATGGGATCGCTTTCAAATGAATGGACAGGCATACAAATTCCCCTCCAAATTGCAGTGGAATAGGTGCGCATAGGGGATTGTCAGATGAAATTGCACAAAAGGGTTGTTTATGGTAAAAAATGTAGATGATGTGCAGCTATAGGGATAGACCTTTGTCAAACATCGGACAGATACCACAGAACAGAGGAAGCCAAACCGGGAATCACAGGCTCTGTTCAGGATATCTGCCCAACCGATGGCAACATGCAATCAAAAGAACGCCGCTTTTGTGAAACGAACTGCTGTTTACCACTTTTCTTTACGCAATCCTTTTTTAGGGGAAAGCATCTGGCTTCTTACGAAAAGACCCCTTATTCTGCGTCGTTTTTTCTGGGAGGTCTGGGTCCTTCAAACTGATAATAGTCTGTTTTAATCCGACCATTGAACAGTTTGCGTTTCTTATCCGCTTTTCTGCCAAACAGGTTTTCGAAATACTCCATGGATGTGATTAAATAGGTGGACCATGTGGTGTCGGTCTGCATGATGCGTCCCAATGCACGATACATGTTTTCTACCTCTTTTAATTCACCGATTCTCTCGCCGTAGGGAGGGTTGGTAATCAAGACGCCGTATTTCCCGGGTAATATGATTTCCTGACAGGGCTTGGTTTCAAACGTAATGCAGTCGTCTACCCCCGCTTTTTCTGCATTTTCTTTTGCTAAGGCGATAGCGGCGGGATCGATGTCACTGCCATATATCTGCGGCATGGCATCGTAGTCGATTGCCTGATAGGCTTCCTTACGCGCTTGTTTCCAAAGAGCCTTGCCGATGCGTTCCCATTCTTCTGATGCAAAGGTACGGTGAATACCGGGGGCGATATTGCGCGCAATCATCGCAGCTTCAATGGGGATGGTGCCGGAACCACAGAAAGGGTCCAGCAAAATACGGTCTTTGCGCCAATAACTCAGTTGGATCATTGCCGAAGCAAGGGTTTCTTTCAAAGGAGCATCCAGTGCATTGGCACGATAGCCGCGCATATGCAGACCAGAACCGCTGGTATCAATGGCAAGCGTTACCAAATCCTTCAAGATTCCTACTTGGATGGTATAGGAGGCGCCGGTTTCATCGAACCAATCTGTTTGGTATTTTTGTTTTAATTTTTCCACAACTGCTTTTTTTACGATCGCCTGACAATCGGAAACGCTGAAAAGCGTGGACTTAACAGATTTTCCGACAACTGTAAACTTGCCGTCTTCTGGAATCCAGTCGCCCCAAGGCAATGCTTTTGTCTGATCGAACAGTTCTGTGAAGGTCACGGCGTGGAAAGAGCCCATCTTGACCCATACCCGTCCTGCACAGCGCAGCCATAAGTTGGCTTTTACAATATCGGCTTCTGTACCGGTAAATTCGACTTTCCCGTCGTAAGTGCGGATGTTTTCAAACCCAAGCGCCTGGCATTCCCGTTTTACGACGGCTTCCAGACCAAAAGTAGTGGTTGCAATCAATGGAATAGACATATCAATTCTCCGTTCTGTATTCGTACCGTTTTCTGTCCATTTATGTATGATACGGCACAGAGACAGGATGTGTCAAGGGATTTTCCAGAGGCAAGGGCATTTGCAGAAGAGAAAAGCAGAATGTTCTTGAATTCCATAGGAAAACAGGATATGATAATACTGGATTAGATTTCAGAATAGAAATGAGGAAAATTATGTATCAATTATTGAAAACCTGCGGCAGAGCAAAGCGTGGTGTGTTTCATACGCCGCATGGCGTGATTCAAACTCCGGTTTTTATGAATGTGGGAACCATTGCTGCGATTAAGGGCGCATTGTCTACAGAGGATTTAGAACGGGTCAACTGTCAGGTGGAATTATCCAATACCTATCATCTGCATTTGCGTCCCGGTGATGAAGTGGTGAAAAAACTGGGCGGGCTGCACAAGTTTATGGTCTGGGATAAGCCGATACTGACTGATTCCGGCGGATTTCAGGTGTTTTCTTTGACGACACTGCGCAAGATCAAAGAAGAAGGTGTGTATTTCAGTTCCCATATTGACGGCAGAAAAATTTTTATGGGTCCGGAAGAAAGTATGCGCATTCAGTCCAATTTGGCGTCAACCATTGCCATGGCGTTTGATGAATGTATTGGTATCCCTGCGGAACGAAGCTATGTAGAACAGTCGGTTGCCCGTACGACACGTTGGTTGGAGAGGTGCAAGAAGGAATTGACCCGCCTGAATGGGTTGGAGGATACGATCAATCACCAGCAGATGCTCTTTGGGATCAATCAAGGAGCCATTTATGAAGATATTCGCATTGAGCATGCCAAGCGGATTGCAGAGATGGATTTGGATGGATATGCGATTGGCGGGCTTGCAGTAGGAGAAACGCATGCGGAAATGTATCATATCCTCGAAGAAGTGGTGCCGTATTTGCCGCAGAAGAAACCGACCTACTTGATGGGGGTAGGTACACCGGAGAATATACTGGAAGCGGTGGAACGCGGCGTGGATTTCTTTGACTGTGTATTGCCCTCTCGAAACGGCAGACATGCGCATGTGTATACCAATCAGGGAAAATTGAATCTCATGAATGCAAAATATGAACTGGATGAACGCCCGATTGATGAAACTTGTACATGTCCTGCGTGCCAGCGCTATTCCAGAGCATATATCCGTCATTTATTCAAAGCGAAGGAAATGCTTGCGATGCGGTTATGCGTACTGCATAACTTGAATTTCTTTAATACCATGATGGCAGAAATCCGTCAAGCGTTGGAAGAAGACCGGTTCTTGCAGTATAAAAAGGAAAAGCTGGAAGCCTTTGCGCAAAACGGGCAGTAAGAGTCTTGACGGAGCTGGAAAATTTCGATATAATATTTTCATTGTATTTGCACAAATTTAATTAAGTTAGGAGAGAAAAACGAATGAACAGCTTTACAGCATTTTTGCTGGATGTGAATACTGTGATTGCATCCGGCGGCGGAGAAGCGGCGGGTACACAAGCGTCGGCAGACAGCGGTTTTTTTGGCGGGATGAACGGTGTGACAGTGATTATCTTCTACATTGTCGCTTTGATTTTGATTATGTATTTCCTGTCTGTCAGACCGACGAGAAAAAGAGAAAAAGCGTTGGCAGAGCAGAGAAACGCGATTCAAGTAGGGGATATGGTAGTGACCAACTCCGGGTTTTTCGGAAAAGTAGTAGACATTACGTTTGATTGTTTTGTGATTGAATTTGGGATGAATAAAGGCGTCAGCGTACCGGTGATCAAAAGTGAAGTGTTTGGCAAGAGAGAACCGAACATGTCAAATGAAGCGCCTCCACAGGAAGAAGAACCGAAGAAAAAAGGTTTGTTCAAAAGAGGGTAAGGAAGTAAGATGTAGAACGTGATTTTCGCTTGCGGAAATCACGTTCTTTGTATAAAAACGATGCCGTACGCCATTTATATGCAATGTGCCTGCTGTGTCAAAAGACAAAGGATATGCGGCGATAACCGGCAGTTATGGAAATAAAAATGGGTGTTATCCCAAAAAAAGAGGACGACATCGGACAAAGGAGATAGCGGAATCCGGAAATGGAGGAAGAGATGAAACGAATACCGATTATATTGGATGGCGATCCAGGTCATGACGATGCGATTGCCTGGGTATTGGCAAACGGCAGCCCCTGCTTGGATATCCGAGGTATCACAACGGTTTGCGGCAATCAGATCATTGAAAAAACTACATATAACGCATTGCGAATCTGTACATTGCTGAAGCTCGAAGTTCCAGTGGCGATGGGGCGGAGAAAGCCGCTGATTTCAGAACCAATTGTTGTGCCGAACGTACATGGAGAATCTGGCTTGGACGGGGCGCATTTGCCCGAACCGCAGATCAGGCTGGAGTCAGAGGATGCGGTGACGTTGCTGGCACGATTGTTGACAGAAAGCGAAGAACCGGTTACATTGGTCCCCACTGGACCTTTAACCAATATAGCAGCGCTGTTTTTGGCACATCCAGAGTTGAAACCTAAAGTCGCCCGTATTTCGCTGATGGGCGGCGGCGTACATCATGGAAATTGGACACAGGCAGCAGAATTTAATATATTGGTGGATCCGGAAGCGGCAGATGTGGTGTTTTCTGCTGGAGTGCCGATTATCATGGCAGGGCTGGACGTGACAGAGAAGGCGATGATTTTTCCGGAAGAGATGGAACAGATTCGTGCGTTGGGGAATCCAGTTGCATTGGCGGTAGCACAATGGCTGGAATTTTTCTATCAGTTTCATAAACAGCTGGGATATCCAGGCGCGCCGATACATGATGCGGTGGCGGTGGCAGCATTGATTTGCCCGGAAATCATGGAATCCAGCGCATTCTATGTACAGGTGGAAACGACCGGAGATTTTTGCAGAGGCATGACCGTAGCAGATTTTCGTGGAAAATTAGGAAAGAAGCCAAATGCAACGGTTTTGATGGACATCGATCGTCAGGCATTTGTGGAGTGGTTGATCAAAACGATTGCAGCATATGGGGAGGGGAAGGCATGAAACGAATACCAGTATTGATTGACTGCGATCCAGGGGTGGATGATGCAGCAGCATTGTTGTTGGCAAATCAGATACCAGAGTTAGACATTCAGGCAGTGACAACTGTGGCTGGTAATGTTGAAGTGGAACAAACAACAGTCAATGCGCAAAAAATTCGTTCCCTAATCAACGGAACCTTTCCTATTTATCGCGGAGCGGAGAAACCAATGGTTCGTACATTGGTGACTGCGCCCGAGTTTCATGGCGCGGACGGGCTGGGCGGTGTTTTTTTGGAAATGCCGCAAGAGTCAATGCCGACAGAAAAGGCTTGGGATGCGATATATCGTATTGCAAAAGCATATGATGGAGAATTAACCTTGATTACATTGGGACCGCTGACCAATATTGGAATTGCATTGGCAAAATATCGAGAACTGCCGGCGTTATTGAAAAGAATTGTCATGATGGGCGGTGCTGCAGTTGGCGGAAATGTGACGCCAGCAGCAGAATTTAATATTTATGTGGATCCGGAAGCGGCGGATATGGTGTTTTGCTGTGGGGTACCGGTAGTTATGTGCGGATTGGATGTTACCATGCAGGCATATTTGACACCAGAAGAGACGGAAGAAATTGGTGCTTTGGGAAGTCCGCAGGCGCGCATATTTCGGGAAATATTTCAAGACAGTATGAAAAAATGCTTGGCTTGGGGGCGAAAAGGTGTGGCGCTGCATGATCCCGCAGCGGTATTGTATGCGGCATATCCAGACTTGTTTACAGCGGAAAAAGCTGGTGTGCGGGTGGAAACAAAAGGGATGTTGACTGTTGGGAAAACCGTAACGGATTTGTACAGCGATCAAAAGTTTGAAGAAAGAAATGCATTTGTGCTGACAGATGTGGATCGAGCGCAATTTCTGAAAACGATACGAATGATTCTGGCGCGTTATGGAAATCAATCAGACGCAGCATTTGGATGAGCAGGCGGCGTTTGGCGGAAACAGAAAAACAGAATAGAACGGCTTCGCAGATGAAACGAACCAATTGCATACAGCAAAGGAAAGAGCAAGGGAAATGGACGGAGACCGTCAGAAAGTAATATTGTATTTTTGTAGGAACGGCATGGCTTCGGTCATGCCGTTTCCTCTCTTATCTGTTTTTCTGCCGGCACTAGATCCCACAAGAGTATGGCTGTTTTCTGGAAAAGGGGGATCAGAAAAGATCGTCCGTTTTTTCAGCGTGTAGCCAGTCAATGGTCAGCTTTACGATATTCTGTTTTTCAAACTTGTTGGAAGGCAAGAAAGGGAAGGAATGTTTCTCGGTCAGCCGTTTTTTCAGCTGGCGGAGAAGAAAGCGACCCAGAATGCACGATACTCCCGGCTGGAGAGGATAGAAGTGCATCCTTTCGTTCCAAACGGATTTTGGAGACATTAACAAACGGGAAGTTGTTTATATCCTCATCACAAAAGATTTGCTGTCAATGGCACGCATAGTCGCAAGAATACCGTTAAGATGGTCATATTCATGCTGAATCAGTTCAGACATATCATCATCCATTCGCATTTCCTGCGGCATCCAGTTCTCGTCCAAATAGCGCAGTATGCAGTGACGATGACGACGCACACGCACAAGCAGTTTTGGGAATGACATACAATCATCCATTAATTCCATCATTTCGTCACCAACAAACTCAAGTTCCGGGTTGATAATCACATAAGGCTTATCCGTGAGCATACATATAAGGCGTTTCTTTATGCCGATTTGTGGAGCAGCGATTGCCCGTCCAAACCCAAAATCACGACGAATGCCTTTGATGCAGTCAAACATATCCGTAAAAACGGGTCGAAGTTCTTCCAGTTCTTCCCGGGTCACTTCTTCGGAAATTTCATAAAGCTGTGGATCACCGAGCAACAGAATTGGTCGTTCCATAAATAAAACCTCCTTCATTCAAATTCTGATTTGTCGCATCCTATCGATAAATAAAGTATAGCAGAAAATCATGAAAAAATCTATTGGATATCTTAGATCACCCGGACAAAGTGTTCGGGCAGCGCTCCGTTAACCATATATCATCTTGTATTTCACGCTTTCCTCTGCCCGGTGGTGAATGAAGTAGCGTATCCACAAGAGCTGACCGGCGGCTTTCATGACTTTGGTCATGCCGGTACCTTTGAGCAATTCCGGCACAATGCTGACTTACGGATATCTGCCGAATAGCCTCTTTTTTTGGTGCAGAGACAGTCTTTGTGGTTGGATGAGAGAAGAATGGAGAAAATCAAAAGAAAAAAGAAGGAGGCGGTATCTGCTGGAGAAAACGAAGAGGAATAGGGATATTGGGATGAAACAAGGCGACAGCCAGCGTTTTTATCACGCTGGCTGTAAAAATACTTCGATCAGATTGGAGAAAAATGATTTGCAGAGTAATTTTGTAGAATGAGTGAGTTGTGTGTATGAAACAAAAGGGAAATCTCGTTTCTTCTGCCATGCCTGCTGTGACAGAGAAGATGGATGGAGCATACTCAATGTTTGTTTTGTTCGACGGTGTCTACAAAATGCCGTAAGTCTTCCATGCTGCAAATGCTGCTGCCGTTGTTAGACAGAGCGATTTGCGTGGCGTCTGGTAGCCCTTTATAAAAGTGTTTTGCCCGTTCATTATGCAGTAATAAATCTGCCAGATCCTGATATTTTTGATTTGCCATAAATGGATGCCTCCTTTGTGATGTTTTCAGGAATAAATTGCCCATGATTTTGTTTTTTATGCGTTTGTACCTTGAAGAGAACTGCTGCTTTTTGGTATACTGATGTCGGTGATGAGAAATGTTGAAACAATATAAAACCATTTTGGAACAGGCAGAGGCAGAAATCGTGGAGAAAAAGTCCAGATTTATCGCAACCGTACGCCCAGTCAAGACAGAAGAAGATGCAAGAAACTTTATTGAAGAAATGAAAAAGAAATATTGGGATGCAACGCATCATGTGTTTGCGTACCAACTGGGTGAACGCAATGAGATTCAGCGATTCAGTGATGACGGGGAGCCGCAGGGAACGGCAGGATTACCTGTGCTGAATGTGCTGAAAGGGGAAGACGTCAAAAATACAGCAATTGTAGTAACACGCTATTTTGGCGGGACGTTATTGGGAACAGGAGGCTTGGTTCGCGCATATGGAAAGGCGGCAAAAGAAGGATTGCTTGTGGCTGGAATTGCAGAATGGATCCGATATTGCCAATATGAAGTTGCAGTGGAATATACAGATTCTGGAAAGGTGCAATATGAGATTTTGCAGGATGGACATGTGCTTTACGATACGCAGTATACAGATCAGGTACGTTATCAGGTGTTGGTAGAATGGGAGCAGGCGGAGCTGTTTGAGAAAAAAATGCTGGATATCTTAAAGGGAAAACAAGTGGTTAAAAAAATGGATGAAGTTTATGGTGTCTGGCAAAATGATACATTGCGTTTGATGAAAGAATAGTTTTTTCTTGTCTTTTTGTAGAAAAAATGATAAAATATTTAGATGAAATTTTTTTGAGGAGGGTTTTGAATGTCAGGGCATTCTAAATTTGCAAATATTAAACATAAAAAAGAAAAGAATGATGCAGCAAAGGGGAAAGTGTTTACCATGCTTGGTAGAGAAATTCAGGTTGCGGTAAAGGCTGGAGGTCCCGACCCGGCGGTAAATGGAAAACTGCGTGACGTGATTGCGAAATGCAAATCTAATAATATGCCAAATGATACGATTGAAAGAAGTATCAAAAAGGCAGCAGGGAATGAAGAAGGTGTAGAATATGAATTGGTTACATATGAAGGGTATGGACCAAACGGTGTCGCAGTGATTGTGGAAGCGCTGACGGATAATCGGAACCGTGCGGCTGCAAATGTAAGAAGTGCATTTAATAAAGGCGGCGGCAATATGGGGACAAGTGGCTGTGTGTCATTTATGTTCAATCAAAAGGGTCTGATTGTAATTGACAAAGAAGAAGTAGAAATGGATGAGGAAGAGTTGATGATGGCTGCATTAGATGCTGGCGCAGAGGATTTTGCGGCAGAAGAAGACAGCTACGAGATTACGACTACACCGGAGGATTTTTCGGCAGTTCGGGAAACGCTGGAAGCGGCTGGTATTCCGATGGCGAGCGCTGAAGTGACCATGATTCCGCAGACTTATACCGAATTGACTTCGGAAGAAGATATTAAGAAGATGAATAAGTTATTGGATCTGTTGGAGGATGATGATGACGTACAGAATGTGTATCATAACTGGGATGAGTGATCAAAATAGATGACATAGCCGCAAAGCCAGTAAAATCAAGGCTTAATAGTGATAAGGTACTATTTAGCTTTGCGAGGGGCAGAGAACGGTGTGACCGCAATGGTCACGCCGTTTTTCTGCGTCCAGGGGTAGATTTCGCAATAACAGGCTCGGAAATCACAGGAATCTCTACATCATCCACGAAGTTGAAATAGATTTTTACCTTCTGTACCCGCTTGCCGCTGGACTTGTCCGGTGCAAACACCTCAATCTTCTTGATATACTCATTGACTATCGTAGGTGTCAATTCCGGCACATCCACATACTTCTGGGTCAGAGCGACAAAGGCATCCACATCTGCACTCATGGTTTCCTGCGTTTCCAGCCATTCTTCCGTCACTTCAATTTCGAGTTTTAACCGCTCCTGCTCTGCC
>DXEB01000068.1 GCA_019115165.1 Candidatus Anaerotignum merdipullorum | reverse complement strand
AAAATCCGACAACGAAAGTATTCATAGAGAGTGGTCGCTTTTTGGTTGGAAAAGCAGGTTGGTATGTAACGAAAGTTTTGGATCGAAAAATATCCTATGGGAAAACAATTTTAATACTAAAAAATACATTTAATGGATTTCTCAGACCATCTTTGGCATGCTTGATTGCAAAATATACAAAAGGAATGCAGCTAGGGGGCAGTGAACCGCTTTTTACAGCAAAAGATGCATTTCCGTGTATTACTTGGAAACAAGCGCCGCTGGAACGGGTAACGCTGATGGGAAACTTATGTACATCTGCGGATATAATAGCGGAGGATATTATGTTACCGAGGTTGGAATGCGGTGATGTGATTGTAATACCAAATGCGGGAAGTTATGGCGCAGTACTTTCACCAATGCAATTTTCGCTTCAGCAAAAGCCGAAAGAATTTTTTCTTACACTTGAGGGGGAAATTTTGGACGTATCGGGAGAAAGAAATGATAAGCAGCAGGAAGGATACAATTGACGAATAGAAAGTTTTCGATTGCATAGATGAGAGGTGTTGGAATGGATAGTTCTTGTGTTAAGAGAATAATGAGAAATGGCTGATCCATAAAGAATCATCGCAGATATAATTATATCAGGCAGTGATGCATAGATGTGGAAAATGACGGGGAAGAAGATAACAAAGAGGTTTTTTAATTATCAGCTACAAAACTGCGCTGCCGCATGAACATGCTGGAAAAAGGTAGTAGTGTGCTTCTGAGAATAAAAAGCCTCTATAAAATTTTGGAGCGCATCCATCATGTTTTGCTATAAAATCAAGAGTTAGGTTTCATGATGGAGTAGATAGAGGAAGGAAGAATTGTGCATATATCCAATGGAATCGATAAAGACTTTGGCAGCTATCAAGAGAGAAGTGAGTATAGGAAAGAGAGGTCAGAGAGGACTTTTTCTGTTTCTCGGGATGCAGTTATATGGACAACAGTGCAATACCTTGAAGGATAACAAAGTACGAGCGTTAGAGGAAACTAGAAGGATGCAATTGTCTTTGAAAAAAGAAAGAAAAATATCATTTCGCTTATTGACAAAATAAAATAATTTGATTATTATATGTATATACACGAAAGGATGTTTTTGATGAAGTATCAAACGATTCAAAAAAGCAAATGCCATTGTATTACGCTTTGCCGTGCGGCAAATGCCATTACTGCATATTATGATGAAGGATTGAAAGGGCTGGGGATTTCTGTCAAACAGTTTTCACTGTTGTTGAATTTGCATCATTTGGAAGGGGCAAGTACAGCAGAATTGGCGGATTATGTGAATTTGGAGAGAAGTACTGTCACACGTAATCTAAAGTTTCTGTTAGAACGCGGCTGGGTCTGTGATATTGCAGCGCCGGGAAAACGTGCACATTGCTATGTGGTTACAACTGCCGGACAGAATATAATTGCACAGGCAGATAAGATATGGGAAAGGCTTCAAGAAGAGATCCAGGAGTATTTAGGTCAAGAAAATGCGGCGCGGATGATGGAAATTGCATATCGATTGCAGGATTTACAAAAGGCATGAATCTGTACGATTTTTATTTATGCTTAAATTCGTGTATATACACGAAAATTGCGTTGGAGATCCTGAGAATGGAACAAGAAGAAGTGATTGAAAGCAAAGAAAACAAAAGCGTAGCGTATAACATGGTGCGGTGGGAAATAGAACAGCTATCACATGGTGAAGAGGAGATCACTTTTGTTGTAAATAGGGCATAGGAAGCTAAAAAATGCCTGCCACAGAAATTCGCAATTGCAGCATTGTGAAAAAGATATCTAAAGAGGAAGTATGGAGAGAGAGTTTAAGAAGGAATGAAACATGGAATTTAGATTGGCAGAAGAAAAGGATATGGTGCGTGTTATAACGCTGATCAATCAGGCGAAACAGTTTTTGGCGCAGCAGAATGTGGATCAATGGCAGAATGGATATCCAAATGCTGCCTCTATTCAGGAGGATTTGCAGAAACAAAATGGCTATGTGCTATGTTTAGATGGAACGGTTGTAGGATATGCGTGTATTTCCTTTGATGGCGAACCGTGTTATGCGGATTTGCAGGGAAAATGGCTGAGCGAACAACCATATGCAGTTATCCATCGGATGGTTATTGAAAATCAAGAAAAAGGGAAAGGATTCGCGGGACAGTTTTTTTCTTTTGCAGAACAATTGTGCCGAACAAATGGCATAAAGAGTGTGAAAGTAGATACAGACAGAGATAATCTTAGAATGCAGGCAGTGTTGCAAAAACTTGGATTTGTGTATTGTGGAACCGTTTGCTTTGATAACAGCGAAAAAATTGCATTCGAAAAACTGTTGTAATGTTTCAACGAATATAATAAATGACGGCGGTAAAAAAAGACAAACCTTCTGTAGTTTACATTCAGAAGGTTTGTTTTGCATTCGAAATAAAAATTTTTATTCTTCCACCTCCAGTTTTGCCAAAGCGAATTCAATACACATCAGGATTAACTCGTTTCTGGTTCGTCCAGTATTATTTGCTGTACGATCCAATTCTTTGACAATTTCCATCGGCAGTCTGGCAGATACAACAGAAGTTTCCCCGTAATTTTTTTTGACTTTTACTACAAATTTTTCATTTTCCATACATAATCACCCATGTATTATTTTAGACAATTTTTTGTAGTATTGATATAGTACAATAGTAAACATTGTGATAGAATTGAGAAATAATTTTCTTAAAATTAGAAGAAAAAAGAAAGATTCACTAAAAAAATGAGAGAGAAAGAATAAGAAGATGTTCTTTGTGCTGATTTGGAGAAAGTCTTGTTTGTGATGTGTTTTTGGTTGTGGGTGTGTGACAGCTTTTGACATTTGCTACAAAAAATTTTTTTAGGCTTTTCAACATGCTATTTGAAAGGGAAAAGAAAAATAGAGCAGCATTTACTGCAAACGTCATATTTTTGCGAAGGAAAGCGGAATATGAAGAAAAGTGCAGGAAAAAAGCGGTAGAATGCCTTGCAAAACGTTAGAAAAATTGATACACTTTGGATAAGGCAGGAACCAGATTCACAATGCCGGTTCCTGCCAAATTTTTTAGTGAGGAGGTGAGCGTATGAAAAAATTGCTGGAAATCATCATAAGTGCATTGGTTACGGCGGCAATATTTGGAGTGTTGCATTTGATCTTTATTTCTGGATTTTTTTATTTTGAGATGCCCTTTGCTCAATATTTGCCGGGTGGATTGGCAATTTTAACCGGACTTATATTTTATTTCTTATTTTCGTCCACAGTAACGGATTTGTTGATGAAACGGCTGATGCAGACAGAAGAACGTCTGTCCAGAATGAATGTGAAAGAACTTGTGTTTTCAGTATTTGGCTGTTTAATCGGTTTGGTGATTGCGAATTTAATCGGGGTCGCATTTCGTGGATTTGGCGCTGCGGGTACATTTATTATTGTTTTGCTGAATGTTCTCTTTGGGGTGCTGGGTTTACGTGTGGCAAGGAAGAAAAAAGATGAGGTCAATGTGTCCAATCTGCAGAAAATGCTGATCCAGAGCAATCCTGTGCAGCAGGAAGGCGTGGTGTATGGCAGACCCAAAATATTGGATACCAGCGTGATTATTGATGGCAGAATTATGGATTTGCTTCAGACAGGATTTATTGAAGGGAAAATTATTATTCCGAATTTTGTTTTAGAAGAACTACGGCATATCGCGGACTCTTCAGACAGTCTTAAGCGTGCTCGTGGCAGACGTGGCTTAGATATTCTCAATGAAATTCAAAAGCAGTTGGCGGTGCCGGTAGAGATCAAAGAATTTTCCACAAAACAGCATATGGAAGTGGATTCCATGCTGCTGAAGATGGCGGAAAATATGGATGCGTTTGTGGTAACCAATGATTTTAATCTGAACAAGGTTGCAGAGTTTCAGGGAGTACGTGTTTTAAACATCAATGAGTTGGCAAATGCCATCAAACCAGTTGTGCTGCCCGGAGAAGAAATGCGGGTAGCGATTATCAAAGCGGGAAAAGAACCTGGTCAAGGCGTTGCTTATTTGAATGATGGTACCATGATTGTTGTTGACGGCGGTAGTAAATTTATTGGCGAAACAAAAAATGTGATTGTGACCAGTGTATTGCAAACGGCGGCAGGTCGCATGATTTTTACTAAAATGATAGCGGCAGCATAAGCAAAAAGATGGATGCAGAGAGAATTTTTGCCAAAACAAAAGTTCTCTCTGTTCTTGTTATGCAATGCTGTAGCAGTATGTCTTAGGAGAGATAGAAGAAGCGGAAAAAGGAGTAGAAGAAATGAGAGAGCGACCTTACTGTACGGCAATCTTGTTGGCGGCAGGAAAAGGAAAGAGGATGGGAACGACGGTGAGTAAACAATTTTTGCCCATCTGTGGGAAAGAAATTTTAGCTTGGACAGTGGATGTGTTTGAAAACAGCCCGTCTGTAGACGAAATTTTTCTGGTAGCACATGCGGATGGTATGGATGACGTCAAGCAGATGCAAAATGCCTATTTATGGAAAAAAGTGACGAGGATTGTGGAAGGCGGGAAAGAACGACAGGACTCTGTGTACCATGGACTGCGTATGTTGTCAGAACAATCAGATGTGGTATTGATTCACGATGGCGTACGACCATTTGTGACCGAAACAATGATTTCCGAGAGTATCCAAGCGGCTAGGCAGTATGGCGCGGCAGTGATTGGCGTGCCTGTCAAAGATACCATTAAGATTTGTTCGGCAGATGGGATGGCGTTGGAAACACCGGAGCGTAGCTCTTTATGGCAGATCCAGACACCGCAGACGTTTCGGAGAGAAGTGATTGTTTCAGCATATCAACAAGCAAAGGAGGCTCAATTTTTGAGTACAGACGATGCATCTGTGGCGGAATTTGCGGGATATTCGGTAAAAGTGCAGATGGGTAGTTATCGAAATATCAAAATTACAACAAAAGAAGATTTGTTGATTGCAGAGGCGTTTTGGAAGGAGGAACTGCCATGAAATCGGTGGTAATTTATACAGACGGTGCTTGTTCGGGAAATCCTGGGGCAGGCGGATATGGGGTGGTACTGTTGTATGGCAGCGCAAGGAAAGAATTGTCGGAGGGATATCGTCTGACAACCAATAATCGTATGGAGGTTCTGGCTGTCATCAAGGGACTGGAAGCGTTGAAAGAACCTTGTGAGGTGATGCTGTACAGCGATTCCAAGTATGTAGTGGATGCCATTGAAAAAGGATGGGTCAAACGATGGAAAGCAAACGGATGGTACCGCAATAAAAAAGAAAAGGCTTCCAATGTGGATTTATGGGAACGGCTGCTGGCGCAACTGGAGCGGCATCAAGTACGGTTTCAGTGGGTGAAAGGACATGCGAATCATCCAGAAAACGAACGATGTGACGCTTTGGCAAGGGCGGCAATAGCAGAGGGAATTTTGCTGGAGGACGAATCTTATCAAGAGGTGTAAGCAAAGGTGGAACGATAGAAAAAGATGTCAAACAATGTCATCAAAATGAAAAGCAGAGGAAAGAAATATGCATTGACACTGCTAGAAATATATGGTAGTATCGAACTGTAACAATTTTTATTTTTTTTCAAAAGTAGGAGGATTTATCAATGAAAAAAGGCACAGTAAAATGGTTCAATGCAGAAAAAGGTTTCGGATTTATTTCCGTACCCGGTGAAGATGATGTGTTTGTACATTTCTCTGCAATCCAGGCAGAGGGTTACAAAACATTGGAAGAAGGTCAGGAAGTAGAATTTGAAGTAGTACAGGGCGCGAAAGGTCCTCAGGCTGCAAATGTAGTAAAGGCTTAATCAATTTTATATATAGTCCGTTGATGCATTTATGCATTGAGAAATATATGATAACATCGGTTATGTCGAGAAAGCTCGGTTGGAATACCGGGCTTTTTTATATGCATGGAATTTGGGAAAGATGATTCGAATATCTGGAGAAAAGAAGTGCACAATGAGCAGAAATCAGGTGAATTTATCGAAGATTTCTTTGTTTTTTGAGATCTGGACGAACAGAGTAGAAGATATCCATGGAGCGAAAGATGATGCTATGCAGGGAAAGAGAGGTATGATATAATAACGGCATCTATCGATATGGAATGAAGTACGCTGTTTTATCATGTGTAACTTGGTATGCGAAATAGCAGACAGGGAACATCCCAAAACGAGCTGATACCGTATATTCCATTGGTATGCCAGAAGGCAATAGGATCCACTGGGTGTGATCAGATAGAACGGGAAGGCATGGCGGTGAGAGGCGGAGTATGCAGGATATTTAAGACAGCAGATGATCGCCTGAGAACAAAGAACAAAAATACTTTTATTGGTAAAAGTGGATGAGAGAGTAGAGAATGATTTTTGGAAAGGAGAACATATGTTAACGAAAATAACAGATCATATCTATAAAAAGGTAGTACCCTTACCGAATAATCCGTTACGGGAAATCAATGCTTACCTGATTACAGGAGAGAAGAATTTGCTGATTGACACTGGTTTTAATCGTCCGGAATGCGAGGAGGCACTGCGCAGCGCATTTACCGAATTGGGTATAACATCAACGGATTTGTTTATTACGCATCTGCATTCGGATCATTGCGGTCTAATCGAAAAATTTGCAACAACAGAAAGTACGATTTATGCAGGAGAAACGGATGGGGAACTCATCAATTTTGAAGCAGGTAATTTGTATTGGAAAATGTTGGACGATTTGTTTATCAAATATGGATTTCCAAAGGCGGCGTTTGGAAGAAATACGGATATTCACCCTGGCAGAAAATACTGCCATGAAGCACGCGTGCATTTTACCTATGTTACGGAAGGTGATGTATTGCGTTATGGTGGATATGAATGGGAAGTGGTGGAAACGCCGGGACATACACCAGGACATATGTGCTTGTATGATGCAAAGAAGAAAATTTTGTTCTGCGGAGACCATATTTTGGGAACCATTACACCCAATATCTGTATTGAATTAGGGGTGGAAAATCCCTTACAGGATTATTTGGATAGCCTTGCAAAAATCGAAAAACTGGATGTTGAATTGGTGTTGTCGGCGCATGGAACAGTAATTGAGGATATGTATGGACGGATCCGAGAATTATACCACCATCATACGCAGCGTCTGGCGGAAGTGATACAGATTTTAGGCAGTCAGTGGAAGACAGCATATATGGTGGCAGCGGATATGACATGGGAAATCGACTGTAAGAGTTGGGATGATTTTCCAGCGCCGCAGAAATGGTTTGCTACGGGAGAGGCGATCTCACACTTGCAGTATTTGTATTGTTCTGGCAAAATTCTGCGGGAAGAAAGAAATGGTATTTATTACTATACCAATCCAACCAATGCGAATAGGTGATAAAATGACAGGAAGAATACTGATAACAGGAGATAAACATGGTACTTTTCTTCCGCTCTTTGGTTTGGCGGAACGTATGGAGTTAAAAGAAACGGATATTTTGATTATTGCTGGAGATGCAGGATATGTGTGGAAGGAAGACTATCATTATAATGTAGAGACACTGCAGCAAATTTTCCCCGGTATTATTGCTTTTGTGGATGGAAATCATGAGAATCATGCCTTATTGAACCGCATGGAAGTATCAAAGTGGAACGGGGGAAACATTCATGCAGTAGGAGAGAGAGTATACCATCTCATGCGCGGGGAATGCTATACGATTTACGGGAAAACGATTTTCACATTCGGAGGCGCTCGTTCTGTGGATAAAGATCGAAGAGAAGAAGGGGTCAGCTGGTGGAAAGAAGAGGAACCGATGCCGGAGGAACTGGTATATGGAGAAAAACAGCTGCTGCGGAATTTAGATGAGATCGATTATGTGATTACACATGAAACGCCGTTGTTTGCCAGAGCGTCTATTGCACGAGAAAAACCGGTGGACGCCGAATATGATTTTCCAAAAGTGTTGGAAGAATGGTATTATCGAATGATTCATGCGCGCAAGTTTCAGACATGGTACTTTGGACATATGCATGTAGATCAATGGATTACACCCCATTTATGTGCCATTCATAATCATATTTTATTATTGGGAGATAATCAGCCGATTCGTTGGGGCTAATGAGAGAAAAAACAGCGACGAGTATAGATTGGAAACGGAATGATACTCCATGGATGGATCATTGTGCGGAATGTTTCATCTGTGGAATGCATACTGGAAGGATAATAGTATGAGAAGCAAAGGAAAAAAGAATACGCCACAAAATAGGTCGCCAATATCTGTTTGTAGAGAAAAGATTGACAGAAATGGACGGATATAGACATTTTTTTCAATACAAGAATTGCAACGAAAAGAACGCTGTGATAAAATATACTGATGTACGTATGAAAAAGTGAAGGAAATGGAGATTGTAAGGTATGAAACAGAGAATGGAACAGATTCGGAATGTTGCGATTATTGCTCATGTCGATCATGGAAAAACCACACTGGTAGATCAGATGCTGCGTCAGAGCGGTATTTTTCGCTCAAACCAAGTGGTGCAGGAACGGGTGATGGACAGCGGAGATATTGAACGGGAACGCGGAATTACGATATTGTCCAAAAATACGGCGGTACATTACGGCGATACGAAGATCAATATTGTAGATACCCCTGGGCATGCAGATTTTGGTGGCGAGGTAGAACGGGTATTGAAGATGGTAGACGGCGTTGTACTGGTGGTAGACGCGTTTGAGGGTCCGATGCCGCAGACGAAGTTTGTGCTGCGTAAAGCATTGGAGTTGAATCATCCTGTGGTTGTCTGTGTCAATAAAATAGACAGACCGGAAGCGCGTCCGCAGGAAGTAGTGGATGAAGTGCTGGAACTATTTTTAGAGCTGAATGCAAATGACGATCAGTTGGATTCTCCGTTTGTGTTTGCTTCGGCAAGAGGCGGTTATGCGTCAAAAGATCCGCAGGCAAGAGAAGGCGACATGAAACCGTTGTTTGAGGCGATTATAGAGCATATACCGGCACCAGAGGGAGATATAGACGCACCTTTGCAGGCGCTGATTTCTACGATTGATTACAGCGAGTATGTAGGCAGGATCGGTATCGGTAAAATCGAAAATGGCACCATCCGTGTCAATGACGAGGTAGTCGTATTGAATATGCATCATGTGGAAAATCAAAAAAAGGTACGCATTACGAAATTATACCAGTTTGAGGGACTACAGAGAGTAGAAGTCAAAGAAGCAGGCGTTGGTAATATCGTTGCGTTAAGCGGGATAGAGAATATTATGATTGGGGATACCATCTGTTCGCCGGATAAACCGGAAGCGCTGCCGTTTGTTAAGATTTCTGAACCGACACTTTCCATGAATTTTTCTGTAAATGACAGTCCGTTTGCAGGAACAGAAGGAAAATATGTTACCAGCAGACATTTACGTGACCGCTTGTACAAAGAATTGAACACAGATGTGAGTCTACGTGTGGAAGATACGGATTCGATGGATGCGTTAAAAGTTTCCGGGCGTGGAGAACTGCACCTCTCTATTCTAATAGAAACACTGCGTAGAGAAGGATATGAATTTCAGGTGTCGAAACCAGAAGTGTTATATCGCGAAATTGACGGGAAGAAATGTGAGCCGATGGAGGCAGTAACGATTGATGTGCCAGAGGAATTTGTTGGTAATGTCATTGAGAAGCTGGGGGCAAGAAAAGGAGAAATGACCAACATGTATCCTGCGAAAGGCGGCTATACCCGTTTGGAATTTTCGATCCCAGCAAGAGGTTTGATCGGATATCGCAGTGAATTTATGACAGATACCAAAGGAAATGGGGTACTGAACTCTGTATTTGACGGATATGAACCGTACAAAGGGGAGATACCGACGCGTTCTCAAGGATCACTGGTCGCATTTGAAAGCGGAGAAGCCATTACCTATGGTTTGTATAATGCACAGGAGAGAGGAGACCTGTTTATTGGTGCAGGCGTAAAAGTTTATGAAGGTATGATTGTGGGTAGAAATGCACGGGCAGATGACATGGATATCAATGTCTGCAAAAAGAAACAGTTGACCAATACCCGTTCATCTGGTTCGGATGATGCACTGCGTTTGACACCACCTATCCAGATGTCACTGGAGCAGTGCATGGAATTTATTGGAGAAGATGAATTGGTGGAAGTGACTCCAACCAGCCTGCGGATGCGGAAAAAGGTGCTGGATTGCAACCAACGCAGAAAGATCAGAATCCATGGAAAATAAGCGAAAAATGGTTGATGAGTACAGAGGTGCGTTATGACGGGCAAGACAAAACAAAAAAACTCATTCATAAAACAAGCTGCCATTCTAGCGGCAGCGGGTATCTTGGTGCGTTTTTTGGGCTTTGTGTACCGCTTGCCGCTGACCAATATGTTGGGAGATGAAGGAAACGGCATATATGGTGCAGGATATAACATTTATACCTTTTTATTGATTTTATCCTCTGCTGGGTTGCCAGCTGCAATTTCCAAGTTGGTTTCAGAACGCTTGGCACTGCGGCAATATCGTAATGCCCATCGTGTCTTTCAAGTAGCGCTATGTGTTTCCAGTACACTGGGCATTGTGTTTGCGATTCTGATGGCGGTTACGGCAAGAGATTTGGCAACATTGATTCACTCAGAAAATAGTTACTATGCGATTTTGACGTTATGTCCTACGCTGGTAATTGTAGCAGTAATGTCTGTATACCGTGGATATTTTCAGGGGATGCGCACAATGGTGCCAACAGCAATATCTCAGATTGTAGAGCAGATTTTCAATGCTTTTTTCAGTGTGTACCTTGCGTATTTGCTGTTGCAGCTGTATATTCCAGAAGGAATGATGAAAAATCTTCCGTTAGGGGCAGCAGGCGGCACAATGGGGACTGGAATTGGTGCGGCAGCTGGATTACTGGTGGTTTTTGGCAGTTATCTTTTAATTCGACCGCATTTGCTGCATCGTGCCAGAGTTTGCAGACAGCCATATGAGGAAAGCAGAAAGCAGTTGGCGAAAAAGCTGCTTCAGACAGCGTGGCCCATCATTGCTGGAACAGCAGTATTCAGCATGACGAATTTGATTGACATGGGAATGGTCATGCGGATACTGGAAAACATTGGATATTCGGAATCAGAAGCAACTGCGCTGTATGGACAGTTGAACGGAAAATATGTGACTCTGACTACATTGCCAGTTTCGATTTCTACAGCCATTGCGACAGCGGTATTGCCAAGTATTGCGGCATCCAATCGTTTGGGAGAACGCAAGCAGGTTAATCGAAAAATGAATCTGACCATGCGGGTATCAATGATTATTTCTGTTCCAGCGGCAGTAGGGATTGGTGCACTGGGACCACAGATACTAGCGATGTTGTTCCCGAATGCTTCAGAAGGCGGAATTCTGCTGACGGTAGGTGCGATTTCGATTTTGTTTCTTGCGCTTTGCCAGACGGCGACGGGCGTACTGCAGGGAATTGGATGCATCAAAGTACCGGTGGTAGGAGCGCTGATGGGGGCGGTGGTAAAAGTGGTTTTGAATGCGGTGCTGATTCCTATTCCGGCGTTGAATGTCATTGGAGCGGTACTCTCGACAACCGGATGTTACCTGGTGGCTTCTGCCTTTGATGTATGGATGCTTTCCAAAATCACAAGAGTTCGCTTTGACTTTGGCAGAATACTGCTCAAACCGATCATTGGATCTGTGATTATGGGAGCGGCGGCGCTTGGCGTTTATCATGGGTTCTATTATTTACTGCCTTATAATACATTGTGTACGTTGACGGCGATTGTCATTGGAATGGTCGTATATGGTTTTGTTATGGTGCTGATTGGCGGTATCCAGGAAGAGGATTTGCAGTCGGTTCCGATGGGAGGACGAATGATTCGTCTTTGCAGGAAGCTGCATCTGATGTGACAGAACGTTTGACGTGTGTAAGCAAATGAATGAAAAGGATCTTTTGCCCAATGGCAAAGGGTCTTTTTTGTATACTGTTTTTGTGATATAATCAATACAAAGAAAATCCGAGGAAAGGAAGGTGTGTATATGTTTGATATTGCGGCAGAATTAAAAAAACTCCCACAGAAGCCTGGCGTATATCTGATGAAAAATGAAGCTGGAGAAATTATTTATGTGGGAAAGGCAATTAACTTGCGCAATCGGGTACGGCAGTATTTCCAAAGCAGTAAAAATCAAACGCCGAAAACGCGAACAATGGTGCCGCATATTAAGGAATTTGAATATATCGTCACCGATTCGGAAATGGAAGCGCTGATATTGGAATGTACACTAATCAAGAAGTATCGTCCGCATTATAATATCATGCTGAAAGATGACAAAGCCTATCCGTATATCAAAGTGACCGTACAGGAAGATTTTCCGCGGATTTTCACGACACGACGCAGAGAAAAGGATAAAGCGAAATATTATGGACCGTTTACGGATGTGCTTGCCATGCGGGAAACGGTGGAAACGCTGCATAAGTTGTTTCCCATAAGAAAGTGCAAAAAAAAATTACCAAAGGAAATTGGAAAAGAGCGCCCTTGTTTGAACCATCATATTGGACAATGTTTGGCGCCGTGCAGTGGTCAGATTTCCAAAGAAGTGTATGGTGCATATGTCAAAGACGCAATGGATTTTCTGGAAGGAAAACATGAAGATATCCGAAAGAAAATGGAACAGGAAATGCAGGAGGCTGCTGAGCGAATGGAGTTTGAGAAGGCAGCAGGACTGCGGGATAAGATCCTTGCGATACAAAGTGTGGCGCAGAAACAAAAAATGGCGAATATGACACTGCAAGAAGCGGATGTTGTGGCGTTTGCTCGTGCATTTTCCCAATGTTTGGTACAGGTGTTTTTCATTCGAGATGGAAAGATGACCGGCAGAGAGAATTTCCATATGACAGCGCCGGAAGAACAAAGTCGCAGCGAGGTTATGACAGCGTTTGTGGAGCAGTTTTATAGCGGGACCGCGCATGTACCAAAGGAATTGATTTTGCAGGAAGCACTCATGGAAGAAGAGGCGCCGCTGCTGGAATCCTATTTAACGGCGCGTAGGGGAAGCAAGGTAACAATTACGGTACCACAAAAAGGTGAAAAACAAAAACTGGTAGAATTGGCATATAAGAACGCAAATTTAATTTTTGAACAATTTGGCGAGAAGATGAAGCGAGAAGAGATGCGCACCAAAGGAGCAATGGAAGAATTACGACAGACTTTGGGAATTTTGACACCGTTGCATCGGGTAGAGGCATATGATATTTCTAATACACAAGGATTTGATTCGGTAGGCTCCATGGTGGTATTTGAAGATGGTAAGGCGAAATACAGTGATTATCGGAAATTCAAAATTAAGACAGTAGCGGGAGCGAACGATTATGCTTCGATGCAGGAAGTTTTGACCCGAAGATGGAATCATGCTCTGCGGGAGAAGGCAGAAGGAAAGACGAGCAGTTTTACCAGATTGCCGGATTTGATTTTGATGGATGGCGGGAAAATACAGGTGCATGCGGCAGAGGAAATTGTCGCTGCATTTGGAATGGATATTCCGGTTTGTGGGATGGTCAAAGATGATCGTCATCGTACCAGAGGGCTATTTTTTCAAAATCGTGAAATTACCATTCCGCTGACTTCTGAGAGTTTTCAATTAGTGACTAGAATTCAAGATGAAGTGCATCGATTTGCCATTACGTATCACCGCAAGCTGAGGCAACAAAAAGCGATGCATTCAGCACTGGATGAAATCAAGGGCATTGGACAGGTGCGCCGAAAAGCTTTGATGCGCCACTTTGGCTCGGTTGAAAAAATTGCAGAGGCAGAAGTGGAGGATTTGTTGGAAGTGGCGGAAATGAACATTCCTGCAGCAGAAGCGGTATATGCGTTTTTTCATGGTATACAACAACAGCAGATTGCTTCTGCACAAAGCGGAAATGTGTTGCAGACAGCTGGAGAGGAGCGAGCATAATGTATTCGGCGTCTATTAAAAAATTTATGGAGCATTTTAATTTGGAAAATATTTTGCCGGAAATCAATTTAGACGGACGTGTCATCAGCCGGAAAGAAGTGAATCGCCCTGCGCTGCAGCTGGCAGGATTTTATGAGCGGTTTGATAATGATCGCGTGCAGATCATTGGTCGAGTAGAGCAGAGTTATTTATTGACACTGGAACAGGAACAGCGCAGACAAGCGATTTGCCATTTGTTTGAGTTTCATATACCATGCCTGATTATCTGTAAAAATATAGAGATTTTTCCAGAAATGCTGTATTATGGCAGAAAATATGGCGTGCCGATTTTTCGTACGCCAGACAGCACGACAAATTTTATGGCTGAATTGATTGCATGGCTGCATAATGAATTGGCAGAGCGGGAGACGATACATGGGGTATTATTGGATATTTATGGCGAGGGCGTGCTGATTATTGGCGACAGTGGCATAGGCAAGAGCGAAACAGCGTTGGAGTTGATTAAGCGCGGACACCGTTTGATTGCAGATGATGCGGTAGAAATTAAGAAAATTGCCGACCGTACATTAGTAGGCACTTGTCCGGAGCTGATTCGATATTTGATCGAACTGCGAGGGATTGGCATCATCAATGTAAAGGAATTGTTTGGTGTTGGGGCGGTCAAGCAGAAAAAAGCCATTGATTTGGTTATTCGTATGGAGATGTGGGACGGTACGCCAGGCAGTTACGATCGAATTGGTTTGGATGAAGAATATATTGAAATTTTGGGGAATAAAGTGTTGTGTAATACCATACCAATTCGTCCTGGCAGAAATGTTGCCGTTATTTGTGAATCTGCAGCCATGACCAACCGTCAGAAAAAAATGGGTACCAATACGGCAAAGGAATTGGAACAGCGGATATTGGGCAGTCTGAAGAAGACGGGAGAATAAAGGAGAGCAGTATGGAAGAATGGAAAATGAAATTGTATGAACGGTTAGGCAGGGAAGGATTTCTGATAGAAGAAAGCATGGCAAAACATACGACCTTTAAGACCGGCGGCAATGCGGATGTCTTTTTGATGCCGAAAAATACAGAAGAGTTGATTGATTGCATACAAATTTTACGGGAATGGAATATTCCGTATCTGATTATGGGGAACGGAAGCAATCTACTGGTAGGTGACGGTGGGATTCGCGGTGCAGTCATCCAATTATGTCGACGGATGCAGGAAATACGGCTGGATGGCACAAACATGTATATCCAAAGCGGTGCCTTATTGACGGCTGCGGCAGCAACGGCTGCTGATGCAGGGCTGGCAGGGCTGGCATTTGCCTCTGGGATTCCTGGCACATTTGGCGGCGCAGTGGTGATGAATGCTGGAGCATATGGCGGAGAGATGAAGGATGTTTTGCTTTGTGTGGAGGTGCTGACGAAAGATTTGCATATTTCTGTCATTCCAGCAGAAGCACTGGAATTATCCTATCGCCATAGTGTGGTATTGGAAAGAGAATATATTGTACTGGGCGGAACCATTCGTTTGCAGCCAGGAAATGCTGCCCAGATTCGCGCGGATATGGAGCGGTTGGCGCAGCAAAGGAGAGAAAAACAGCCTTTGCAGTATCCCAGCGCTGGAAGTACCTTTAAGCGTCCGGAAGGCTATTTTGCAGGGAAACTCATCAGTGATGCCGGATTAAAGGGAAAGACCATTGGTGGGGCGCAGGTATCCAAGAAGCATGCTGGCTTTCTGATCAATACCGGGAATGCGACAACACGGGATATTTTGGACTTAATTGCGTATTGTCAAACTGCAGTACAAGAGCAGTTTGGAGTACGATTGGAAACGGAAGTGAAGATTGTGGGTGAGTTGTAAAGGTACGAAAGAGAGGTGTATCGCGTATGAGATTCGTGATTGTGACAGGGATGTCAGGAGCAGGAAAAACTTCAGCTTTGAAATTTTTAGAAGATATCAATTATTTTTGTGTAGATAATATGCCGCCGGCACTATTACCCAAATTTGCGGAACTGTGTTATGAGCAGGACGGCGGAATTGAGCGAGTTGCAATGGGGATTGACATTCGAGGCGGCAAATTATTTTATGATTTGTTTTCTGTATTGTTTGAATTGCAGGAAAATGGATATGATTATGAGATTTTATTTTTGGATGCTTCGGATCATGTACTCATCAAACGATACAAAGAAACGAGAAGAAGCCATCCCTTATCTCGCAGAGGGTCTATTGAAGAAGGGATTTGTAAAGAGCGGGAAATGCTGCGGGAAGTGAAGGCAAAAGCAACGTATATTATTGATACCAGCAATGTGCTGACCCGTGAATTAAAAGAACAAATCAACCGTATTTTTCAGGACGATGAAAAATTTGAAAGTTTGGTGATTACGGTCTGTTCCTTTGGATTTAAGTATGGCATTCCAGTGGACAGTGATTTGGTTTTCGATGTTCGATTTTTACCAAATCCCTATTACATTCCAGAATTGAAAGAGTTGTCAGGCAACGATAGCCCTGTGAGCGACTATGTGATGAGTTTTCCAGAAAGCAAGGAGTTTTTGGATAAACTGGTAGATATGCTGGAATTTTTAATCCCGCATTATATCAAGGAAGGGAAAAATAGTTTGGTGATCAGCATTGGATGTACCGGAGGAAAACACCGTTCTGTCACTTTGGCGAATGCGTTGTTTACAGCTTTGGGACAGGCACACCATACGGTTTTGTTAAAGCATAATGATGTGGAAAAAGATGCCAAACGAAAAGGCTGAAAAGAACGGAATGGGAGAGAGGCATATGACAGAGACTGTAAATTTGTCATTTTCCTATAAGGTGAAAGAAGAGTTGTCGCTGCATTTTGGGAATGCCCGACATTGCCATATTGCAGAACTTGCTGCATTTGTGAATTTATGCGGAGAAATTGGTCAATTTCAAGATGGTTTTTGTATAAAAATTAGAACGGAGAATCTTCTTGTCGCGAAAAAGTGCTTTACATTATTGAAAAATACTTTTAATATTAGAGTGGATATATCAGTACGCACAGGCAGTAAAAAGCGACGCTCCTATCTATTGTTGGTGCGTTCGGCGCAAGATGCGGAGAGGATACTGATGGCGACAGGCGTTTTACATATGGTTGATGGAGAAAAACTACTGCAAAACCGAATGTATGCTACAGTCATCGGAAGCATTTGCTGCAAGCGTGCGTATGTTAGAGGCGCTTTTATCGCAGTTGGTTCTGTGAATAATCCAGAAAAGAATTATCATCTGGAGTTTGTGTTGGATACATTGGCACAAGCAGAAGATTTAAGGGGGCTGATCAATTCTTTTTCGTTGGATGCAAAAACTGTGGTAAGGAAAGAGCACTTTGTGGTATATTTAAAAGAAGGCGAACAAATTGTTGACCTGTTAAATGTGATGGAGGCGCATGTGGCATTGATGGAGCTGGAAAATGTCCGTATTGTCAAAGAGATGCGCAATGACATCAATCGGAAAGTCAACTGCGAAACGGCAAACCTCAATAAGGTTGTCGGTGCTGCTGTAAAACAGCTGGAAGACATCCTATATATACAGAACACCGTCGGACTGGACCAATTGCCGCAGCCATTGCAGGAAGTAGCGGAAATACGGTTGCGTTACCCGGACCAGAGTTTGAAAGAATTGGGGAAATATTTGACGGAACCTGTAGGAAAGTCGGGTGTCAACCATCGTTTGCGAAAAATCAGCGGGATAGCAGAAATGTTGAGAGAGGGTAAAGGTGAAGCAGAATGATAGAGAGAACAGTGACAATCAAAACATCATTAGACGCAAGACAAGCGGCTTTCTTTGTACAAACAGCGGGGAAATATCAGAGCGACATTCGTATTGCGATTGACGACAAAAAAGTGAATGCCAAAAGTATTATGGGTACCATAGCATTGGGGATAACGGCTGGACAATGCGCAAATATCATTGCGGATGGAGAAGACGAAGAGGCGGCTGTAAACGAATTGGCATCAGTATTGGCTTAAACACGCAATTATTCATTTCTTATTTTTTATATACAAAAGAACTGGAAAACTACAAACGAAGATGACAGCAGTACCTGTAAATATAAATCGCAGGTACTGTTTTTTTTTTGCTTTTGAATCCAAGGTGCTGGGATTGAGAAATTCAAAAAAAGAGAATGTTTTGATGTGTAAACATTCTCTCATTTTTGGTGCCATGTATGATTTTATCAGAAACGTTCCGTCTTAACCCATTCTAAGTTGATCCACCAAAGGCTGATGTTTCAAAATTTGGCGAAAGATGACATAACCAACACAAGATACTGCTAAGAATTCACCCAAAGCGATGGTGCCTGCTGTAAATACCAAAGGTGCACCTTGCAGCAGATGGTATTCCACGCCTAGGAATGCATTGCAAAATACAGGCCAAAGGCTGGCGCCAAACAATGTTTTGCTGTGATGAGTAATGCCATAGAGTGCAGCTGCTGTACAGATCGTGCCAAATACAGCATCTACCATGCCCAGCGGGCTGAAGCAGTTTGCAATGAAACAGCCCAAAATCAGACCGGGTGCATAGCGTCTGTCCAAAAATGCCAGCAGCACTAAGATTTCGGAAAAGCGAATCTGCACGGCTCCATAGCTCAAAGGTGCAATGCCTACCGTGAAAACGGCATATACTGCTGCAATCAGTGCGGTATACACCAGCATTTTTGTTGAAATTCCATTTTTTTGCATAAAAAAACCCCCTGTTTTTTATTTATGAGATGGTGGGACTAACGTCCTTCGCAAGGAACATCTCACTGTTGTGTCATTGTTTGTCAGCTGACGTTACTCATTATATCGGTATTTGAGGAATATGACAAGAGATTTTTTGATTTTTTTTTCAAAAAATATAATATGGCGCATAAAATGTAGATCGTTTGGGGGAATATGGCGGTCAGGGTGCTTTTTTTCTGTGGATTTGCATAACATGGAGGGAGAGGAGGGAATACAATGAGACGGAAAAAATTGGTATTGGCAGTATGTGTAGCGGTATTATTGGGAGGATATACTGCTGGTATTTATGGTCAGGAAGCTGGAGAATTGACACAGGATCAGACGCAGGCGCCTAATACAGAGGAGAATCGTACAGATATTGCCCGCAGTGTCCTAGAATCTACGGGAAGAAGTGAACAGTATGACTTAGCGGATTTGGAAAAGGTAACGGTATACTTTGGCGGAGATGTAACCGGAAATGAAGAAGATATTGTAGTAACGGTTCATTTTGGTCCGAAAAATACGGTGGTTGCTGCATATACGGCAGATGGAAATGTATATCAATTTATCGGAGATTTAGGAGATTTAGGAGATTTTTATGGTGTACAAAGTATACAGTTTGTACCGGTGGAAGATTTGGGAAAGGATATTGTAATCATCCGAGAACAGGTGGATGGATCTTTAGGTGGATTTGAACAGACGGATGTATTGCGGGGATATGTTTATGACGGAAAAGAATTTCGAGATGTATTGAATACACCGCAGAAGATAGAGGCAAGTTGGAACCAAATCTGGAATCAAAGCGATATTCAGCAGCCCAGTTTGTGGCAGCGAATCACAGAGGAGACAGAAAGTAAATGGGACGGCGGAGAAGAACCATCGGTGACGATTACAAGATATCAAACATATTTGGAATCGGATGATACAGCAAAAGAAACGATACCGCAGGACAATACCTTTACAGAAAAAGAAAGTCGTGTGGTTGTAGAACGATTTTTTTGGTCACCGCAATGGAATCGATTTATTTTGAGGGAAGCAACAGAGAAAGCGACAGGAGAAACAGTAGCAGTGATAGAAAATCTAACGCTTTCCCCTTATATGCTGGCAGGATTTGAGGATAATAAAGATTATCGTATTTTGCGCGCAGATGGCTCGACAGATTATGTGGAAGAAGGGGATCTGGCGTTTTGAGCTTATTTCAATATAAAAAATTGCTGTAATATGGAAATCTTGGAAAATCGTTCAGAAAAAAGCAAGTTTGGTTTGAGGTACACAATCTCAGAGAACAGATGTGGTTCTATGAATGGAAAGGATTGTATGAGGGCATCTGATGTATAGATAGTTTTGAGTTAGTGTATGAGAGCGTGTATGGCTGTGATCCTGCGAAATAGGTTTCTCAGAAGAAGATGGCAATGTGATGGAAGCAGGTGTGGTGCTTAGAAATGCGGATTTCTTGATGAAAAAAATAAAAAAACTATTGACAAATGTCTTTCTGGTGATATAATAACACTAACCAAAGCAAAAAACCTGTGATTAAGAGGAGTAGTTTTACAGGCTGAGATTTCAGAGAGTCGTGGATGGTGGGAAAACGGCAGTCAGCGTAAAATGAATGGACTTATGAGGGCGGACGAAAGCGTAAGCGAGTAGTAACCGACGGGGACCGCACCCGTTATCCGAGCGGACTGTATGAATGTGCAGGAATTGAGTGGATGATGTTTCATCAATTTGGGTGGTACCGCAGGAGATATGTCTTGTCCCATAGAAATATGGCGACAGGACTTTTTTTATTGCAGAAAGGGGCGGCATATAAATGAAAAGAACAAATAGACGATGGCGAAGCAGTACAAGAATACATACGCAGGATGAGGAATAAAAACGTTATATTTTGTAGAAAAAGGAGAGAATGTATGATGAAAAAAATGATGGCTTTGACAATGGCAATGGTAATGACAGCGGCGGCTTTGGCGGGATGCAGCGGCAGCCAGGACAGCGCTTCCGACGATATTCCGGTGATCGGGATCTCCCAGTATGGGCAGCATCCTTCTCTGGATAACTGCCGGGAAGGATTTTTGCAGGGGCTGGAAGCAAGCGGGCTGGTGGAAGGTGTGGATTATGTGATCGACTACCAGAATGCCGGGTTTGACGATACCATTGCACAGCAGATTGCACAGAATTTTTCCGCAAATAATGTTGCACTGATGTGCGGCATTGCAACAAACTCTGCAACTGCCTGCTATGCAGCGGCGGAGGACAAAAACATTCCGGTGATTTTTACGGCAATCACAGACCCTGTGGAGGCGAAGTTGGACAGTGGCAATATCACCGGTACCAGCGATAAGCTGCCCATTGAGGGACAGCTGGAGTTGATCCGTGCGCTGCAGCCGGAGGCGGAAACCATCGGTATCCTGTATACCACCAGTGAGCCTAATTCTGTTTCCGCAGTCAGAGAATATCAGGAAAAAGCAGGAGATTATGGTTTTACCATTGAAGCAGTGGGCGTGATGCAGCAAGCGGAAGTATTGCAGGCAACAGACACTTTGATTGCTAGAGATGTGGATTGCTTTACCAATCTGACAGATAATAATGTAGTGGGCGTTCTGGCATCCATTTTGGAAAAAACAAATGAGGCAGGGATTCCTGTTTACGGCAGTGAGATTGAGCAGGTGAAAATCGGATGCGTAGCATCGGCAGGGATCGAGTATGTGGCACTGGGACAAAGAACAGGAGAGATGGCGGCACAGATTCTCAAAGGCGAGGCAACTGCAGAAGAAATGCCTTATGAAACCATCAGCGAATACGAAACATATATCAATCCGACCGCATTGGAAAGCATGAGTATTTCTGTGCCGGAAGATATTGTATCTGCAGCCATTGACGTAACAGCAGAATAACATCAAGTAAATAAGAGAGGGTTTCCGTCATGAACGCAATATTTGAATTATGCATCAGCACGTTGACACAGGGCTTCCTTTATGCCCTGTTGTCGTATGGTGTTTATATTACATATAAGATTTTGGATTTCCCGGATTTGACGGTAGACGGCAGTTTTCCGCTAGGGGCGGCAGTAACAGCGGTGATGCTGGTGAATGGTATGAATCCGTTTGTTACACTTCTTGTGGCATTTTTCGTAGGAGCGATTGCTGGATTTATTACCGGTTTCATCCATGTGAAATTGGGAGTCCGGGATTTGCTGGCAGGAATTATTACTATGACAGCGTTATTTTCCATCAATTTGCAGATTGCAGGATCGAATCTTGCAATCGAACGAAGCATTGATACTATTTTCACTTCTGGACCAATTATGGCAATCATGGGGGAAGCTTCGTTGATTTACCGAAAATTTATTGTCGCTTTGGTATTGGCAATATTGGTGAAACTGATTTTGGATTGGTATCTGAAAACCAAAAATGGTTTGCTATTGCGTGCTGTTGGGGATAACGCGGATTTGGTTACAACATTGGCAAAAGATAAGGGTACGGTAAAATTGATTGGCTTAGTGATTGCCAATGCGTTGGTAGCACTTTCCGGTGCTGTGGTATGTCAGGAACAGCGGGCATTTTCCAGTACTATGGGGACAGGTCAGGTAGTGTTTGGCTTGGCAACGGTGATTATCGGAACGACGCTTTTCCGGAAACTTAGTTTTTTCCAAGCTACTACAGCGGTATTGATTGGCAGCGTGTTCTATAAAGCTTGTATCCAGATTGCCATCAGCCTGGGATTGCCGGCAAATTTACTGAAATTGGCAACGGCGGTACTGTTCCTGATTATATTGATCTTGGGCAATAGACAGAAAGGCGGCGAAGAACGTGCTTGAGTTGAAACACATTAGAAAAGTATATAATCCAGGAACCGTAACCGAAATGTGTTTATTTGATGATTTTAATTTGACGGTTCGAGATGGAGAGTTTGTGTCCATTGTTGGCAGTAACGGCAGCGGCAAGACGTCTATGCTCAATATCATTTGTGGAAGTATTCCTATCGAAGGTGGGCAGGTGCTCATTGGTGGAAAAGATATTACCAAGATGAAGGATTTTCAGCGCTATCGTACCATTGGGCGTGTGTATCAAAACCCCTCAGTAGGAACTTGCCCGAATTTGACAATGCTGGAGAATATGTCGTTGGCGGATCACAAAGGGAAATGTTTTGGTCTGAGTCGCGGAATCAATAAGGCACGAGAGAATTATTACAAAGAACAGCTTTCCATATTGGGATTGGGGCTAGAAGACAAAATGCATGTGAAATTGGGTGCGCTTTCCGGTGGTCAGCGGCAGGCAGCATCGTTAATTATGTCCACATTGACACCGATTGAGTTTTTGATATTAGATGAGCATACTGCCGCGCTGGATCCGAAAACGGCGGAAGTTATTATGGAATTGACACATAAAGTGGTTGCAGAGAAGCACCTGACGGCAATGATGGTAACACATAATTTACGATATGCAGTAGAATATGGTACCCGTTTGATTATGATGGACAAAGGCGGAATTGTGATGGATAAAGCGGGAGAAGAGAAAGCAAACACCAAAATTGACGACATTTTAGAAGTGTTTACAGCAATCAGCATAGAATGCGGCAATTAAATCTGGATGCTGTGAATTGGGATGAATAGAGCAAATATTGGCTATCTGAAATGGATATCAGAACAGTGTGCGAGGAAGAATTGATCCAAAACAGGCAATTCTTCCTTTTTTATATTGTGCGGGAGCCGGAAGGAGTGCAATTGATCAAAAGTTTGGAAAAAGACTTGATTGTTTACTGGAGCTGGATGATGGCAACTCGTTGGAAAAAGAATATCTTCGATGTGAGTGCAGGGCAATTACTGGATTGAGAGAGTTGAGAACAGGCTCTATAAAGGAGGATATCCATATTGGAAACGGAGCGGGGAAAAAACACCACTTACTGTCGGATAAGGCAGTGAAGTGGTGCTTTTTTCATGCAAAGAAACAGAAGGTTATTGAGAGGAAAGTACTTTTGTAAGGTATTGCTGAACTTGGTCGAATACCAATGGATATAGGATATCATATCCATGATTGCTCAAATGTTCGCCGTCTAATTGGAAACAAGCTTCGTAGGCAACAGGGTCTGTGATACTGCGGTAGGCGGCAAATAAATCAATCAATGGAAGGCGATATTCCGCTGCTAATTTTTTGACGATAGTGCCATAGTATTCCAATCGATCATTGGTGGTAAACGGATAGAAATCCGTATCAATCATAGACGGCGGTGTCATTAGGATAGGCAGAGATGTGCCGTTTGCGAATGGACTGTCTGTGGATAGATGCAAAATAGCATTTAGTATGTTTCGCATATTTTGTTCAAACTCAAAAGGGGTGCGATATTGTCCTTCGTTGAGTGCGCAGTCGTTGGAACCAAATAAAATAAAGACCAGTTGTGGTTTTCGTTCTAGTACGCTGCCCTGCAGCCGTGCAAGGGCCTCTCTGGTGGTATGTCCATTGATACCGCTGTTGAATACTTGCCATTGTACCTGCGGAAACTGCTGAGGCAAATCAACACTGAGACGATGTGGATATGCAATTTCGTCCATGACGCCGTAGCCATAGGTTAGACTATCTCCAAAACATACAATGCGGATGATTTGTTTTGTCATATGGATTCCTCCTGTCTGATCTTTTGATTTGATTGTAAAGGTGCAATTGATTTTTGTCAATCAATGTGCTGCCGGTGCAGTAAAAGCGTGTAGAAACTCCTCTTTATAATGCCGGCTGACATAGGCATGCTCCCTTGTGTGGAAAAAGGAAAGTTCCCAAGGACTTTTCGATTTATCCACATAAGAAATATTGCTGAGATTGACAATAAAGGAACGGTGTGTCTGCAGCAAATACGGGGATTGGATGGATTCTCGTATTTTGTACAACGGCATGCTAAAAGTACGGTCTCCGTGTTTGGTATGAAAGATTGCTTTTTTCAGCACGATTTCAATAAAAAGGATCTCATCATAAGGGAGTGTGCAGATACTCTTTGCTGTACAGATTTGTAACACCTGATGTTCAAAATGGAATAAATGGCTGAATGATTTTTGATAAAAACAGAGTAACTTCCATAGTGAAAGTTCCTTTTCTGGAGTCAGCGGAAGTAAGAAAAATTCACAGCAAACCAATTTTGGAAAGACGTGAAACATATGTGCATATTGATCCGAGAGAATAACAATCGGAATATGTGAATACTGTGGCATGGTGCGCAGACAACGGAGAAATTTTTGGGTACAGGAAAATTCGTGATCTGCAATCAATAAGATACAGTGAATATGTGTATGAATGCAGACAGCGACAGCATCTTCCGCAGAAATGCTTTCATAGATAATGACATCATCGATTTGATGGCATAAGGCTTGAATCTGCGTAATTGGTTGTTTCTTCAAATTTAGCACCAAGATATGAAACATGATATGTCCTCCCAAAACAGAATTTAGAAACAATTATATCACGAATAGTGATTAAATGAAAGCGGTATCATAATTTAATTTTTGGAGAATATACTGGAAAAAGGAGGTGGACAGGTATGGCAAATCTGGAAAGCATATGGAAATCGTTGACACCGGAATTGTCGCATCGGATAAAAACAGACAAACGAATACCAGAACAGCAGTTGGAGGAAATTCGTCTGCGCAGGGGAAAACCGATTCTTGTCAGATGTGCGGGTCTTTGGACTCCATTGTATCAAGAAGGCAGTGAAAACCCTATGGTTGCGACGAGTCGTGATATGAAAACGTGTATTTCCTATCTGAGTGAGTTTTCTTTATATGCATTTGAAGAGGAATTACGGCAGGGATTTTTGACAATAGCGGGAGGACACCGTGTGGGTTTCTGCGGAAAAGCAGTGATGGAACAAGGAAGAATCAAAACGCTTTCGCATATCAGCTCATTGAATATACGAGTTGCCAAAGAAGTTTTTGGGTGTGCAGATTTATTGATGCCATATCTGTTCTCCAATGGAGCATTTTGTCATACATTGTTAGTTTCACCGCCTGGCTGCGGAAAAACAACATTGCTAAGAGAGTTGATCCGTTCCTTGAGTCATGTGGGGGGGTATACGGTCGGTGTGGCAGATGAGCGAGGAGAGATTGCAGGGATGTATGAAGGAGTGCCACAAATGGAATTGGGTGATTGCACAGACATTATCAGCGGATGCCCCAAAGCAATTGGTATGGAACTGTTGCTGCGCAGTATGTCGCCTCAGGTGATAGCAGCAGACGAATTGGGACGGGAGGCTGATTTTGCAGCTGTGCAAGATTTGGTTTGCGCAGGTGTGAAGCTATTGTGCACGGTTCATGGGCATGATTGGATGGAACTGCAAAAACGTCCTGCTTTGCGTCAAATTTTAGCACAGCGTGTATGGGAGCGATTTGTATTTTTATCGGCATCGGCAGGGGTAGGGACGGTGGAGATGGTGACAGATGGTGATGGACAAGTATTATACCGAAAAGAGGAGGTGAAGACGGATGTTACTGGAGACAATCGGAATGGTATTGATTTTAGCAGCGACTACCATGACAGGCGCATATCTTTGCCTACGGGAAAGATATCATGTGCAGGATTTACGAACATTGGAACAGGCAGTTTTGGGAATTCAAAATCAGATTCTGTATCTCTCTGCGCCGCTTCCAGAAGTATTGGAAGCAGTCAGTTACCAAATCAACGGTGAGATTGGATCGGTGTTACAAGAAACAGCACAGCATATGCAGCAGCGTACAGAACAAACGGCGGAAGAAATCTGGGAAAGCGTATGGCGGAAACATCTGCCTTGCACATTTTTAACGGGAAGAGATTATGAGGCACTGATGCAGTATGGAAAAACGTTAGGTTATCTTAATAAAGAGCAGCAAAAGGATAATAGCCGGTTTTTGTTGGAATATCTGCAAAGAGAACAGGAAACACTCCGCCGCAGACTAGAAAAAAACGGAAGATTATATTACAGTATGGGATTTTTAGGCGGATTGCTGGTTGTAGTGATCTTGCTGTAACAGAAGGGGGAAGAGGAATGGAAATCGGCATTGTATTTCGGATTGCGGCAGTTGGCATATTAGTGGCAGTCTTAAATCAAGTTCTGCTGCGAGCGGGACGGGAGGAACAGGCAATGTTGACAACATTGGCAGGTTTGGTTGTGGTGTTGTTCTGGGTGATTCAATATATCAGTACGTTGTTTGAAACCATGGAAACATTGTTCCGGTTTTAGGAGGGAACGCATATGGAGATGGAAAAAATTGTTGTTTTTGGGTTTGTAGGTGCTTTTTTATCTCTATTGCTGAAACGAGAGAATCCGCAGATGGCTTTATTGACGGCTTTGGCAACCGGGGTATTGATTTTTTTATGGATTTGTGCACCATTGCAGGAATTGTTGCAGTTATTGGAACAAATGGCGGAGCAGGCTGGTGTGACAGAAGGCTATTTCGGCATTGTATTGAAAGTCATTGGAATTGCCTATTTATCCCAGTTTGGTTCACAACTTTGCATGGATGCAGGGGAAAGCGCAGTGGCTGCAAAGATTGAACTGGCAGGAAAAGTGATGATGATGATGGTATCTGCGCCAGTATTGCTGGAGTTGCTGGATGTGGTGCTGCACTTAGTATAAGGAGGAGAGGACAGATGCGAATCAGATGGATGATTGTTTGTTGCTGCTGCCTGCTTCTGTTTCCATCTGTGGCGGCGGCTACAGAGATGGATGCCTCTGCGTACTTATCAGATTTACACTTGGAAGAAATTGATGAAGCAACGGAACAGTATTTGGAAGATATGTCTTTTTCGGAATTGGTGCAGGGGATTTTGGATGGAAGTATTACATTTTCGGCGGAGGATTGGCTGGATCGCGGCTTTGAGATGGCATTTGGGGAAATCCGTACCCAGACAGGATTGGTGATACAGCTGTTGGCAGTGTCTATATTGGCGGCAATTCTTCGGCAGATCAGTGGCTCCTTTTGCGGAAAAGAAGTTGGAGAGATGGGGTTTTACGTTTGTTACATGATTTTGATTGTGGTTTTAATTTCTACATTTTTTGAAATCACGGAGGCAGTTGTGGAACGGGTTGGGCAAACGGCAGATGCGTTTGCAGTAATGTTGCCGGTTTTTTTGGCGTTAGCAGCATCCTCGGGCAATTTGACACAGACGGCTTTGATGGGACCGACCATGATGGGTGGCTGCACATTGATTGCATTTTTGACAAAAACCATAATTGTGCCGGTTATATTGGTTGCAGTTGCGCTGGAGATGACAGATAAACTATCAGAACAGCCGCTTTGTGAACGATTTGCAAAACTGTGGAAACAAGGCATTTCTTGGGGCATGAAAGGATTGGCCGGTGGATTTATGCTGCTGCTGTCTTTGCAAAAAATTGGCGGCGGCGCTTTGAATGGTCTGGCAGTTCGTACAGCGAAGATCGCGGTAAACGCTGTACCGATTGTAGGAGATGTGATGGGTGGCGCCGTGGATACAGCGGCGGCGGTTGCCAGCACGTTGCGAGGTGGAACATTAGCAGCGGCAATTCTATTTTTTCTGCTATTGTGTTTGCCTTTACTTTGTAAATTGATTGTGATGACGTTGATTTTTAAGTTTACAGCTGCAGCAACGGAATCGATTTGTGAAGCAAGACTGGTTTCTTGTATCGGTGTTGCGGGAGACTATACCGCGTTGTTGTTAGGTGTGGTTTTTTTGGTGGAAGTCATGTTTTTATTTTCCGCATTTTTGCTGCTTGGAAGTGTCTAGAGAAAGGAAGTGGCAGGCATGATGGAGACATTTACCGCATATATAAAAACTATAACGGCATTGACCGTATTTTCAGTGACAGTAGGGCTGTTAATGCCGGATGGAAATTTGCGGCGCTATACCAGATGGATATTGGGAATGTTGGTTTTGATGGCAGTACTGCAGCCTTTGCTTCGGTTGACAAAAACAGAAGCGGAATCATTGCCTAATTGGATACAAAGTGTCAACGTAAAAACAGATGCAAGTTTTGATGCAGATTTGCAGGAAAAATGGACAAAGCGGGCGGCAGAGCAAGCGATATTAGAAGAAGTGCAGCAATATGATGCAAATGTAGCGGCAGTTCAAATAGAATGGGAGGAGGCGGGCGAGGGTCTGAACCATATGACCATTGTTGGAGAGGAAATATCTGACATGATAAAAACAGAAGTGGCAAAAAAATACGGATTGGAAAAAACGGATATTACCGTGAGAGCACAAACGACGGAGGAGGAAGAGACGAATGAAATCTGATTTTTGGCGTCAGCTGTTTCGCCCAGAGCAAAAAAAGCTATGGCGGCAAGTGGCAACGGCATTGACGTTGGGTGTGGTATTGTTGTTTTGCAGCAGACATTTTTTTGCGGATGAAGAAGTAGAACAGGAGCAGGTGGAATCGGTTGTTTCCACAGAGGTGTCGCAAGAGCGTCCAGAACGTCGATTGGAAGAGGAAATGGAAAAGATACTTTCACAAGTTTCTGGCGCTGGACAGGTACGGGTGATGGTGACATATCGTACGACGAAAGAGAGCATACCAGCAAGAGAAGAAAAACGGGAAGAAACTAGTAGACAAGAAGAAGAGAGTATCGGGCGGGAAAGTACCGTTGTGTTGATGGAAAATGAAAATGGCGGACAATCTCCATTGATCCTTTCGGAACTGGCGCCAGAAGTGGAAGGGGTTGTCATTGTGGCACAGGGAGGAGACAATGCTGTGGTTCAAGATGCGTTAAATCGTGCGGCACAGGCGTTATTGCAGGTGCCCGCACATAAAATAGCAATACTGAAAATGAAATGAGGAGGAGAAAAGTATGTTTACAGTAAAGAGGAATCAGGTAGTGGTGACAGCGTTGGCAGTGATGATTGCGGCGGCGGGGTATTTGAATTTTCAGGAAAGCAAGTCCTCAGAAGGGACTCAAACGGCAATGCAGATGACCGAAGAAGGAGATGCAGCTTCCGTGGATTATGCAGCACTTCCGGATGATCTGCCGGAGGATGAGATGGTACTGGATCCTGTAACAGCAGAGGTGTCGGAAACAACGGGAGATGGTGCTGCAGTGTTTGTCAATGCGAATAGCGGTGGAGATGCTTCCCAGTATTTTGCAGAAGCAAAGTTGGAGCGGGAACAATCTAGGGCGAAGCAAAAAGATATTTTAACGGAGATGTTAAACAACAGCAATGTTAGTGAAAGTCAAAAGACTGTTTGCAGTGACAGCATGTTGGAACTGCAGCAAAGAATTGAGAAAGAAACTGCTGCGGAAGCAATGATTCAGGCAAAGGGGTTTTCAGATGCATATGTTCGTATGGATGACGAAACGGTTGATGTTGTTGTAAGTAAGGACAGCCTGACGGAAACAGAAGTAGCGCAAATTGAAGACATCGTCAAACGGAAAACTGGGTATACCGCAGAACAAATTCGAATTTCCACATGGAAACAGGAAAGCTGAATACATATCCGTTTTTGGAAAAGTGGAAACCATGGTAATTGGTATTAAAAACGAGCTTCTTATTGGTTAAAATACAGCACAGAAGGAGTTGATATGGACTAATAGAAAGAATTGGAAAAAGTTTGAAACTGAGGAGAAAGGAAACAGATGGATTATATATTGTATGGTTAAGACAAGACGAAAGGGTGTCGATGAAATCGACACCCTTCTTTGCTATCAAAACCGATTCTCCGACATAGTTCTTTCTGATGCATTTGGATTCTGGAAGCTGGGAGGATTTGCTTTGGTATCTCCAAACGCATTGCCGGGAGAGGGGCTGGATAAATCAAAATAAATTCTGGAATCTTTGGTTACACCGAAATCCTTGTTGGATCCACTATCCTGCACTTTATTGAATGCTTCGCGGAACAGAGCATTATGTGCTTCTTCTCGATTTAAGAGAAAATCAATGGTATCTCTGACTTTTTTATCTTGGATCTGGCGATATAAATATTCATAAACAACTTTTGCGCGTTGCTCAGAAGCGATGTTAGAAAGCAAATCAGCGCAAAGATCGCCGGTAACGGTGACATAGTCTCCGGTCCATGAATATCCGGAAGCGTTGATCAGCCCCGGATTTAATCCAAGCAGGACATGGCTTTGAATTTCACCGGAAGCAACTGCTGCGGCATCTACATCATGTCCGTTGAGCAGATTGATGGTTTGTGCGACCATTTCCATGTGACTGAGTTCTTCTGCGGCAATATCCAAAAATAAGTCTTTGATTTCTGGATCCTTGATTCGAAAACTTTGTGAGATATACTGCATAGCAGCTTTTAACTCACCGTTACCACCGCCTAGCTGTTCCTGAAGGAGAACGGCATATTGTGGATTTGGTTTTTCTACAAATACAGGATGGAATAGTTGTTTTTCGTGTCGGAACATAAGATCACTCCTTTCGTAAGAATAGTTTTGCTTATTTTTGTGGATAATATACACCAATATGATTTTTGGGAAAGGAAAATAAGAAACAGGGAAGATAGTACGCTTTTGATTCGCACAAAGCGTGTATTTCAACGGAATATCGTGTATGATTGGAACGTGATCATGTGGAGATAGTACGGTTGCGGCGGAAAAGACGGGAGGGTAAAAGAGTTGATAAAAAGGAGAGATGATCATATTGAGTAATCATTTGAAGAATCAGACAAGCCCATATTTATTGCAGCATGCAGAAAATCCGGTAGACTGGTACCCGTGGTGTGAAGAAGCTTTTCGAAGAGCGAGAGAGGAGGAAAAGCCGATCTTTTTGAGTATTGGTTACAGTACCTGCCATTGGTGCCATGTCATGGCTCATGAAAGTTTCGAAGATCCGGAGATTGCGGAACTTTTGAATAAAGACTTTATCTCCATCAAAGTCGATAAGGAAGAACGACCGGATATTGACAGTATTTATATGACTGTTTGTCAGGCGTTTACCAGAAATGGAGGTTGGCCGACCAGTATTTTTATGACGGCGGAACAAAAACCGTTTTTTGCTGGAACGTATTTTCCCAAGACATCTCATTATGGGATTGTAGGGTTTCGGGATTTGCTGCTGCACATTCGAAAAAAATGGGTGGAAGAGCGGGAAACGCTGCTTCGCTTTGCGGAGGAATGTACAGCAGCGTTTCGGCAAGATCAAGTATCTTATTCTCAGGCAGATGAAACAAGTATAGAGCAAGTCATTGGTTCATTGAAAGAAAGTTTTGACGCAACCTATGGCGGTTTTGGCAGTGCGCCTAAATTTCCCGCACCACATCAGCTGCTTTTTCTCTTACAGCAGTATCAAAAAAATGGAGATGAAGCTGTGCTGCATATGGTAGAGATAACTCTTCGACAGATGTATGCTGGTGGGTTGTTTGATCATGTAGGTTATGGATTTTGCCGATATTCCACGGACCGTTATTTTTTGGTGCCGCATTTTGAAAAAATGTTATATGACAATGCTCTGCTGATTCTTGCATATTGTAAGGCGTATGATATTACCAAAAAGCCGCTGTATCTTACGGTTGCCCAGAAAACTGCTGCCTATATTCGGTCGGAAATGACATCTCTCGATGGTGCGTTTTATAGCGCCCAAGATGCGGATAGTGATGGGGAAGAAGGCAAGTATTATGTATTTACACCAGAAGAAATCATCGCTCTATTGGGAGAAGCAGAAGGAAATGAATGGAATCAGCGATTTGGCATTACAAAACAGGGAAATTTTGAAGGTAAAAGCATTCCAAATCTTTTGCATGCAGAGCATTTGGAGAACGCAGCATTTGACAAATTTCTTCCAAGCATTCGGGAATATCGGAAAAACCGAACGAAGCTGCATACGGATGATAAAATCTTGACTGCTTGGAATTCTTTGATGATTGCTGCATTTTGTGCACTGTATCGAAGTAGTCAGAATTTGGATGACCTGAAAACAGCAAAAAAAGCACAGCAATGGATCGAACAAACAATGTGCAGGGATGATGTGCTTTATGTGAGCTATCGGAATGGGAAACGAGGGGAAAAAGGATTTTTGACCGAGTATGCGTGCTATTTATTTGCATTGCTTGCTTTATATGATGTTACATTGGATAAAGGATACTTGAACCGTGCGGAACAATTACTGGAAAAAACGATTTCACATTTTTATGATGCAAAACACGGCGGATTTTATCTTTATGGAACCGAGCATGAAACATTGTTCCTACGACCAAAGGAATGCTATGATGGTGCAATTCCCAGTGGCAATGCGTTGATGACATATCATCTTATCAGACTTCAGGCATTGGATCCAAAGGAAAAAAGAGAAGCGATTTTGAAACAGCAGTTGGAATATCTGTCGGCAGAGGCACAGAAATACCCTGCGGGATATACGATGTTTTTCCTTGCACTATCTGATTATTTGGAACCGCCGACACAGATTACCGTTGCGGGAAATGTCGAGGATGTGCAGGATTTACCTTTTTTCTTGACGGATCATGCCGCGGTGCGCGTGGTGCCTGGAGGAAACAAGGAATATCCCATGCTGAATCAAGAAACTACTTTTTATGTCTGCAAAGAGCATGCTTGTCTGCCACCTATGCAGAAACAGCAGTGGATAAAACAACAAATACAACAGTGATTTATGTTTGATGACGCTGTATATATCTGTTTTGTGGAAAGGAGTTGGAATTAGGATTGCAAGCTGAAAAGTTCCCGAAACGAATGAATATTTCAAACTAAGAGAACATTTGTAAAAATGGAGCGTGCAAATTTGGAAAACTATGGTATAATTTGGATAAATTTATGTATCCTGTTTCCCCGATGTTCATGTAGTGCAAAGGTATGGCTGGACTTAATAGATCGGATTATGATTAAATTTGAATGGCAGAGACAAGAATCATTTTCTTTTCTAGCTATTTTTTGAACGATACAATAAAGATACTTGGGGAGATCTTCAGGAGCCCATGATGGATCGTTTTGAAAACATTGCAGAAGATGTTGTGGCAAAAAATATTACGATAGGAGAGGATCATGATGTATAATCCGCAGCTGGAAACATTTGTGCAGGTAGTGGAAGCTGGCAGTTTTAATAAAGCCGCGGAGAAATTGTTCATTTCCCCTCCTGCCGTAATTAAACAAATCAATTTATTGGAAAAAAGTCTGGATGTTGTGCTGTTTGTTCGTACTCATCGCGGATTGGTTTTGACAGAAGGCGGTAAGTCCTTATATCGAGATGCGAAATATATCATGCAATACTGTAAAGAAGCAGTCATCCGAGCACAGAATGCGATGAAAGAGGTAAATCATGTGATTCGGATTGGAACCTCACCGATGACGCCGGCGCAAACACTGATACATATGTGGTATCCTTTGCAGAAACTTTGTCCTGATATGAAATTCCAGTTGGTACCGTTTGTCAATACACCGGAGAATGCCAGAGAAATATTGAAGAATTTGGGTCAAAATATTGATGTGGTTGCAGGTATTTTTGATGATACGATGTTACACTTTCGGCAATGTGCAGGGCTTGAACTATCCAGAGTACCGATTTGCTGTGCCGTTTCGATCAATCATAAACTGGCGAAGAAAGAGAAACTGAGTATACAAGATTTGTATGGAGAAAATTTTATGTTAATGCATCGCGGATGGAGCAATTATGTAGATATGCTACGGGATGATTTATGGAAGAATCATCCGCAGGTTCATATTGTGGATATTGATTTTTATAACGTAGATGTATTTAATCGCTGTGAAAATAGCAATGATATTTTAATGGCGATAGAGAACTGGCAATCTGTGCATCCGCTCTTAAAAATTCTACCGGTCGATTGGAAGTATACCATCCCATTTGGTCTGTTGCATGCCATTCATCCATCGGAAAGTGTAAAGCGTTTTTTAGAAGCAGCAAAACAAACAATGTCATGAATGACAGTAGAAACATATTGGTTCATACTGAGAAAAAAAGAGAAACTTCTGAAGAAGTTTCTTTTTTTTATAATAAGAACAGAACAACAAGGAAGGAATCAGGATGGATAGAACATGTTTTGCTGGATGGATGTTTCGATATTATTACTAGGCGTAATGGATGGATGAAAACGTACAATAAGGAGGATGCTTGATGAATAATTTTATTTTTGAAAATGCGACAAAGGTTTATTTTGGAAAAGGATGTGTGAAAGAATATTTGGATTGTCTGCTGAAACCGTATGGCGATACGGTGTTGCTTGCTTATGGTGGCGGTTCGATCAAGAAAAATGGTATTTATGATACTGTAACATCATTGCTTCGGGAATCGGGAAAAACTATTGTTGAGTTCTCTGGAATTATGTCAAATCCGACCTATACGAAAGTTTTGGAAGGTGCAAAATTGGCAAGAGAACATCATGTAGATATGATTCTGGGAATCGGCGGCGGGTCCGTGATGGATTGCTGTAAAGCTGTTTCTATGGCGGCGGTCTATGAAGGCGATATTTGGGAAGATTTCTGGGCAAGAGCCGGTGTGATTGATTTTGAGCCGATGCCGTTAGGTGTGATTGTTACTGCAGCTGGAACGGGAAGCGAATGCAATGGAGGTGCAGTCATTACCAATGAGGAGGCAAAGATCAAAACAGGAAGAGATTATCCCAAATGCAATCCGAAGTTTGCACTGATGGATCCAACTTATACCTATAGCTTGCCGACAAAACAGATGATTTCTGGAGGATTTGACATTTTATCTCATATTATGGAGACGTATTTCAGTGAGCCAAACGAGGATAATCTTTCTGACGATCTTTCGGAAGCGTTGATGAAGAGTGTGATCCGCAATCTAAGAGCGGCGGTTCGCAATCCAGAGGACGATACTGCGCGCAGCAATTTATTCTGGGCGTCTACAATGGCAGAAAATCGGATCATAAAGCTGGGAAAGAAATGCGATTTCGAGTGCCATCAAATAGAGCATCAATTGGGGGCGTATACCAACTGTAATCATGGATTTGGTTTGGCAGTTATCCATCCGGTATATTATCGTCATATTTATCGTTATAGTCTTGCAAAATTTGTACGATTTGCAGAAGAAGTGTGGAAGATTCCTCGAGCAGGAAGAAGTGATGAAGAGATGGCAAAAGCCGGTGTAGAGGCACTTGCAGGATTTATCCAAGAAATGGGTTTGCCAACTACTTTACGGGAATTGGGTATTTCGGATCGAGCAATACTCAAAGAGATTGCTGATTCCTGCAATATCTCTCAAGGCAGCTATAAGAGAATGACACGGGAAGAAATTTTAGAAATGTTACAGGAATGTTTTGCGTGATGGGAGGCGTTAGAAATGGGAAAAAAGATTCTGGCGATTTTAGGAAGTCCGAGAAAAGGAGGAAACTCTGACTTGTTGAGTGACGCTTTTTTGAAAGGTGCAATGGAAAGTGGTCATAAGACAGAAAAAATCTATATTCAGCAGTTGCATTTAAAACCATGCATGGCGTGCTATGGATGTCGGGAAACGGAGGTATGCGTACAAAAAGACGGAATGGCAGAAGTGCTGGAGAAAATGATAGAATCCGATGTGATTTTACTTGCGACGCCGGTTTATTTCTATTCTATGTCGGGACAGATGAAGGTATGGATAGACAGAGTTTTGCCTCAATATACAAAAATCAAAAACAAAGAGTTTTATTTTATTGCGACTGCTGCTGATGAAAATGCGGCTTTGGAGCGTACCTTTGATGCACTTTCCGAATTTACGGACTGTCTGCCTGGTGCAACGGTAAAGGCAAAGATTTATGGCGGCGGATTTTATGAAAGCGGTGCGGTGAAAGGAAGCAAAGCAGAACAAGAGGCTTATGAATTGGGAAAGAAGGCGTAAGGAATATGAACACGCGTTTATTGGGAAAAGATTTGGAAGTATCGGCAGTGGGACTCGGCTGCATGGGATTTAGTCATGCATATGGCGCGCCGACAGAATCGAAAGAAGCAATGCGGGCGATACAGGCAGCTTTTGAGATGGGATATCGTTTTTTTGATACGGCAGAAATCTACGGTTCTGCAGAAGATCCACATGAAAATGAAGTTTTGGTTGGAAAAGCATTGAAACCATATCGCAATCATGTGAAGATTGCCAGCAAATTTGGCATTGGATTTGATAAAACAGATGGAAGGATTAACCATGCATTGATTCCGAATTCGACTCCGAGCGTAATTCGAGCATCTGTGGAAGGATCTTTGAGAAGGCTGCAAACAGACCATATTGATTTATACTTTCAACATCGGATAGATCCAAATACACCGCCGGAGGTTGTTGCAGAGGTCATGGCAGAGCTGATCAAAAAGGGCGATATTACCCATTGGGGGATATCGGAGGCCAATGAGGAATATATTCGCCGTGCGGACGCTGTCTGCAAGGTAACGGCAATTGAAAACAGGTATTCTATGATGGCACGGGGGTATGAAAGCCTATTCCCTGTTTTGGAAGAATTAGCCATCGGTTTTGTGGCATTTTCGCCTATGGCAAATGGATTCTTATCCGGTAAGTACAACCATAATAGTGTATTTGATCAAAAATTTGATTACCGCAGCGTGATGCCGCAGTTTTCTGCGGAAGCGCAGCAGCAAAATCAGGAGTTACTGACAATGCTCAAAGAGATGGCAGAAGAAAAACATGCAACGCAAGCACAAATTTCTCTTGCATGGATGATCTGTAAAAAACCGTATCTGGTTCCGATCCCTGGAACAAGAAAGATCGAACGGATGCTGGAAAATCTTCGTGCAGCAGAGATTACGCTGACGCAGCAGGAGGTTCAGAATTTGGATGATGCATTAGAAAAAATGAAAATGTCTGAAGTATTTGGCGGTTCCAAAGTACTGCGAAAAGTATGAACCAAAGCGTTTATACGATGTAACAAAGGGAAACTTCCGAAAAAGGGAAAGATTGTTTACAATAGGAATCAGAATAGAAAGGAAAAGAGAGAAAAGGAGAATTGCATATGAAGTATAAACTGTTTTATTTGACTATGGCAGGAGTTTTAAGCTTTTCTTTGCTTGCGGGCTGTACGAGTCAAGCGGCATCTTCTCAGACAGAAACGGCAAATACGGAAAGTTTGGTGATTGCAGATCAAGGGATATTTTCCGCAGGCGGGATTACGGTAACTTCGGAAGGGACGTTTTCTCCAGAGGATCATTGGGAAGAAACGGGGGCAGGGCAGACTGCCCATGTGGATCATGCCAATGTACTGTATCAGATTCCAGAAAATGAAACCGGATTGCCCATGGTATTCCTGCATGGATATGGACAGTCCAGAATGGGTTGGATGACAACTCCAGATGGTCGAGAAGGTTGGTCAGATCTATTTTTAAGAATGGGACATAGTGTATTTTTGATTGATGAGCCAAGAAGAGGGGAAGCAGGAGCAACTTCAGTCAGCGGTGATATCAGTACAAAGACATTGGATCAACGTTGGTACACGCAGTTTCGGATTGGACGCTGGGAAGATGGTCAATCCGTTGCCAATGAAGGATCTCAATTTCCCAATGATGCAGAGTCTGTAGATCAGTTTTTCCGTCAAATGACACCGGATACAGGAATGACATCGGATATGGGTTCGGATTTTGACGGAGAAATGGTGGCAAAAGCGGTGGCAGCATCCATTGATGAAGTATATGAGATGACGGGAAAAGATTCTATTTTGGTAACACATTCTCAAGGTGGTCGTGCCGGATGGTTGGTGCCTCAATATACGGAACATGTGGCGGCAATTGTGGCGATTGAACCAGGCGGCGCACCAACGGCGGATTCCGAAGAATTCCGGGTCATGGCGGAACAGGATATTCCGATTACAATGTATTTTGGCGATTATATTGATAACGGCGATCCTGCTATTCAAGCAACTGCAGCATGGCAGGGAATGCGTCAAACCTGCTATGATTTTACAGAAAGCTATCGTGCACAAGGAGGCAACAGCAGTGTGATTGATCTGCCGAAAGAAGGAATCACTGGGAATGATCATTTTATGTTTCAGGATTTGAATAATGATGTGATCGCAGAACATGTAGAAGCTTGGATTCAGGAAAATGTAGCAGAAAATGGAGCGGAATAAAAAACTTAGAAAATAGAACTATCAGTAAGGAGTGGTTTTCATGAAACGGATGATATCTGTTTTATTGGCTTGCTGTATGATGGCGGCAGTTACGGGCTGTGGTACAAGCGAAGAGGCAGTACAAAATCAGACACAGGCGGAAAAGGAACAACAGGAGAATGTGCAGAATCCTTCAGAGAATGAGAATGCACAGACAGATGGAAAAACATTGGTTGTTTATTACTCTGCTACGGGTAATACAGAAACGGTGGCAGGATATCTCGCAGATGCGCTGGGAGCGGATCTCTTTGAGATTACTCCGGTGCAGCCATATACTGCAGATGATTTGAATTGGTCAGACGATACCAGCCGCGTAAGCAGAGAACATGAGGATGCTTCGCTGCGGACAGTAGAACTGGAACAGGATACGGTGGAACATTGGGAAGAATATGATACCGTATTTATTGGATATCCGATATGGTGGGGGATTGCCGCATGGCCAGTGGATGGTTTTGTAACGGCAAATGATTTTACCGATAAGACAGTGATTCCGTTCTGCACTTCTTCCTCTTCTGACTTGGGAGAAAGCGGGGAATTGCTTGCAGAAATGGCTGGTACTGGCGATTGGCAGGAAGGGATGCGGTTCCGGTCTGGCGCATCTGCAGAAGATGTTCAGGGATGGTTAGAAAGTTTGGAACAGTAAAAGGAGATATGACAGGCATCATTCGGAAGAATGATGCCTGTTTGGCTGATGGCGCGGCTATTTCAGAAAGTTGAAAAAAGACCGGCTGTGGTGTGCCGTTACAGGGATACGATGCAGTGCATAGCAAGAGGAAGGATGTCGTCTTGCTGTGCAGAAATGATATGCAAGGGAACATGGGATCAGAAGAGCGCAAACTTGTCACTAGAGACATATGTTTTGAGAAGCAGATTTCAGGAAAGTAGATGCCTCGTTTTAGGAAATGGTATCCCGCAGGTACTGTAAAAAAATATGAGCCGCTTTGGAAAATACCTGGTATTTTTTCCAAATAATATAGCCCGAGGCTTCCAACTTTGGAGTAAATGGGCGAAAACAGAGATTGCTGCCTTGCGTATGGATGATTTTGTCAAAGCACAGGGCATATCCTAGCCCTTCATCCACCAACAGGGAAGCGTTAAAAACCAAATTATAGGTAGCAACAATATGCAGTGTAGAAACGTCTCGTTTCATCCATTGAGCCAGATATTGATCTTCCCCTTTCTGATGAGAAATAATCAATGGCTGATTCCACAAGTCTTCTGGAGAAATGGCGTCTTTTTGTGCCAGAGGGGAATCTTTGCGCATGAGCACACCCCAAGTGTCTTTGATCGGAAGAGGGAGGCATTCATATTTGGTGGAATCAATGTCACGAAACAGCAATCCAAAATCAATCAAACCTTTATCCAGATATTCCAACACATATTCTGCATTTCCGCTGGAAATGTGATAATGGATATCTGGATATTTTTTTTGGAGTTTTTTTGCAGTTTTAGCAAGCAAACGAATGATATCTGTTTCACCAGCACCAATAATCACATCACCAACGATTGTGTCGTCAGAGCAAGTCAGTTCTTCTTCTGTTTTCTGCACCAAAGACAGGATTTCTTCTGCTCGTTGGCGCAATATCCTTCCCTCTTCCGTCAGAACGACTTTTCGGGAACCCTTGGCGCCTCGAATCAACAGCTGTTTGCCGAATTCCTCTTCCAGAGCTTTTATTTGGATGGATAAGGCGGGCTGAGAAAGATGAAGAGATTGAGCAGCAGCGGAAATGCTTTGCTCTCTGGCAACTGCCAAAAAATATTGTAATACGCGCAAATCCATAATATCATCTCCTTTGCATTTAGGATACACTCTATTTCCATAAAAATCAATTATGAAAAATGATAAATAATAAATATTTGATATATTATAAAAAGCCAGCTATACTCAAATATATGAACCATAACTAGAGATGAGGATTTGGCAGAGATAGCAGAACATTCTAAGCGCATGGAAAGTTAGTGAGTTGTTGGGAAACGAAAGTTTGAGAAAGGAGGAAGGAGGATGAAAAGTTTCTTATGTATGTTCGCTTTCACAATGTTATTGGCAGGATGTGGGGAGGAACAGCAAGAGGCTGGCAATTTGGAACGCAATACCTCCGTACGGATGGAGAAAACGGTGCTGGAAGAAGAAGGCATGTCCACAGATTGGGAAGAAGTGGTTGACGCCGTGCATTCTGAATCAACAGCGTCTCAAGATCAGAAAGATTTTTCAGATACAGAACGGAACTTGCAAGGTACGGAAATGATGGAGAATGAGGAGGATGCAGAAATGAAGCTGCGTATAGAAATTGGCGACAGTAGCTTTCTTGCGGCATTGGAAAAAAATACAGCAGTGGAAGCCTTGATGGAAAGGATGGAGAAAGAGCCGCTTGTGTTGCAAATGGCAGATTACGGTGGTTTTGAAAAAGTAGGAGAATTGGGGCAAACGCTCCCTTCTGACAACAGTCAGATGACTGCGCAGCCGGGAGATATTATGCTGTATCAAGGTAATCAGCTGGTTTTGTTTTATGAGACGCATACATGGAGTTATACAAAACTTGGGCAAGTCGAAGATCTTTCTGGCTGGGCAGAAGCGCTGGGAGATGAAGAAGTTACCGTGACATTTTCATTGGAGGGATAAAGGATGCAAATTATTGTGCTCAATGGCAGTCCGCGTCCACAGGGAAATACTGCTGCTATGGTAGCGGCATTTACAAAAGGAGCGGAGGAAAGTGGTCACGAAGTTACTGTGATCCCGGTTTGTCAAAAGAAAATTGGAGGTTGCCTTGCCTGTGAATATTGTCATACCAAAGGAAACAGAAGATGTATTCAACAAGATGATATGCAGGAAGTGTATCCGCTACTGGAAGCGGCGGAGATGATTGTACTGGCTTCGCCCATTTATTATCATGGATTTACCGGTCAGCTGCAATGTGCCATCCATCGGATCTATGCTCTGGATCGACCGAAAAATCTGAAAAAGGCTGCGCTGATTCTCTCTTCTGAATCAGATCATGTGTATTGTGGTGCGATTTACGAGTATCAGAATTCTTTTTTGCAATATTTGAACTTGGAAGATATGGGGATTTATTCGGCTTATGGAAAACAGAACAAATCTGTGGAAAAACTGGAAGAACTCTATCAGTTTGGAAAAAGCTTAAGGAATGTGTAGCTATGAAATAAAATGAGGAAAGGAATAGATGATTATGGAATTGCAGGACTTTTTGGAATACTTAAACAGTGGAAAAACGGTGATTGCAGGCTCTGCGGAACATCAGTTTATGTGTGAGCTTTCGCAGGAAGCATTGCGTCTGACGGCGCAGATAAACAATGTGTACCATACACCGGAAGAATTGAGAGAGATGATGGCTGAATTGACGGGAAAACCAGTAGATGACAGTTTTCTTCTGTTTCCACCGTTTTATACCGATTGTGGGAAAAATATGACCATTGGGAAACAGGTGTTTTTCAATAGCGGATGCAGAGTGCAGGATCAAGGAGGGATTGTGATTGGAGATGGTGCGCTCCTTGGGCATAATGTGGTATTGGCTACCCTCAATCATCAGATGGAACCGGAGAGCCGTGGAAATTTGATTCCGGCGCCTATTCACATTGGGAAAAACGTCTGGATTGGTTCCAATGCTACGATACTGCCTGGCGTAACCATTGGCGATGGTGCCATTATCGCTGCAGGAGCAGTTGTGACAAAAGACGTTCCGGCAGGTGCGATTGCAGGAGGAATCCCTGCAAAAGTAATCCGTATGATTGACGATGAAAAGAACGAAATGTTATGATGAACAAAGATACAGGGGAAAAATGAAAAACAGCATACGAGACAGGAGGTATCCGATATGTTAGGTGAGTTTTCTTATTACAATCCTACGCGTCTGTACTTCGGCAAAGAAGCGATGGAAGGGCTGCGACAGGAGATGAAGCAATATGGTTCGAAGGTTCTGTTCTGTTATGGCGGCGGCTCGATCAAGAAAAACGGAATCTATGACCAGGTGATTGCGATTTTGAATGATTGCGGCAAAACGGTTATAGAAGATGCCGGCGTAATGCCCAATCCGACCGTGCAGAAGCTTTCTGAGGGTTGCCGTTTGGCAAGAGAAAATCAGGTAGACTTTATTTTGGCAGTAGGAGGAGGTTCTGTTTGTGATTATGCCAAGGCAGTTTCTGTGTCTGCATATTGCGAGGAAGATCCGTGGGAGAAATACTACCTTCGGATGGAAGATGTGAATAATACCATTCTTCCGGTAGGCTGTGTTTTGACAATGGTGGGAACGGGATCGGAAATGAACGGAGGATCGGTGATCACAAAGGAAGAACAAAAACGGAAGATCGGGCGTGTATTTGGAGAGAATGTGTTCCCCAAATTTTCGATTTTGAATCCAGAATTTACGTATACAGTGCCAAGATATCAGATGGTGGCAGGGTTTTTTGATATTATGTCACATATTTTGGAACAATATTTTTCCGGTGAGGATGACAATACTTCTGATTATCTTGCCGAAGGGTTGTTGCGTTCGTTGATTCATTCTTCCCGCATTGCGGTGAAAAACCCTACGGATTATGAAGCGCGCAGCAATATAATGTGGGTTGCAACCTGGGCGCTGAATACGTTGATTGAAAAAGGGAAGTCTACCGACTGGATGGCCCATATGATTGGGCAGTCGATTGGTGCTTATACCAATGCAACCCATGGTATGACGCTTTCAGCAGTTTCTATCCCTTACTATCGCTATATTTGCCCATTTGGCTTGCAGAAGTTCAAACGGTATGCAATACATGTATGGGATGTGGAAACAACTGGAAAAACAGATGCACAGATTGCAGCCGAGGGATTGGAATGCATGGAGGCTTGGATGAAAGAAATTGGCTTAGTTATGAATGTCAAAGATTTGGGTGTGACAGAGGATATGCTGGATGGGATTGCCGAGGGTTCTTTTGTGATGGATGGTGGTTATAAGACGCTAAGCCATGAGGAGATCATACAGATTTTGCAGGAGAGTGGAAAACAGCAGTGCATGCCAAAATGAGGAAACAGCATTTGTTTTTTGGTAATGATGCGAAAGAAAAAAGATTAAAATATTGCTTATGATACAGAAAATCAGGAATTCTATCTATGTGGTGAGATGCCAAGATATAGTATATCACTGTGTTTGCACAGATGGAAGGATAAAAATTTTAGAATGAATGTAGAAATCTTTGATTCAATGGAATCTGCCGCACATGAAAAGTGTGTTCAGATTCCATTTTTTATGGATTTTTGAGATGTATTTGTTACTGTAGACAAGGAGAACGGTAATGATGTTTTGTATGTAAACTTGTAGCTGCGGATTTGTTTTCTCTGTATTTTGCAAAGAAATAGCATGGAAAGGCTGTAATAAAGATACTGAGTCAGGGAGAAGGAAACTGGATAAGAGCAATAGGAATTTTGAGAAAGAATAAGGGGAACCAAGAGGGATAGAAGAAGAAAAGATACGGAAGAAGTCTGGATAATCGTAAGAATGTTCATACTTAAAAGGAGCAGAATGAGAAATATTGGCGGTGTGTTGCAAAAAATAAGGCGGTAAACGGCGGAAATAAGGGGAGTTTCTGTCAAAAGGAATGGATACAACATATTGGGTGATAAACCGCAGGTATAAGCTCTAAAACTTATCGGAACTTCCGAGTCTTGCAGGTTGTAGGTTATAATTATATCAAGATAGTATGTATCAGAAAATACAGAAGAGAAGATCTTTGCGTTTTACAGTGTGACAGTGGACTATAGTCAATAAAGTGGACACAATTTATAAAGAAAAGTGCCGAGTACAGCTGCTTAGTGCTGTGCCCAGTACCATTCTTCTTTTTCATTTGGTGTCATCATTCCGAGAGAACTATGCGGTCTC
>DXEB01000067.1 GCA_019115165.1 Candidatus Anaerotignum merdipullorum | reverse complement strand
TGCACAAAATTCAATGAATAAATATTAAATTAATTGTAAACACTTCCGATCCCCTTGTTATGTATACCAAGTTCGGCCAATAATTCGTGCCTATGAAAATGCAATAATCATGATGGTTAATCAAGTGGCTTATACTCTGTTACGGTTCTTAAATACGTTTCGGGATCGCCGTTCAAAATAAGGTCTGCATATTCCAAAGGTGCATTATAAATCAGATAGTCAAGTTCTGACCTTTCATACATATTACGGGCAACTTCATTCTCAACGGCAATGGTATCAATCGCAATCATACTGCCATCGTTGAATTTCAGTTCCACACAGCAGTTTTCCATATTATAGGCACAAGATATTAAAGTTTTCATGGTATGTCCTCCATAATTCGTATTATTAAAAGAAAATCCCGTCTGACTTCCTGTTAGAAATCAGACGGGATTTGTCCGTATGCACCCCGGAAACCGTCAGCTAACAGTTGATAAGTAAATTAGTTCCTTATCACTGTTAAGCCTTGATTTTCCGGGGTTTTTGAACCATTTTGATACGGTTTGAACAGCAGATTATCTCTTGGGTAAGTGAGATTAGCGCTTGCTGAACTGCGGAGCGCGACGAGCTGCCTTGAGACCGTATTTCTTTCTTTCTTTCATACGAGGATCTCTTGTCAGGAATCCAGCTTTTTTCAGTGCAGGTCTGTAGTCACCGTCTGCCTGCAGCAAAGCTCTGGAAATGCCATGTCTGATTGCGCCTGCCTGACCAGTGAAACCACCGCCGTGTACATTTACCAGAACATCGAATTTTGCGATTGTTTCTGTCAGTTCCAGAGGCTGGCGCACAATCAGTTTCAATGTTTCCAAACCGAAATATTCATCAATGTCTCTTTTGTTGATTGTAATTTTGCCGTTACCGGGTACCAGGTAAACTCTAGCCACAGAAGATTTTCTTCTGCCTGTGCCATAATATCTAGCTGCTGCCATGATGCTTTCCTCCTTCAATTAAAATTTCAGTTCCAGTACTTCAGGTTTCTGTGCTGCATGGGGATGTTCTGCGCCTGCATATACATGCAGTTTGCCAAACATTTTTCTACCCAGAGCGTTTTTCGGAAGCATACCTTTTACAGCATGTTCAATAACTCTTTCCGGATGTGTTTCCAGCATTTTGTCCAGTCTTACTGTTTTCAGACCACCCATGTAGCCGGTATGACGATGATACATCTTCTGTGTCAGCTTTTTGCCTGTTACCGCTACTTTTTCTGCATTGATGACGATCACATAGTCACCCATGTCCACATTCGGTGCATACTGAGGTTTGTTTTTCCCTCTTAAAATGTTTGCGATTTCGGAAGCCAGACGACCCAATGTCAGATCTGTTGCATCCACAACGTACCATTTCTTTACTACATCTGCTTCTTTCGCAATGTAAGTTGTTCTCATGGTTTTTACCTCCCTTGTTTTATTTTTTGCTTGACCCGTTGACTTTGCCTGTGATACGGGAATATCACGGCAATCTCCATTATACAGATTGCTATATAACTTATTGGGTCCCACCTTGAGAAACATATATTCAAAGCGCATTTGCGCCTGAAAATCAAAATAACAGCTTTATTATTATAATACGCTCAAAAACCGCTGTCAAGGGATTTCTGCGGCAAATCGTAAGAAATTTCCAGCAGCGTCAGCCCTTGTGGCGGCGCTGTTTGTCCTGCCTGCCGCCGGTCTTTGCCTGCAATGATTTCGGCAATCTGTCTTGGCGGCATCTTCCCCGCTCCAACCGCCATCAATGTTCCTGCTATGATCCGTACCATATTGTAGAGAAATCCATCTCCTGTCACAAAGATACGGATATATTTTTCTTCCTGCTCCACATGACAGTCAAAAATCGTACGCACCGTGGAAGACACAGAACTGCCTGCCGCACAAAACGCAGCAAAGTCATGGGTTCCCACCAATACTGCGGCGCCTTCCTTCATCTTTTCTATGTCTAACTGCCGTTTCGAAAATGCACTGTATAACCGTTCTTTCGGATTGGGGTACCGATCCTGATAAATTTGATAACAGTAGGTTTTTTTAACACAGTCATACCGCGGATGAAATGTCGTCGGTACCTCCTGCGCTGACGTCACGACAATGTCTTCCGGCAGAAAGCGGCGGATGGCCAAAGGAATTTTTTCCGTTGGAATCGTTGTCTGTACATCCACCACCGCCCGTTGTCCCAGTGCATGCACCCCACGGTCTGTACGGCTGGCGCCGATGCATTCCAGCCCTGGCTGGCAAAACAACGCCCGCAGCGCCTCCTCCACTTTTCCTTCCACAGTGGGCACTTCCGGCATTTTTTGTTTTTGCCATCCGCTGTAATTGGTTCCGTCGTATGCGATCGTCAGTAAGATTCTCACGCTGCCTGCTCCTTTCTTTTCTGCCAAAACCATGACGCCCAGCCCGCAAGCATTGCCGCACCATAGCAGCCTGCTGCCCGCACCAACAGCCCTATGCCCAGATCTCCAATACCCAAAGGCGTTAAAACCGCATCCTGTATATAGTACAATAAAATACCATGATATAAATATAAATAAAAACTCAGCCGATCTATTCCCTGCAGTACCCTCCATTGCATCACCCGCTGTGCAACTCGCTGTGCCAGTAACATCCATGCAACAATAGCGCTGCAAACATACAATGTATGAATATCTTCCAAAAAAGAAACTTGTATGAATCCACTGCTGTTTGCGTAGCTCAGCAATCCATCTGCCACCAAAAACAGCAGAAATCCTGCCAATAGTACTCCTTTGTTGCGCTGCAGACTCTGCAAAAATTCCTCGTAGTATGTTCCGGCATAACATCCCAGCACCCAATATGCCAGATACGAAGTAAAGACGCGGTCATTATACGCAAACGACGTGTCGGGCGAGACCAATGCAATCATCGCAGGCAGTCCTTCGTGGAACAAACGCATCAGCAGCACTGAAACCACCGCCGCCACCCAAATATCTACATGCCGCACCATCCAACGCCAAATAGGCATCAACAGATAAAATTGGAAAATGATGATCACAAAATAAAACGGTGCAATCATGTTCCCCAGCAGAATTGAACGCAGCAAAAACGGTGTGTCCCACACATAATACCCCAAATGGATCAATCCAAGATAGGAAATCACAACCGCAATGAGATACGGAATCCCGATCTTCTTCCATCTGCCCCAAAGGAAACGCCCATATGCAAACGGTTTTTGTTCCATGTTGCGAAAAAACTTCAGAGCGGATAAAAAAAGAAATCCCTGCACGACAAACGCAGACAGCCGCCACGGAAGATATACCGCAAAATACGCACCGCTATCCTTTTGCAGCCCTGTGATTGCCACCGAACAAATATGTATCCACATCACCAACAGACAAAGCGCCACATTGACCATGGAAATCTCCCGATTCCGCATTTCGCCTTCTCCTTTCCATCTTCCTTTCCTCTACGATGCTTTCTCCAGCGATTTTATTCTATTGCTTTCTGCCGCCGCTTTTCAGGGAAACATCGTATTTTACAAAAGGCTGCCGTACATCCGGCAACCTTTATCTCTTTTTCCGATATCCAGACTTAAATCCAGAATGGCAACAGGGGTGCCGCATATCGCAATGCTACCGCCACCAGCATATATACCGCTACCAATCCAGCAGCCTGATAGTCCCGGCGTTGCAGGCGCATCACATTCATGCGGGTTCTGTTTTCATCCCCGTGATAGCATCTCGCCTCCATCGCCATTGCCAACTCTTCTGCCCGACGGAATGCCGAAATGAACAGCGGCACCAGTATGGGAATCATACTTTTCGCCTTCTGCATCAGATTTCCTGTGTCGAAGTCTGCCCCTCTTGCTTGCTGCGCTTTGATGATTTTATCTGTCTCATCCAATAACGTTGGTATGAACCGCAGCGCAATGGTCATCATCATCGCAATTTCATGGGCAGGCACACCAAATCGTTTCAATGGACGCAAAAGATACTCAATGCCATCTGTCAGCTGGATGGGTGTGGTTGTCAATGTCAGCAAAGATGCTCCTACAATCAACAGTACCAGTCTGACGCACATCTTTACCGCCATATAAATCCCTTCCGTCGTCAGCCGTAAAAATCCTGCCTGCCACAAAACATGCTCTCCCTGTGTCAAAAATAAATTGATCACTGCCGTAAAGAGAATGATAATCACGATACTCTTTAGCCCTCGCAACATAAATTTCAGCGGCACTTTTGAGATTCGAATCACTGCACCTAACAACGCCGTTACACAAAGATATCCAAAAAAATTATTCACAATGAACAGTGATACAATAAATAAAAAAGTAATGACAATTTTCCCCCTGGCATCCATCCGATGGATCGGTGACTCTGTCGGGTAGTATTGTCCAATGGTAATATCCCGAATCATGCTTTCACCTGCTTTAACAGTTTATATAATACGTCTTTGGCTTCCTGTACCGTATAAATATCTGTCGGTACGTCCCATCCGCGTTTTTTCAGTTCTGCAAATACGTAACTGACCTGCGGCGCAGCCAATCCCATCCCCTCCAGTTCATCCACATGAGAAAAGATTTCTCTCGGCTCTCCTTGCATCGCAGCTTTCCCGCGATGCATCACAATGATACGGTCTACCAACTTTGCCACATCTTCCATGCTGTGGCTGACCAGAATCACAGTAATCCCTCGCTTTTCATGCAGTTCCTGAATGGCTCGTAAAATTTCATCCCGTCCTTTGGGATCCAACCCGGCTGTCGGCTCGTCCAAAATCAAAACCTCCGGATTCATTGCCAGCACGCCTGCAATCGCAACACGACGTTTTTGACCACCGGAAAGCTCAAACGGTGATTTTTCGTAAAGCTCTTCCGAAATTCCTACCGTTTCCAATGCAGATACCACATTTTGGTGGATCTCCGCTTCCGACAACTTCAAATTCGTCGGACCAAATGCCACATCTTTATAAACCGTCATTTCAAACAATTGATATTCCGGATATTGAAACGCCAATCCAATACGGCGGCGCACTTCTTTTAATTTACTCTTATCCTGGTGAATGTTTTCTCCATCCAGTAAAATTTCTCCTGATGTCGGAGAAATAATGCCGTTTAGGTGCTGAATCAACGTGGATTTTCCAGAACCGGTGTGCCCGATTAATCCAACAAATTCCCCTTTTTGTATTTCCAGTGTCACATCATCCAGTGCCAGTTTCTCAAATGCAGTACCAGGATTGTATATATGTGTCAAATGGTTGATTTTAATTGACATATCGCACCTACCATTTCCTCAATCGTTAATATATCCGCCGGCAGTTCTATGCCTTCTTTTCGGAGCAAATGCGCTGTTTCGGTCACCTGCGGTACATCTAAGCCGTATCCCTGAAGCGTTTCCACCTGAGAAAAGATTTCTTTCGGTGTCCCTTGCATCACCAGATCGCCATCGTCAATGACAAATACCTTATCTGCCCGCACCGCTTCATCCATATAATGGGTAATCAGGATGATCGTAATCCCTTCTTCTCGATTCAACCGTTCAATGGTTTCCATGACATCTCTGCGCCCCACCGGATCCAACATGGCGGTTGGCTCGTCCAATACAATGCATTCCGGTTTCATCGCCAGTACGCCTGCAATGGCAATTCGCTGCTTCTGCCCACCGGATAATTTCGAAGGCGTATGCGTTGCATAGTCACTCATACGCACCGTTGCCAGTGCTTCATCCACTCTCCGACGGATTTCCTTTGGCTCTATCCCCATATTTTCCGGTCCAAACGCAATATCTTCTTCCACTACCGTGGCCACCAACTGATTATCTGGATTTTGAAATACCATTCCGGCTGTCTGCCGAATTTCCCACACCAGCTCATCCTCTTTGGTATCCATGTCATCGACCCAAAGCGTTCCTCCTGTCGGCTGCAACAATGCATTGATATGCTTGGCAAATGTAGATTTTCCAGAGCCATTGTGTCCCAGTACCGCTACAAAATCACCCTTATTGATTTCAATATTGATCTGCTTTAAGGCCGCCACCTTTTCTTCCTGCGTTCCCTGCTCCGTTTCCAATACACGGACATATTCGTAGGTCAGATCCTTCGCTCTTACCATTTTCATTGTTTCTTTGTCACCTTTTTCCATTGTGGGAAGCCAAGTTCCCAACTCCTTTAGTCTATGGTAAAAATACTCACAGCTATCAATAAGATACCTTTTTTCCATGAAAAAGTCAAGGCAAACCACAGCTAGGCATTTCTGTTTGTGCAAAACAAACTGTCCTGTGTTCCCGTTTTGGCTTTTCTGTCCGAATGTCTCCTTCTCATTCTGCAAAACCTGTAATTCAAGCGTTTCTTTTCTTGTTTCCTTTGGAAACAGTCATTTTGCCGCTGATTGGAAATCATCCTGCTATCGTTCATACCATCTCCATGGTATCCCACAGAGAAACCTTCCATCACTCCCACTCCGACTGATTTCCCTACTCCAAAACATCTCTGTCTCTCACTGCAGGCGGAAGGTATGAAATTCCATTTTTTTGCACTCTTACATCTCATTGACGCTCTCTTCTGTGCCTATTTTTCCAAATGCATCCATTGATACGCTATGAAATCACTAGATCCCGCAGTGGAATCATCCCTTTCTTTCGTGCTGACTGCCTAAGCATCATTGTACCACTTTTCTGTGACTGTTTTGTAACAAAAGTGCAATTCGACTGTAACGGGAACTTCATCGTGTTGTAACCTACGCCGGTATTTTTTATGGTATGATACCATCATCAAAACAAAACCATTTCAACAAATCATGTGGCAAAGGAGGTTTTCCTATGAATGTAAAAAAATTAGCACTGATGGCGACAGCCGTATTTTCTCTTTCTTTTGTAACTGGAATGACATACTCTTATCAAGCTTCTCATGCATTGGAAAACGCTCCGATGCAGCAGGAAAGGGCAATAGATGCGACATATGCGTTGATGGCAGATACTGCTCATTTACATACGACAACATAACGATTCTTTGAATTGTATATCTCCTAACTTTTCGCAAAAAGCCGATGTACTGCCAAGATCATTTGCAGATGTCGGCTTTTTGTCATGAACCGTTAAAGCAAATTTACTTTCCAGCCATTCTTACCCATTGGCAATTCAGCAAATAAGCTTGCATCCTATCTTCGGCATTTTTTCAAAATCAACTCCAAAGTGATGCTTTTTTGTATCTAGATGCCATTTTCAAACAAACCAATTGTCACATTTTCTGCCCAATCCATACATCTCATAAAAAACAGAGAGGCGCTCCCAAATAGGAACATCCTCTCTGCTTGATAACAACGTTTCATATGTTCGGCTGTTTTCACACATTAAACCAGTTCAATGATGACTTCCATTGCACCGTCGCCTTTTCTTGCGCCCAGTTTTACAATTCGGGTGTAACCACCGTTACGACCTGCATACTTGGGTGCGATTTCGTCGAACAGTTTCGCTGCCATATCTACCTTTTTGCTGTTCTTTCTTACTTTCTTGCCATCTGCAGGAACTTCTGTTACAGGGTACAGGTAGCTCAGCAGCTGACGTCTTGCAGCCAATCTGGAAGGTTTGTCTTTCTTGATGGTTTTCTTTACTTCGTCATAAACGGTTACTTTTTTACCATTTACCACTTCTTTTACTCTCTTACCGTTTGCATCTTTTTTTGCAACTTTTGCGGTTACTTCTACTTCTTCGAAGTTATCTTTTTCTTTTACAGCCAGTGTAATCATTTTTTCTGCGATTCTTCTGACTTCTTTCGCTCTGGTTTCTGTTGTTTTGATTT
>DXEB01000066.1 GCA_019115165.1 Candidatus Anaerotignum merdipullorum | reverse complement strand
GCACCTGATGCCTATGGTAGAGCATATATGCAAAAAATGCACCGCCAATCACCAACACCAGCACTAATGCAATCAGTAGAATCCGCTTTCTGCTTTCACCCTCTTGCTTTTGTTGTCTTCTGATACCCTTTTGCAAACAAACCCCCAACTTTCTTCCACATTCTAAACTACTATACTTCTATACAATGATACGATATGACACTTGATTTTGTTCCGATCAAAATACGGTTTCGCTAAGATATCGCATTGCTGCCGATTTTTATTCCCGCAGCCATACTTATTCTATCATAGCGAAACCGTATGAAAAAAACAATATCAATTCTGATAAATTTCCTTACATTTTTGTTACATAATGGTATCATTTATGGCTTCCGCTCCCGGCGCCTTTTGGCTTCCATTAACATTTGTGCAGTACTCTTTTGCTCCGTCTGTTGAAAATCATCTGTTTTCACTGCTTGTTTTTCTGCCGTTTGCGGCTGCATAGACATCGCCTTTTCGTCTTGCTTCTGTCGCGTCCATGTCTGTTTGACAGCCTTCTTTTCCTTCGCCCTGCTACTGAATGGATGGATCCCCTTTCGCCAAAAGCTTTCTATCCGCGCCACTACAAACGCAAATCTTCGCCCTGCAATATCCAGCAAAAGCAGCAATACCCCCATTGCCAATAGTACCGTTTGCAAAGATTGCTCCATTACAGATTGTGTTGCATCCACTTGAAACACCTCTGCCCCCGAAGAAAGGATCCGTCCGCCGGTAACTTCTGCAATTTGTGCTAACGTCTGCGCACCGTTTTGCCCGACTGTCATATCATACTCCGCAGGATAGGCAATATGGAATCCCGTATTGGCATGCGTTTGGCTGCCATCCCGCTTAGTCATAACAATATTAGCAATATATGCACCTTCTTCTGTCATTTCCAGCATGCCTTCATACATTCCCGGCGCAGTCATCTGCATGGGCACCGTTTCGGTTGTACGGTCAGAAGAAACCACCGTTGCCGTCACCTGTGTTACCGTCTCATCAAATGGCATCTCCAGCTGCAGCGTCGTACTTTCTTCCCCTGCCTCTGCTGTCAGCAGAATTTCATCTACTGCCTGCGTTTTCATCATCCAAGCTGCGGCATTGCGCAGTATGGATACTCCTGCGTCTGTCTGCAGCCACTGCTCCGTCCATTGTCCCTGCACATCTGCCGTCCAAACCACCGTTCGTCCCAATCCATATTGCCACGACGCCAGTACCGGCTCTTCCTGATCACTGACCAGAACTACATCCGCACGGCTCTTTGCTGTTGTACTGACATATCCATCCAACATCGGCACCGTATCCACACCGGATAATATGGCAGAGGCATCCTGCTGCTGCGGATAAAAACTGCGTTGATTGAGAAATTCCTTTCCTGCCAAAACGGTCTCTTTCGCAAATATTTCCGGTAAGTCCGTAAACTCATCCGTAAAATAATACCGTCCGCCGCCTGCATCTGCCAGATATTCCAGCAGTCTGGTATCCGCATCTGAACCAACTGCTACGGCTGAGAGCGTAATCCCCTGCGCCTGCATGCGTTGCAGCAGCGCTGCGTACCCGCTCTGTTCCGCTTGTCCGTCCGTCAACAATAAAATATGCTTTTGTTTTGTATTTTCTTGTTCCATAGCTTCCGCCGCCATTTGCAGCGCTGGAAGAATACTGGTTCCACCCTGCGCCTGTATGCTGCCGATCTGCTCGGTCAATGACTGGATATTTTGATGTACATCCTGCGGCTGTGCCGTCCATTCTGCTTGAGAATCGAAAGCAATTACGCCCACGCGATCGCCTTCCTGAAAATGTGCTAAGCTGCGAATAGCTGCTTCTTTTGCCATATCAATGCGTGTCACGCCGTAATTTCCGTCCATCATGCTGCCAGAACGGTCAATGACCATAATCATCGTCAAATCCGGTTCCTGACCTTCCGTTTTCAAATCCATATCCACCGGCAGGATTTCTTCCAGCACCGTTGCCCGGTAGCCGCCCAGTGCAAACGCATTTTCACCGCCACTGACCAGCAATCCGCCACCCGTGGTACGGACATAGACCTCCAGTGCTTCCAGAAATCCATCCGGCATATGCTCTGCGGATACATTTGCCAAAATCACACCGTCATATACTGCCAACTGTTCCATTGCCGTCGGCGCTGTTTCCGCAGACAGGCGCGTCACTGCTGCCTGATGCGACAGCATGCTTTCCCATTCCCTGCCGCTGTCATCCTGCTCTACAATCAGCAGCCGCGGAATATCCGCTATATAGGTATATGCATACATCTGATTGTTTTCCGACAAGGTATCTTGTGCCGCCGTCACTTCGGCACGATAGGTCACACTGCCGCCTCGTTCGGTCAGATCAGAAAATACCACACGGTTTTCTCCGCTGCGTATCGTCACGGTCTCATCCGCAATCAATGTCTGTTCTTTATACAGCCGCACTTGTGCCGTTGTATCCGTATTGGCATCCACGCGCAGTGCCAACTCATATCGGGTATTGGGTCGAATCACTTCCGGCAGTTCCAATGCCGTCAGCTGCACCTCCGGCACTTCCTCCGCGGATTGTAGCGGATATACATCAACGCTGATCCCTTGTGCCGCTAAAGCCTGCGCCTGCTGTATGCCATCCCCCTCTGTTTCTTTACCGTCTGAGATCAGAACCACTCGTTTTGCACTGTCCTGCGGCAGGATCGATGCCGCCAAACGCAGTGCTGCCGACAGCGAGGTGCCGCCTTCCTCTACCACAGACAAAAAACCCGTTGCAATATGATTTTGCACATCCGGCATTTGCTCCACACCTGCGCGCTTTCCGAAGGAAATCCGTCCCAAAACATCTTTTTCGCCTTTCGCTTCCTGGGCTTGCTGTAAAAATGCCAAAATATCCGCTTCTTGCTCCGCTGTGCTGGCAGAACGGTCTGCCGCAAAGATCGTTGTTGTGGTATCGGAGCGCATAGACAAGATTGGATTTGCCATTGCCACAATCAATACTGCACAAAGCAACATCCGCATTGCTGTATACCATTTTTTAGAAAACCCCGAAGGCATCTGCCTTCCGATCCACCATACCGCCGCCAGTACCAATGGCAGCAACAGCAGCCAATGGATTTGTTGAAACTCAATGCTCACGGCAATTCACCCGCCATTCTGCCAATACGAACGCCAACAGAAGCAGTAATATCCACACACGAATGCTCCTGCCCGCTAAGATTGTTTTTGTCTCCCCTGTCTCCGTTTCCGTCTGCTCTCCATACAAGGACAGGTCGGATTCTGGCTCTGTTTTTGCATTGACACCAAAAGGCGTTCTGCTGATCGTGCCGTCCGCATCCGTTTCTGTCAGCACATAGATTCCCGTCGTGGTCGTTTCTGTCAGTGTTTTAGCGGGAAACGGCGGTGCAATCGCAATTTCCTTTCCGTCCGGCATCGTCACTTGTGCCATCTGTGTTGCAGGCTGCAAAGCTACCGTTACCGCATCCCCAGACATCGCCTGTGAGATGCCTGCCGCTTCCTCTGGAAAATACCATTCCAGCAAGCGATACCATACAATGGGAAATTCCGTTTGCAGCGGAAAATCACTGTCATGCAAATCAAGTCCCAGTACAGCCGTTTTTCTGCCTTGCCACTGTCCATACAATCCCAATGTTTCTCCCTCCGACTGTAAAAAGGCGCTCCCCCATGCTGCCGACAGCGGATGTCCCTTTTGCAGCACAAAGGATACCTCTTCCGTATTCTCCAGTCCACTTCCAGTTACCCCGCGTACCGGGTCCGTAAAGGCACGCGTTTCCTCTGTCTGTACCACCGCATTGCCTGTTGGCGGATCCAACAGAAGCAAATATCCGTCTGTCGGAAGATCTTGCGGCAGAACACCATCAAACACATACAGATCATATCCCTGCAGCGCTTCCGCTTCTGTTGGTTCCATTCTGTATAATGCAACACCATCCAGCAGAGACAGCGCTTTTTCTAAAAACAAATTTCCTTCACTGACTAGCAGTACTCTTCGCTGCTGCGCTAAGCCGATTCCAGCAAACCGTGCGTCATCTGCTGCCAAAGCATCTTCTGGCGACAGCCGCACCTCCAGTTCTTTGGCATCCAGCGGCACGCCGCGAAATACCACATCACTGTCCATGCCAGGTTGTACCATGATATTCTGCATGTCATATGCGACTCCATCTACATACAGTGTCACGCTTTTTTCCGCTGCCGCTGTTCCATAATGGTGCAGCCTTGACAGTACATAACGCCCATCCTGCTGCTCCGTATGAGACAGCAGTGTAATCGCCGTATTTTCACCATTTCCACAGTACACCTGTTCCGTTGCGGAAAAATTTCCCAGATTGCCGTACCCATCTGTATACAGCACGACTTCGCCGCCCAATGTTTCCTGTTCTGCCTCCAGCAAACTTTTTGCGTCCGCCCAGTCTACACTGCCTGCTGTCGGCTTTGCCTGTTGCAGCAAACGCAAAATCGTTTCCTTTTCTCCAGTGCCGCTGGCAGCCAGATAAGGTGCATCCGTCAGCATCACCAGAGAAAAAGAGGCGCCCGGCACAGCATTTTGCACCAGCGCTTCCATATCCGCAACCGCCGCTTGGAATCGACTGTCCACCACATCCGTCGCCTGCATACTCAGGGAACAATCCAGCGCCAGCACATAATCACGCACCTGCGTCTTTCCAACAATATATGGTCCTGCCAACGCGAACGCCAACAGCACTGCCGCCGCAATCTGCAAAAACATCAGCAAATTCTTCCGCAGTTTCTGCCATGGCTGCTGTGACTTTGTCTGCAGCAGTACTTTTTCCCAGAGAAAGAGGCTCGGAACCTGTCGCTGCTGATATTTCTGTTTCCATAAATACATCAATAGAATCAGTGGTACTGCCAGCATCGCCAGTACACCGCCAATCAGATGCGAAAATTGCATGTTCCTCCTCCTTTTTCACCGATTCTCATCGTTTATGCCTGCTGCAGCACAGCGATCACATCTTCCTTTACCGCATAAACCGCTGTAAAATTCTCTTTTGATATCACAATATCCAAAAACTTTGTTATTCCGTCCAAGATATCTAGTACCACATACCCGTCTGTGCCATCCGTATAGACCGTCATCTGTGCAATCTCATAATCTGTCCGGGAAACGGTCTCTCCCAACTGAATCGTCGCCTGCTGCCGAATTTCAAACACCCGCTCTTCCACCGCGCCTTCCGGCAGTGCTTCTATTCGCGTCCAAGTATCCGCATGCAGTTCTTCTAAGAGCGCGTTGGTATCCGGCACTTCCATTTGCTCTCCCGCTGCATTGGTATAACAGAACCGCAGCTTCTTCTGTTCTGTATTCGCCTGCGGTGTCAAAATTTCTTGCGCCCAATTGATTTTTGCCATTTCTTCTGCCATTTCCGCCTGTGCACTTTCCCATATTTCTCCCGTCTGTGCTAAGGCATCCTGCACGCCTTCTTTCGCCTGCTGCAAACCGTCCCTGACTTCTGCCGTTTCTTCCGGCGTCAGCCCGCCACATCCGCCGCAGCAAAGCACTGTCGCCAGTCCCATTGCCGCCAATTTTTGTAAACCCATCGTTCCGCCTCCTTCTATTGCACTCACTGTTCCAGTGTGGAAAAATATTCCGATACCAATTCTTTCATCCCATAAGGAACGCTGCTGCTTTCCAGTGTTCGCATTGCATCGTTGCGATACTGCTGATACACTTGATCATAGGGCACGCTTTCTCCTGCTTCCCCCATGGTACGCTGTTGTGTCACGGTTGTCTGACCGCTTTGTGTATCCGTACCTTGTAGTTGTGCATCATAACTGCCTTTCTCTGCTGCAGAACGCGTATAAATCTTTTCCGGCTCTGCATGTCCAACTCCTCTGCCGCTGCCGCCGGTCCCTGTTCCTATCCCGCCATTTCCTGCACTCGTCCCTGCATTTCCGCTTCCACTGCCATTTTCGCCTTCTCCTGCCCCGTTTCCACTGCCGTTGTTTCCTTCTCCTCCGTCACTTTCTTCGGTTTCGCCGCTTCCAGCACTGCTGTTTGTATGACTTCTTCCAATGTGCACGGCAGACTGTCCCACACTGCGGTTCAGCTTTTGCAGTCCGCTGCGCAGCCCACTGTTCTCCTGTGCCTGCTGCAGCGCTGCTTGACGCAGACTTTCCAATGCCGACGCCAAATCTCCGTCTTCTTCCAGCGCCTGCTGTAACGCTTCCAGCGCCTGACGGAGCTGCGCATCATTCATCTGCGCTGCTGCCGCCGCCAGCTGTGCTGCCAATGCCGCCTGTTCCTGCGCCGTCATCTGGGACAACATTTCCTGCATCTTTGCTATCGCACGTTCCATTGTCTGTCCATCGCCTTTTTCCAATGCCTGTGCCAAGGATTCCATCCCCGATCCTTCCTGTAATGCTTCTGCCAAACGTCGCAGATCTTCCGAAACACTTTCCTTTTCCAACTGCATCATTTCCTGCTGCGCTTGGCGCACCACATCTTCTGCCTCCTTTTTGGTCTGTGCCGTTTTCAACCGCTGTTCCAGCGTCTTTACCGTCTCTGCAAACAGTTTTTTCTCTTCTTTTGTCATTTCCTCTGTCTGCGCCACTTCTTTCTTCACCCGTTCTATTTTTTCCAGCTGTGCATCGGCAAACACTGCCGCTTCCGATTCCCGCTGCACGGGTACAAATCCCGCCGCTAGAAACAAAACGACCGCCAGCAAAAAACATCTGCACCATCTTTTTGGCAGGGAAACAGAATATTGCTTGGCAAAATTCACTGTTTTTGCTTGTTCCATTCCGTCTGCTACGGCTAACGCTTCCACTGCATTTTTCTGTTGCCGGCGCAACAGTTCCATCGTCGTAATCATCCGTTGTGCACCGCCCAGTGCATCCGCTGCCTCTGCTATTTCCTTGTCAGACACCTTCTTCAGTAGCAATGTCCAGATTGCCGCCGCTGCCAGTCCCAACAGCAGACTGACAATACAAAAAATCCAAACACCACTCCACGGCTGAAATTTGGACACCAAAACAACAGCAGCACAAACCGTTACTGCCGCTGTTTCACAATACACCACGCAACGCAAAAAACGTTCCGCCGTCATTTTCCGTCGCAACGGACGCAGCAATCGCAGAAATTCTTTCATCTAAGCTTATCCTTTCTTCTTTTCCCGTACCGGATTGATGACGTAAGCCGAAAGCGCCGTGAAGATTATCGTTATCACTACATCAAACACCAGGTGCAGCAGCCACAAATGCGACACCATCCAGATATATCCCTCCGGCATATTGCTGCGATAGCGCAGCATCTCATTGACCACATTCGTTCCCATCTGCATATCCATCAGAGAAAAAAACGCAACGCCCGGATTGGGGATCAATACCAATACTTCCTGCAAATACGGAAATGGTCGATTCCCCGAACTATCCACTCCCAAATATAAGAAAGCCAGCAGTACCAGCGTTCCAAAACACAACAGCCCAATCACCAAATACATCAGTACAATGGATACAATCGTTCTTTTGAAAATACAAGAAAAAAATACCGATACCGCGCCAACCATACATGCCGTACAAAGGACAAACACCAATAACAGCGCCAAATTCCCGATCGATACATTACCAAAATAAAACGCAATGGCAAATACCGGAAGCGTTGCGAAAATCAACAGCAGCAGATATAACAGGGATGCCATCCATTTTCCCAAGATAATCGAAATCGGGCGCATCTTCGTCACCAACAGCAAATCTAGTGTTTGACGTTCCCGTTCCCCACTGATGCTGCCTGCCGCAATTGCAGGAACTGCCAGCATCACCAATCCCATCTGTACTGCCGCCAGTACCACATACAGCCACACCATGGCAGCAGGGTCAAAGGACATGTCATAGTTTTGGTACATCGCCAAATTGATGTATAGACATGCGCCAACTGCCGAAACTGCCAAAAAGACAACCAGTGCACCATACGTTTTCCAGCTGCGCATGGTTGTAATGGCTTCTCTGCGCAAAACCGGGTTCATCATTTGTCCTCGCCTCCTGTCACCTGCATAAAAATCTCTTCCAAATTTCCTTGTTTCTCCTGAAACGATAGAATTGGGATTTCTGCTTCTACCAACCGCCGCAAAATATCCGCCAGCATTTCGTCTGTTCCATCAAAATCAAAGGTAATATCTGCCACATTGGCTGTAATACCGCCCACGGCCGGCAGTTCTTGTAAAATCGCTACCACCCGTTCCACTTGTCCCAACGGGCGCACGCAGATCATGCGTTTCTGTGTCAGCTTCCGCATAATATCATGTACCGTCCCCTGGGCAGCCAGCGTACCATGGTGAATAATTCCCACTTCCGTACACATTTCCGCCAGCTCCGGTAAAATATGAGAACTGATGACAACCGTCTTGCCTAACGTTTGCAGCTGCTTAAGGACCTCTTTCATTTCTACTCTTGCACGCGGATCCAATCCGGAAGCCGGTTCGTCCAAAATCAGCAATGACGGATCATGTACCAAACTGCGCGCCAGACACAGCCGCTGTTTCATACCGCGGGAAAGTGCATCTACATAATCATTTTTCTTATGTGACAAGTCCACAATCTCCAACAAATTGTCGATAATCTCTCCTCGTTCCCGATAAGGGATTTCATAGGCACCCGCATAAAAATCCATATATTCCGTCACTTTCAAATTATCATACACACCAAAGAAATCCGGCATATATCCAATTTTCGCCCGCAGCATACGCGGATTTTTGGTCATATCCACATCTCCCAGCAAAATGCTGCCCTCTGTTGCCCGCAGCAATCCGGCCATCATCCGCATGGTTGTGGTTTTCCCCGCGCCATTCGGTCCCACAAAGCCATAAATACTGCCATCTGGAATGGTCAGGCTCAAATGGTCTACTGCCGTAAAAGAGCCATAGCGTTTTACCAACTGTTTCAACTCAAGCATAGAGCCCGCCCCCTTTCACGCGCATTGCCGGTGTATGTGCATATTCTCCGCCATACAAATACAGCCGCAACTGCACCTGATTGTTTTCATCCACATAATCCGCCGCCGCATACGCCTCCTCGGACAACACTTCCCATTGGGCAGTGCGTATATTATATATTTCGGTCGGTGCATATAGCCCATTGATATAATTCGCATCCGTCTGGAATTGGATTTCTTCCACCTTTACACCGTCACCAATGCGGTAGGTCAAGATGATTTCCTGATCTGCAGACATCATATTCCCAACTTCACAGATATTATTCCATGTATCATAGCTTAGGTTGTAGATTTGATTGGATGTATCCTCCGGATAGACACAAAAGGGCAGATCAAACGATTCTGTTTTGCTCAGTTCCTGTACAAAATCCACATAATACATGGTTAAACCCACTTCCCGCATCGCTTTTCCATTGAGATATTTGCTTCCTTGAAAGAGAGGCATATCCGAAAAGCCATAGAATGCAGAAATAATTTGCTTATCCTGCCATCCCATCCCGCCATACATCATTTCTCCTTCTTTTTGAGAAATCAAATCCGACTCCCTTGCCAAACGGTAGCCCTCTTCCATCGTCAGTCTGCCGCTGTTTACCTGTTGGCGCAGACTATCTGTACTGCCGGAAATCGCCGCGGTAATGCCATCATAATACCGTTGATTCCATTGATCTGCGTCAATTTCTTCGGAAACCTCCACGCTTCCGCCCGCCGGAAGCTCCCCGATGGGCAGGTACAGGTTCTCAATCCCAATATAGGCATCCACAAAATGGATATTAGTCTGATTGGTAACCGTCCCAATCACTGTGTTCCCATCCAGCCGCACATCAGACAATATGGAGCCTCCTACATCTACACTTGCTTTTGCCTGCAAGGAATTACTGCTCCATGCTGCCGTTTGATAGAACACCACTTCTGTGTCTGCACCAGTCATAATCTTATATTCCAGCGTTTCTGTATCTGCATTGCCGTTATACCAGCCTCTATCTATCTTTGGCTGTATCGGAAGGCTGTCTTCCGTGCGAAACGTAATATCTCCGCGCTGCGGTGTTTTGATTGTCATAGCAGCTACCGCTTCTCCAGTGGTACTGCCTTCTTTCAGTTCCACCATGGCAACCGTATTCAGCAGACTGTCCCGATACGCACTGTTCCCGGTCATCACAAAAACTACACCCATAAACGCTACCGATAACAGCGGAATACAAATCCATCCCCTTTCCCGTTTATCCTTTTTCTTCAGGAGCCAATACAGCCCTGGTCCTGCCAACAAGATATATACTGCTACTACACCGAAGAGCATGTGCATCGAAGAAGATGTCATTACCGGAAATTGTGCAGAAATATATTCCAGCTGTGGTAGGGAAGTATCTATCCCTTCTGTCGAAAACAAATCCGGGATCCATTGCAGATAATAACTGCGCAGCAATTGTGCCGCATTGCTCACATGGGAAAACGGCGTCAATCCCAACGCAAAATGATGGATCAAAACCGACCCGCTGCCATAAGGCAGCAAAGAGGTCAGCGCCGTACCCTCCTGACTGTTCCATACCGTAATTGCCTGCTCTGAAGAAATCTGCGCCAACGTCAGCGGTGATTCCAGCGCGACTGCAGTGCCATTCCACTCTGTAATGGCAGAGACCGAAGTACTTGCATTCACCGTTGCTTCTACAAAGTCCAGCCCGGAGAGGACTTTCTCCGCCTGCGGTCCTGTTCCCAGCACCAGTGTACCTCCTTGATCCACCCAATTTTGCAGCGCTGCTTTTTGGTCATCTCCCAAAGATTCCGTACGGTAATCATCAATCACAAGAATCCGGAAGTTCTGCATCACCTCTTGGGAATGTGGAAAAGAATCGCTGTCTAAAAAAAATACCGCACCTTTTTCTGTACCTTGATTTGCAGACAACGCGGATAAATACTGCACCTGTGACGGCTGTTCGGATAAAACACCCACAACCACTGCTTCCGGCGAAATCGCTTGGATTGGGATATTTTCCAAATAAACAACCTCGCCATTCTCATCCACCAGGCTGACTTCCAGATATTTGCGGATGGTATTCATCCCTAGTTCCATATTGACCTGTTTAGCCGCCCCTTCTTCCAATTCCAGTTTTTGTGCATAGATAGCATACTTCTGATATCCTGTATCACTATTTTCATAGGTGTAGGATTTCACCTGCAATTCTCCGTAAAAGGGCTCTCCCAAATTGGTCACCGTCCCAAATACCGGCGTCATGCGCTCCACCACATAAGAACCGCCAAATCCAATCTCTAAGTCCATCTCAAACTGTCCCGCTCCAACTTCTTGGGACAACGATTCTTCCCGCTCTGTTTCTTCTTCCTGCTGTACCTGTTCCACCGTCGCCTCTGCCGCAAACACCGGCGAGAGCAGCCCCAGCACCATAATCACCGAAATCACGATGGCAATCACGGAAAATACCCGCTTCTTCCAACGTTGCCTTTGCTGATATTTCATAGTCACCCTCCTGCCAAATTCCTCGTTTCTTTTGTTTTGCTGACCCTTTCTTTTTATTATAACAACCTCATTTTGGAAATGTTTTAACTCTTTCTTACAATTTCTTTCGGTTTTCTTTTAAGAGCAACTGTTCCGTCAATCCCATCTCCAGCAAAAAACGAGAAGGCTTCACCGGTTTGTCATAACGATTACGGGCAAAGGATAAAAATAAACGATCCTTCGTCCTGGTCAACCCTACATAAAACAACCGCCGTTCTTCTTCCAGATGCGCTCCTGCCTTGCTTTTTTCATACGGCAAAATTCCTTCCGCTAAAGATGGCAGGAAGACTGCCGTAAATTCCAACCCTTTGGCAGAATGCATCGTTGTCAGCGTGACTGTATGCTCCCCTCTGTCTGTTTTGCTGCTTTGTTTCTGCATTTGTGTGCTCATTTCTTCCAACCGTTTGCCGTATTGTGCAAAATCTGCGGTATCTTTTGCCGTTTCTGTCAATTCATCCGCAATTTCCATCCAATGAGACAGATTTGCCTTGCGATATGCCGCATATTCCATCAAATATTCATCATATCCTACCACATTGCGAATATATCGCAGTGCTTCATGAGGTGCACGGCGGCGAATCTGGGCAAGGTCTTCTTCTAAGCGCTCCAGTGGTTCCTGCTGCCACCTTTTCAAAGATGGACAGACTTGCAGGCTGCGCCTCAATCCATAGGGCATCTGCTCTGCTTCCATCAACAATTCTTTGCTGATATAACGCTTTGGTTTATTCAAAATTTGCAGCAGCGCCTGATCGCTGTCTGGATTTTCCGCCAAGAACAAATATGCCTGCAAATCCTTGGCAATCCAATGCTCGTATAGGTTTGTACCTCCATCTCGCAGCCAATAAGGAATTCCCTTGCGATACAGCGCACGGGCAAACGCACCGCCCTGCACATTGGTGCGGTATATCACCGCCATCTCCTCCCACGGAATCCCCTGCGCGCCAAGCCGCAGAATTTTATTCGCTACCACTTCTGCCTCTTCCGCTCCATCTTCCGCTGTAAAGACATTGATTTTATCACCCAAATCCCGATTGCCTCGCATATGCTTTTCGTAACGGCAGGTATTTCTGCCAATTACCTGCTCTGCCAATCGAATGATCCGTTCAGACGAGCGATAATTGACATTCAAGATCACCTGTTTGGTTTTGGGATAATCCTTTGGAAAACGCAGCATAAAATCTGGTCTTGCACCTCGAAATCCATAGATACTCTGATCGTCATCTCCTACAACAAACAAGTTGTTTTTCGGTGCCGCCAACAACCGCAGACAATCATACTGCGCCCGGTTCACATCCTGGAACTCGTCCACCAAAATGTACTCATATCGTGACTGCCAGTATATCCGTTGCTGTTGCTCTTGCTGTAATACTTCCCAGCATTCTGTCAGCATATCGTCAAAGTCAATTTTCCCCTCCTGTTTTTTATATGCCGCATATGCCTGCGCCATTTGCCTAAATTCTTCCCGCGGTATCCCTTCTGGTTGAAATTGTTCCAATGTCAGCAGTTCGTTTTTCATCAAAGAAAGCTGCTGCAAAAACTGTTGTATGTATTCTTCCGCATCTGCGCTGTCCACCTGCATCTGCGTAAAAATACCGCGTAACGCCCGTTGCTTCTGCTCTTCCTTGAGCACCTGATCCACATGATACCCCCGAGCCCTGCGCAAAATACGGAAAAATGCACTGTGAAACGTACCAAATACTATGCCCGTCCGCATCGATAAAGCAGCAAACCGTGTTTTCATCTGTTCTGCCGCCGCTTTTGTAAACGTAATGACCAAAATCCGATGCGGCGGCACCTGCAGCTCTTCCGTCAAATAACGAATCCGATGCACAATGACGGTGGTCTTGCCGCTGCCCGGTCCGGCAAGTACCAACATTGGTCCCTGCTTATGGGTAATCGCCGTAATTTGGTTGGGATGAAATGCTTGTGCCATGGATTTACTCTCCTTCTTGTGTGACTGCTTTCAGTATATCATATTTCTTTCATTGTCGGTATGATCGCTGTATAAATTCCTCGTTTCTTTTTCTGGGATTTCATTGTTTTCAGCTTGTCAAACGTGGGGATTTATATTAAAATCCCTAAAGAGGTCAAATTTTTCAGGAGGTGAAACAATGAATATCGGCATCTTTTCCGATACCTATTTCCCGCAGTTAAACGGTGTGGCAACCTCCATCCAAACACTGCGGCAGGAATTGGAAAAAAGAGGGCATCAAGTTTATATTTTTACGCCGTATGACCCGCGCCAGGCGCGAGAAAACGACGGTCATATTTTTCGGCTTCCCAGCATGCCCGTTTTATTTGTTCGAAATTATCGAGGCTGCTTTGTCTGCCCGCCTCATATCTTGCATAAGATCAATCAACTGCATTTGGATATTGTCCATACACAAACAGAGTTTTCCTTAGGGCTGTTGGGCAAAGTGATCTCTACCACCCACGGCATACCCATGGTACATACATATCACACCATGTATGAAGACTATGTTCATTATATCGCCAGAGGGCATTTGATCTCTCCAGAAGGCGCTAGAGAATTTAGCCGCTTTTTCTGCAATACCGCCATGGCAGTCATTGCACCGTCTCAGAAAACAGAATCACTGCTGCACAGTTATGGCGTACAAAAACCCATTTCTGTCATTCCTACCGGCATTGACACGACGCATTTTCGCAAATCCAATTATACGCCGGCAGAAATACTAGAATTAAGGCATTCGCTGGGACTGCAAGCGGATACACCTGTCATTCTTTCCATTGGGCGTATCGCCAAAGAAAAAAGCATTGACCTGATCATCGGTGCACTGCCCGAGCTGTTGCAGCGACTACCTCAGACAAAAATGGTTATTGTCGGAGAAGGAAACGAAACAGAAAACTTGCATCAATATGGCAATTCTCTGGGAATCGGATCGCATCTGATCTTTACCGGCGGTAAATCCTGGCAAGAAATTGGAAAATATTATCAGTTGGGCGACGTCTTTTGCAGTGCGTCACTATCGGAAACACAGGGACTGACATTTGCCGAATCCATGGCTGCCGGTATCCCAGTTGTTGCTCGCCGCGATCCCTGTATCGCCAATATCATTACAGACGGAAAGACTGGTATGCTCTTCGACCATCCAGAAGAATTGCCCGATCTGTTATATCATATCTTAACGGATCAACCGCTGCGGGAAAAACTTTCTGCCGCCGCACAGCATGCCATGGAAGCACTGTCTGTGGAGGCATTTGGCGACCATGTAGAAGCTTTGTATCAAAAAGTCGTTGCCGAAAACGCCCATATGGAACGTATTCCCATGCCTGCACTTCCATTGGTCATCGGCGCCAGAGCAGCAGGGCAAATTTCCCGCCTTCCGGTCAAATTAGTACGCAGGAGCCTGTCATACTCCGCGCATTTGGCAGAAAAATTTCCCTTCCTGCCCAAAAACAAATCCTGATCAAAACTGTTCACCGATTTCTTCGCAGGAAAGGTTTTGTAGTACAGACACCTTTCTCTGCGAAGGAATCCAGAACTTTTTAGAAAAATCTAAAATTTGAATTTTTTTCTTGACAATTCATTGGAATTGTTGTATGATATCTCTTGCAGTATCGTGTGAGTGTAGCTCAGCTGGATAGAGCGTCTGACTACGGATCAGAAGGTCGCGTGTTCGAATCATGTCACTCACACTGGCTCGTCGTAATGATTTGCGACGAGTTTTTTTATTTCCATTGTAATATGCAGCGCTTACACAATCGACCGCTCTCTATACTTATCAAAATCCCCTGTGCTTCTCCTGTTTGGCTGCAAGCATTCTTCTCATCGCTCGTTTTCCCCTATCTGCTTCTTCCCACCAGAAACTATGGAATTTCACCGTTCTCCTTAGAAATCGTTGCTCGCAGCGGTTCTTTTTGTATTCATACAACCTCCATCCAAAGTCTCACTTTTTGCTCCATAACTGCCGCAAAATGTTTCACTGAATCCAAAGTTGCTATCATTGCCTGCCAATCTCACTTTTTGTGTTTCCTATCCTTCTTTTGTAAATCAGCTATTCCCATGCCGCCAACTGCTTCCTTATGAATGGCATGCAAAAAAGCAGAGAGAAATCCGGGGGTTCCCATATGTTCTCTCTGCCTTCTACATCCTTGCATCATTTGATACCCGCTGCGGTACTCCGCAAATAACCGGAGGTCTTTATCGATCCACTACCGGGATCTCATCTTCCGACCATGCTTCCATATTGTGACTGAACAAATACTTCTTGGTTTCCGCCACAACCACGCCGCTCAGACCAAGCAGTGCAATCAAGTTCGGAAGCGCCATCAGCGCATTCAAAATATCCGCAATATTCCAAATCAAATCCAGGCTGACTACCGATCCAATCAATACAACCAGTGTAAAAATAATACGGAAAGGCATAATTGCCTTTGGTCCGCACAGATATACCCAGCATCTTTCCCCATAATAACTCCAACCAAGAATCGTGGACCATGCAAAGGTAATCAAACCAACTGTTAATACAATCGGTCCAATGACAGGAATATTTGCAAATGCTGCCGAAGACAAATCACCGCCGGATAACCCTGCCATCCCTTCCGGATTTTTCATAATAGAAGATACCAAAACCAAACCGGTCAACGCACAAACAATTACCGTATCCCAAAATACGCCAGTCATCGCAATTAAACCCTGACGAACTGGATTTCTGGTAGATGCGGCTGCATCCACAATGGGCGCTGAACCCAAGCCGGCTTCATTGCTGAACAAACCGCGGGCAATTCCAAAGCGAATTGCCAGCATGACTGTAGAACCAATGAATCCGCCGCCGGCTGCATGCGGTGTAAAAGCGCTGGTAACGATCAGCTTTACTGCCGCTCCAACAAATTCCCGATTCAAAATCAGAATTAAAATACAGCCAATGATATAAAAACCTGCCATAAACGGCACCAGCTTTTCGCATACTCTTGCGATGGATTTTATTCCGCCGATGATAACCACGCCAGTGGCAATCGTAATGATCAGACCTGTAATATGCGGAGATACACCAAAGGTATTGTTTACCATATCGCTGATAGAATTGCTCTGTGTCCCGTTACCGATTCCAAAGCAGGCAAGCCCTGCAAACAGCGCGAACAATACCCCCAGCCATTTTAGATGCAGCCCTCTTTCCAGCGCATACATGGGTCCGCCAATCATTGCGCCGTCCTTGCCTTTTACTCTGTATTTTACAGCCAACACCGCTTCACTGTATTTTGAAGCAATCCCAAAACAGCCGGTCAGCCACACCCAAAATACAGCGCCAGGACCGCCAGAAGCAATTGCGGTTGCAACACCGACAATATTTCCAGTCCCAATGGTTGCCGCCAACGCAGTTGCTAACGCGCCAAACCCGGATACATCGCCTTCCCCTTCCCTATCAGGAGTAACAGACAGCTTCATTCCCTGAAACATGTATCTCTGAATCACACGCGTACGGATGGTTAAGAAAACATGTGTGCCAAACAGCAGCAGCAACATGATCGGACCCCAAACCACAGCTTGAATATCAGAAATGATACTCACAAAACACTCCATATGTAATTCCCTCCCTTAAAACAGTATGGATCTTTCCTGTTTGAAATATGCTGCAAAACCGCAGCTTCTACAATTCATTTTTCGAATAACATGATTATTTATCAATCGTATATTATCCATATTTTATAAGTTTTTGCTATCATTTATTAAAATCTTAATCCCATTCTTACATCAAAACAGCAAAATATATAAAAAATAATTCTATTTTTCAACTATTTTACAGCAAATTTTCTTTGTCCATCTAACATTTTCTGTTCTCTTTATCAATTATAGCCCAAATTGTAAAACTCTGCAATAAAGACGATATTCTCCATCAGGATATTTTGCTTTCTATATGCCCTTTCTTTCCTTCCATTACGTTCTCTTTCGCAACTTTTAATGTGCACTTTTTTGCTCTCTCCAGTCCGACAGAACAACCGATCCGATCATTCTTCTCTCCTTTGCATCCCATGATTCTTCTCTGTTCCATTTCACTTTCCCCGCTTTTGGGAATAGCCCTACGATTTCTTTTCCAAATTGTTATTTTTCAGAACGTAATCGAAATTGCAGCTTGACCGGATTATGATCGGAATATTGATATTCTGTATCCACTACTTGGATTTCTTCACAAATCACATTATCAGAAATCAGAAATCCATCCACAGTAACCAGACAGGAATGCAGCGGGTCATAGGGAATATCCGTTTTTCTGGTGCTGTAAGGCATCTGGCGCTGCTTTTGTTTTGGAATGGTGTCCATGGCGACAGAAAATCCCTCTGGAAGCCATTGTCTGGGAAACGCATGCGCCCAACTATGTTGCTGTTCTTCTTGTTCAACATTCTGACACATATCATGATTGAAATCTCCGCCGCAGATGACATAATTTCCCAACCTTCTCTGCCTCTGCATTTCTTTTGCCAACATATCAACTTGTCCCCTTCGTACCGTTTGATCATGCCCATATGCCGACAAATGTACATGAAACAAAACACATTGTTTCCCGTTTTCCACAGATACGCTTGTCATCGTATAGCATCGATCCAAATCCAATAGCTTTCGCCAATCGGATGCCACCGGAAGCTTCCTCCGGACAGCACCGTGCAGCGGATATGCAGAAAAAAGCGCCATACCAGACAGCGATTTTCCGTGCGGTTCCCATGGCGGAACCAACCAATACACAGAGTCATAATTCACTGCAAACATATGATCATAGTGAAGAAAGCATGTGTTCAATAAATCATATTCGTTCACATGGTGACTGCGTGTCGCAGAAAGATCCACTTCCTGAAACATCACAAAATCCGGTCGCAGCTTCGCTGCCGCTTTTCCAGCCCCTTTGACACATCGCCGCACACTCTGCGCGCTTTTGGCTACGGCATGTCTGCCGCCGTCCATAAAAAATGTAAATTCCGGCGTATAAGCCCCAAATCCAATATTGTAACTAACCGCCGTATAAGGCGTTTCCACCGCCAACAAACGCTGTTTTGCTCCCTTTTGTATCTGCAACGGCTGTCGGTCTTTGATTCGCCGGTATCCATGGCATACATATATGCCGTAGCCTGCCGCTGCTGCCAAAACCAATTTACAGCACTGCTTCATTGCTTTCTTCCCATCCATGCATTTTCCTCCTTTAGTTCCGATAAACACATTTCCCTGCCAAAATGGTTGCTCGAACCTTTGTATTGCGCCATGCTTCGCCCTCCAGTTCCATCGGATTTTCATCCAAAACTACGAAATTCGCCAGCTTCCCTGCCCGAATACTGCCTTTTTCCGCTTCTTCTCCATACTGCTTTGCCACAGAGAGCGTCACTGCCTGTAATGCTTCATAGGGAGAAATTCGCTGTTCTCCCCCCAATCTCCTGCCGCCTCTTGTTTTTCTCTCTACCGCATACCCCATCGTTTCCAATATATTCGGCGTTACCACCGGCGCATCCGTATGCAGGGTAAAGGGTATCCCATACTGCTGTGCCCATCCTGCCGCACTGATGTTCCTTGCTCTGTCCATCCCCAGATTTGCAATATGCACCTCGCCCCAATGATACACATGCGCCGGAAAAAACGATGGGATTACTTCCAGCCGTACCAATTTCGCCATTTGATCCGCCCGTAAAATTTGCCCGTGAATCAATACTGGTCGCAGTGCCGGTCCCCATTGCGCTTTCACGCGCGAATAGACCCGTAAATATTGATCTGTCGCTGCATCCCCATTGGCATGTGCCAACAACTGCTGCCCCCTTTGGATCGCATATGTCATTTTTGCTTCCAATGCATCCTCTGTCCAAATCGGCAATCCTCTCGTACCATCTGTATATGGACGCGTCACCCATGCCGTTTTGCTTTGCGGAGAACCATCCAGCAACACCTTATATCCGCCAATCCTGAAATGATGATGATATTTGCCCCTACAATGCGGGAATGCATCCACTCCTTCTGGATCGTTTTTCAAATCTACATATGCCACAACATCCATCCACAATTGCTCCCGCTGATACAGTTCCTGGTAAATGTCATGAATTTGCTTCACAAACATCCCTTCCTGTGCTGTTGTAATACCATAAGAAGCATAGTATCGCTGTGCCTGCCCGAACGCAGCCAGCAGCGCATTCTGATCCGGCAATGGAATGTGCTCCAGCGCCTGTAAAAAAGCGTTTTCTTCCAGCAAGCCATTCTCATAATCTATGGTTCCACCTGCAGGGCTTTGGCTTTCGACCGTTATGCCCAGAACCGCCAGCCCTTTGCTATTAAACACACCGCTATGCCCCGAAATATGCTGCAGCACCAACGGATATGCCGCTGTGATCCGATCAAGAAACCTCTTTGATGGCAGACGTCCTTCCTGCATAATCCCATGGTCGGCGCCCGTTGCCACGACCCATTGTCCTTCTCGCGGTGCATTTTGCCGCAAAAATCGCTGGATTTGCTCCGCGATTTCCGCAAAACTGTGTGCGTTTGACACATCTGCCTGCAGCATGCCACTTGCCACTCCCATAAGATGTCCATGACTATCCAAAAACGAAGGCAGCATGGTCTTTCCATTCAAATTGACGATATGATCCGCTTCTTTTTCCAGTGCATCTCTTCGCCCAACGGCGAGAATATATTTCCCTTCTGTCAATACTGCTTCTGCAGTAGGATATGCTCGCTCCATTGTCACAATGGTTCCATTGGTATATAGTCTTTTTTCCATATTTTCCTCCCAAATTCCATCCTTCCCAATCAGTATAAGCAGGCACAGCGGCATCTCGTCCCATTCTGCTTCTAAAACGTCTGTACTTCCAGCACTCCGTCTACCGCACCAACCGTACGCCTGTTTCTTATTCGCATCCATTTCCAAAAGGATAAACTCCGCTATCTCGTTATGATCGTAGACCTCCGCTTTCTTTCACAGAACAGATGTACTTCTGATTTTCCCGCATTCTGTAGATAACAGTATCCTCATTGCCTTTATTGGGTCGTTCCATGCTGCTATATGCTGTTTTTCCAATATATTTTCCTGTATTTTTGTTTTTCTATTCTTTCTTAGTATACCGCAAAACCGTATTTATTTACGTCTATTTATGTTTTTTGCAAAATCATCCGATTGGCTTAGATTTCGCCCGCTGATATCTCTGCAAGCTGCTTTTTCTTGCAGCCAAATAAAAAACAGCATTTGATTTCAGTATATTCTATTTCGTAGGAATACACCGAAAAACAAATGCTGCAGTCTTATTTCCGCTTTCCAAAACCGCCTTATTTCACAAGCCGATACCTATTGCTTTTGAGTCTGCTTCTGCGAAAACAACCAAATCGTCCAAACCTCACTCTGTGTACTGCTATAATGACATCTCCCTCCTGCCATCGTTCTGCCATTTTGCAATAACGGAATTCATCGCCGCACAAAAAACCCGGACGGTATCCGATACCGTCCGCGTTTTTTGCCTTCAATCCGCTTACTGTCCGCAGTGACCACCGCAATGATGATCATGATCTGCGCAATGCTCATGGTCATGGTCATGATGATGACTGCATTCTACCCCTGCGTCAAAGGATAATGTCCCAGCCAAATATGCTTCCACTGCTTCTTTTGCATCGCCCGTCACGCCGCCGTATAACGCAATGCCTTTTTCCGCCAGTGCCATTTTGGCGCCGCCGCCAATGCCGCCGCAGATCAAAACCGATACCCCGTGCACCACCAAAAAGTCCGCCAACAGGCTATGTCCGCTGCCGTTTGTGGAAACTACTTCCTCTTCCAAAATGTTTCCGTCCTCTACTGTATAGATCCCAAACTGTTCCGTATGTCCAAAATGCTGGAACACCTGACCATTTTCATAGGTTACCGCAATTCTTGTTTTCATCTGATTGTTCCTCCTCAAATTTTTTCCAAAAAATCAATCATGGGATTCAGCCAGTCACCATCGTAGTTTTCCGCTTCTCCTCTGTCACACCTTGCCGCAATTTCCGGATTCATCGGCAGCTTGCAGACTACCGGGATGTTGTGTCTTGCCGCAATCTCTTCGATATGACTTTCTCCAAAAATCTTGTGCTGTTTGCCGCAGTCCGGACAAACAAAATACGACATATTTTCCACAATGCCCAAAATCGGCACATGCATCATTTCTGCCATCTTTACCGCTTTATCTACAATCATACCCACCAGCTCCTGCGGCGAGGTCACAATGATAATCCCATCCATCGCAATGGACTGAAACACCGTCAACGGGACATCCCCCGTTCCGGGCGGCATATCAATAAACATATATTCTTCATTTTCCCAAATCACATCCCGCCAAAACTGTTTTACTGTTTCCGCAATAATCGGTCCTCTCCACACAACAGGGTCTGTGTCATGATCCAGCAGCAAATTCACGGACATAACGTCAATCCCGGTTTTCGTTTTACAGGGCATCATCCCCAGTTCCGTTCCGTAGGCTTTCTGGGTCATCCCAAACGCCTTCGGAATAGACGGACCGGTAATATCTGCATCCAAAATTGCCGTCTGTTTTCCCTTTCTTTGAGTCAATACCGCCAAGGTACTGGTTACCATGGATTTTCCGACGCCGCCTTTGCCGCTGACAACAGCAATGACTTTCTTTATGCTGCTGTGGGGATTGGGTGCCACCAGAAAATCTGCCGGTTTCCGGTTCGCGCAGTCCGAAGAACAGCTTCCGCAGTTATGGGAACAAGTTTCACTCATGTTTTGACATCTCCTTTGTATTTGTTGGTTGCGTGATTTTCTCTTTTTTGCAGCAAATGGGATGACATTTCTTTCCGCATGGTCTTGCTGCACCGTCGCACAAATCGTATTCCCCGCCCGCAATCACCAGCACTTTGCCTGTAACCAGAGATTCCGCCACCTTTCGTCTGGCATCGTTATAGACGCCTTGCACGGTAGTACGGGCAACACCCATCTGTGCTGCACATTCTTCCTGCGTATATCCCGCCAAATCGATTAACCGCAGTGCTTCATATTCATCCACAGTCATCGCGATTTCCTCGCTGCATCCGCCGTTGACGGGACCAAAGCGGCTGTTTTGCGGCATGGCGCATACCCGCCTGCATTTTCTGGGTCTTGGCATGGGGACACCTCCTGTTTCTGACATATGTTGCTTACTTTTTCAGTATACTCTATTTCTGACATATGTCAATATAAAATCGTTTGTTTCCCGGTTGCCCCGCACAAAAAAACAGGGGATGCCCTGTCCCCCTGTCTGTCCGCTGTCCCCGTGGCGTTCCTGCCCCAAAATGTACAGGCTTCCCTTCTGCTTCCTGTGCCGGGGCGCCTTACAGCGCTTCAAATGGATATCCCTCACCGAAATAATGATAAATCTTCGTCTTACCGCGAGATTTTTATACAAATATCTTAACCTGTTTGTCCCTTAGACAAATAAATATTTACGGTTCGCGTCTTTGGTCGAGCTTCATGTCCGTACTCCTTGGATATTTCTTCCGCTGCTCATTTTCAAAAGATATATCATTCGTCCCAAAATGCTTCTTCATCATTTACTCATAATATATCTACATTTGGAGCATAGAAATCAAAAAAATATGTGTTATCCGTATCACTCCTCTGCGGCACAGCTTCTGTCTGTTATCATTCCACCTCGTCCGGACGGTAATCATTGATCGACTCATAAATTTCACAAAATTCTTCCCATTCCTTTGTATCCGGAGAAAAATCTCTGCTGAATTGTGGGAACGGGTCCTCATCAAACTCTTGCAGCTCGTATATGATCTGGTCATGATCGGGCGCCCAGTTATAAAATATATCCGTAAAACAAATATTGTCCTCTACCCATATGCTAAGTTTCTCTGTGTCGGGATTCGTACAAAACTGAGCGAGATAGCCCACCGTTGCCTCGCTGCCGGAATCATCACTGAGAACAGCCTCACATGTCGTCCGCTCATAGCGCAATTCGCCGTCCTCGCTTGTAAATACGCCTACCTCATGGTTACGGAAACCCATGCCGCCCTCTTTGTCCTCAAAGTCAACTTCCATGCTGAGCGCATTCTCCTGCATCAGCTTTAAGAGCAGGTCATACTGCTCTGTTGTCAGCGGACGTATAGGCTCTCCGTTTCTTTCTGGCTGATCCTTGATCCACGACCTCGTCCAGCTGTCAAAATCCCCCAGCGTTCCGGAAAACGACCACCGTCCGCTGCCGTTGAACTCTATTGTTGTTTTGTCGACTGTAGGATATTCATATACCCGCATACCATACTCGCCGTAAAATTTCCATACGTCCAGAACCGGTTTCAACGCTTCCACAGCCGCTTCGGTCCATTCTCCTTTCAAAGTAAGTGTTCCATTCGCACTTGAAATGTTTGCCATGCACGTCCCTCCTTAAAATTTTATCTGCGGCGTCCTCTTTCCAATGTTGTCCGCCAATCACCATTCTGCGTCTTCCACAAATTCAGAACTGCCTTTTTCCCGGTCATAGAAAAATCGTACATGGGTATTTTGCAGTTCTCCTTCTTCTTCCGGCGGTACCCAAAGCCCTGCGTCCCATGATACCGACTGTATGGAATCGGTCAAGTGTTTCCGGTTTTCAAATGCCTCTTGCATCAACGCTACTTGGTCTTCATTATAATAATAAAATCCTTTCGGAAAATCAGGTGATGAAACGTCCTCGAGATTCACTTCTGCCAGCAGCATCAACAGACACTCCAGTACTTCCTCTACTTTCGTCGGGTCTTGCGGGGACATAAAATCCTCCGGGTCGATATCAATCTCGTCCCCTTCCACTTCAAACATCACATTCCAGGGAATATCCGCATCTCGATATTTTTCCAGCAATTTCGCAATTTCCTTACTTTTCATATGAATGACCGCAAATGAACTGCTGCTGGAATTGGTGACAAAATCTGTTCGGATTTTCATAAAACATCCCTTCCTTTTTTCCTCCTGCATCAGACGCTTTTTGCCGATGTATCGCCCATCCTGCGTTCCGCTTCCGCCCCTTACAGCGCTTCAAATGGATGCCCCTTCTCTTTGGCAAATTGCTCCGCATAAGATCCCGCAGGCGCATGAATGGTGAACTGCGGACATCCAAAAAACGAATAGCCATGCGCACAGTCGTAAATCTTCGTCACACTCGCCGGTAGTGTAACATCATGCAGGCTTTCACAATCGGCAAATGCGTCATACGCAATCTCCTCAACCCCTTCTAACAGGATCACTTCTGTTAAGTCCACACAAGCCATAAACGCAGCTGGAGGAATCTCTTTTACGCTGCCGGGAATGGTCACGGAAGTCAGTGCAGTGCTTACAAACGCCTGTTCCTGAATGGTTGTAAACCCCTCCGGGAAGGTAATGCCCGTCAGATTCTCAAGACAATCATCAAAAGCATCCGAGCCAATTTCCCGCACCCCGTCCGGTATGGTCACCTGTCCGCCTTCACCAGTGTAACGCACCAGCACATCATATTCGACCACAAATTCCTCTTTTTCCTGTAATTCATCCGCTTCATTCATTTCATTTGATTCTTTCGCCAGTTTGCGATCCGGCACATATAAATCCCCGCCGGAAGCTCCGTTTATGGCACCCCATTGCTCCCCGTCGATTTTACAGGTATACGCCTGTGTCATACAATCATACGTATACACCTGGGCATATTCATTTTCCGGATCATATATTTCTGTCCCGGCAACGGCAATTTTGGCAATCTCCTGCATAGATGGAATCTTTTTGACTTTTTGGATAAATTTGTCGTCATCCGTTAAAATCGGCTCTCCGTAGCATTCGATGGAGTCTTTGAGCATGTCCACCAGCTTCGCGATATCGGGACACTCCGCCAGCTCCTTCGGGCTAAGCATTGCGGAAACTTCCGCATATTCCCCCGGTCCGAACGGTTCTTCATAACCCAAAGCCTCATATCTCAGCTTTTTTCCATCTTTCAATTCTATCATCAGGTTCAATGTAAAGCTGCTGCTGCTGGAATTGGTAACAAAATCTGTTCGGATCTTCATAAAACAGACCTCCTTTTTACCTTTATATTCTGTTATTTACTTTTTCTCTTAAGTTCATTTACGTCCACAAACGCAAATCCCTGTTCCCCGGCAAACTGTTCCGCATAAGATCCTCCCGGGGCGAAAATGGTAACCTCCGGGCACCCTTCAAAAGCGTCTTCACTGATTTGTGTCACGCTCTCGGGAAGTATGACAACTTCAAAGTTTTTACATCCAACAAAGGCTTTCGCCGCAATTTCTGTGGTTTCACCTGAAATCACGATTCCCTTTAAATTCATGCAATTCTCGAAGGCATGCAGTATCTCTTTCACTTCACTCCAGATCACGACAGTCGCCACATCACAGCCCGAAAACGCGCATCACGAATCGTTGTCAGACTTGTCGGTAAAATAATTTTATTCAGATTTTTACTTTCAGCAAACGCGCCTGACGCAATTTCCTGCACCCCGTCTGGTATAGTTACCTGTCCGCCTCCGCCATTGTAACGCACTAGTACTCTTTTTTTGATTACGAATTTCTTTCCGTTCTCCTTTTATTTGTAATCTTCTTCGTTCTCTGCCACACCCGCGTCAGGCACATACAGGCTTCCTCCCCGCGCGCCATCAATGTCTTCCATTTCCTCGCCGCTAACCCACTTTGTATAAGCTTTCGTTTCACAATCATAAGTGTATTCTTGCGTATATTCTTCTACCAAGCCATACGATTCCGTCCCTTCGACGGAAATTTTGGCAATCTCCTGCATAGAAGGGATCTTTCTGATTTTTTTGATAAATCTACTATTGTCCGTTAAAATCGGCTTTCCGCAGCATTCGATGCCGCCTTTGAGCATGTCCACCAGTGCCGCAATATCGGGACACTCCGCCAGCTCCTTCGGGCTGAGCGTTGCGGAAACTTCTTCATATTCTCCCGGTTCGAACGGTTCTTCATAGCCCAAAGCCTCATAGCTCAGCTTTTTTCCATTTTTCAATTCTATCATCAGGTTCAATGTAAAGCTGCTGCTGCTGGAATTGGTAACAAAATCTGTTCTGATTTTCATTTTTACTCCCTCTTTCTCTTTGACTTCATTTCCATTTCGTTTATATGTTACGCAATGTCTTTTTCCTGATAATCATTCAGATAATCCCGCGAACTTTACCAACTTCCATCCTATCTGCGTGAAGTACTCCATGAGAAGGCTAAATCTTTTGGCGTGACAATTCTTATTTTCTCAGAACATCTCATACTCGCTGATTTTCTTCTCACGATCGTAACGAAAAATAGCGTCGCTGCCGCTTTCCGCTTCCTCTTCCTCGTCCATCCCCCATTCTGCAATACCGGTATGCCAGTCCACTGTCTTGATAGAATCGGTCAGTTCTTTCACCCTTTTATTCGCTTCCAGAAGCATCTTCACCTGTTCTTCGCTGTAATCATAATGTTCCGGGAACTCCGGCGATTCCACATCTTCTAAATTGACCCCAGCCAGCATATCCAGCAAGGCAAACAGTACTTCCTCCACACGGGTCGGATTCTTCGGCACAAATATGTCATCCATATCTTCAATATGGATCATATCATTATCTATTATAAAATCCGTCGTCCAGGGAATATCAGCGTTTCGGTACTTCTCAAGAAACTCTCCGAGAGCTTTGCTCTTGATGTGGATAATCCCAAAGGAACTGCTGCTGGAATTGGTGACAAAATCTGTTCTGATTTTCATATAATTTTCCCCCTTATTCTATATATTGCTTGGTCGAACGGCTGCAAAGCACAATTTCCCGCATCAACGGGCATCCACCCATACAAAGTTCCCGCTTTTCGCATGCCGGGCAAGCGCCAAGCATCCGATTGCGGAACCGCGTAAACGCCTGACTGTTCCATGCTTCCTCTATGGTATGCGTCCGCAGGGAAACCGCATATTTCTTTTCCTGGTCAAAGCTGCATGGCATCATCTGCAGATCCGCACTGATATAACAGCTGAATCTGCCGCCTTCACAGGTATCCAAAGAAGCCGGGTGAATCTTCCTGCAAAAATTCACCGCTCCCGGCACATGACAGCTGTCCATCCCCACTTTAAACGTATGCTGGGTGTCTACCTGCGCAAAGAAATCTTTCACCCTTGGGTCATCTGCCGAAAGCACATTTTCTGCGGTCCCCTGCCCCACTGGCTTATGCAAAAGGAAAATCACCGCATTGATGCCCTTCGGAAAATCATTCTTCCGCAGCCGTTCTATGGCTTCCTCTATGCTGTTTTGCCCCAATACATAATGAATATTTGTTTTCACGCCTGCATCTAATAATTGCTGTATCGCCTGTAAGGTATAACTGCTGCGGTACCAGCTGACCGCTACCGCACCGCAATATTGCTTGCAAAGCGCCGCGATTTCCGAAGTCATTCCATAGCCGGACGTTGTAAAATTGGGTACCAACTGATTTTCCCGGCAAATCTGCAAAATCTCCGCAAACTGTTCGTGCTGATCCGGGTCTCCTCGACCGCCAAGGGCAAACTGATTGCAACGACCTTTTGCCTGTTCTGCAATCCAGCGAAAATTTGCCGCCGTCATATTTGGCTCCTCCACCCAACGCCCGCTTTGATAGCATCCAATCCCAGCCTTGGCGCAAAGCCCTGTTTTTCCATGAATGCAGTGCCCCATAATCCCCACATCCATCAAATGCGGAAAGGATGCCATAAACGGATCCACGCCGGTATCTTTCCCCGTTTCATCTAAAATACCTGTCCGTACATATGCACCCGTTTCCGTATCAAATGCAGACTGAAACCGAAATGCTTCATCTTTGATGACGTATCTCATCAGAATCCCTCTTTTCTTTCGTTCCATTACACAAAAACTTCTCGGCAGCAACATCCATTTTGGGGACCACGCCATCCAAAAACATCAGAAATGAAACCAAAGATGGAATAAGATGAATGTGTCATAGATTCCTTTCTTCCATCAGACTGCTTCGCCGCCTAAATGAAAAAAGTCTCTATATGATGATGCCCACTCTTTGCTTTCTACCAACCATCTGACATTCCTACAGCGTTTATTTTCTCTCATGCCCATAATGACGCACACATCCGCCAATTAGCATAATTGCCGCAAATAAAATACCATAATAAATAATTTTATCTGACAAAGACACAATGGCTGCCAATACCATAAACAGGCAGGCAAAAATCCCTAGTACCGGCATCACAAAACGCTGGAAGGTCGGCAAAGAAGTTTCTTTTTTGATCTGCATCAAAAAAATAGGGATATACATCAGATAAATCGTAATAATTGGCAATTCCGAACTGTCAAAGCTAAAATTTCCAAACCATGGTGTTTCCGCCAAATTTGCACCATAGAAATATAACAGCCAAAGAGATGCCATCAACAATCCCATTGCCGCAGAATTGGTCGGCATATTGGTCACTTTGTCCACACCTTGGAATACCTTAGGGGTAGGTCCTTCCTCACGAATGGCCATTGCATAAAACGCACGGGTACAACCTAACATCAAGCCATTCAAAGAACCCAGACCAGAAATAACCACAAATACAAACAACAGCACTCCGCCTACATTAGAAAATACATTGGAAAAAGCAATTTTTGCACCGGTTTCTCCATTTTCCATCATAACTGCGTTTTCAACCGCCCCTGCCAAGCCAATATAATACAGCATATAAATTAAGACAACAAAAGCAGAGCCAAACATCAAGGCTTTTGGTAAATTCTTTTTTGAGTCCCTCAGTTCCGCATTGATGCTGGTCGCACAGATCCAACCTTCATAAGCAAAGCATGTACCAACTACCGCAGTAAATAGCGGGCTGCCTCCCACTTCAATCAATGGTTCCGCCGTAAAGTTTTCAATCATAATCCCAGTGCGCAAACCGTAGATCGTTCCGAAAATCGCCATCAAACCCAGCGGAATTAGCTTGATCACAGTTGTAGATACTTGAAGTTTTCCTGCCAGTTTTGGGGAAACAGCATTCAGCGTAAAACTGCCAATCAAATATACTCCTGTCAATGTCATCGTCTGTGCTCCGCCAATATCCCAGCCAATCAAAACTGCCGTATATCTGGCGGCAACCCATGCTACAACCGATGTCATTGCCGGAAAATAAATCATCGCCATAAACCATGCAAAATAATACCCATATCCTTTCCCCACGGTTTCTTCCGCATAGTCCACAACACCGCCGGCTTTTTCATACTTCGTTGCCATCACCGCAAAATTATATGCGCAAATAATCATCACCAAACCGCCCAAAAACCAAGCCAATATCCCAAGCGGCAAGTCACCGCCTGTGGTTACCAGCACTTTTTCTGCCTTAAAAAATACACCGCTGCCGATGACAATTCCCACTACCATAGCAATCGCCATGAGAAGTCCATATTTTTTTTCCAGTTGATCCTGCATGTTCTGTTCTCCTCTCCTGCATTTACACTGTCGCAGATTCGCGTTACAGCTGTTATACGTTATCTTACAAAAGTATCATGTTTCTTCCTGAAATGCAATATTTTTCCAAAAAAACATTGTTTTTTACATATACTTTGTCAAAATATTCCTCATCAAATCCCTCTGCAATGTGTATTTTTCTCATTTTTCTTCCATCACAAAACCATAAAAACATATTTTTGCTAAAAATTTAATATATTTTTTCCACTTTCTTTATACAATCTAAACACAGCACTGCAACTTCACAACAAAATCTGCCTTTTTCCCTCTCCAACGCCTTTTGCTACAGCCTGTTTCCATTGTCTCTCCTTTCCGTCACAGGTGCATTCCCGATCCTTTCTATGCGCAAAAACTGCGCCTTGCTCTTTTTTTGACAAACATGGAAATGCACCTTTTGTTGCATTCCTTACATAATCTTTCTTTATGACATAAAAACAGGGAACCTTTCTCCATCATCAGAATGGTTCCCTGCTGTTACAGTCGTTGCACACGCAGCTCTCTTCAGAAAATTTCATCTGTCTCCGTTCTGCAACGAACTGAATTACTGTGATATGTTTTTTTCATTCGCGTTCTTTTGTTCCAAATCCGGCTTTCTGGTAAGATCCGACGTTTCATCAATATCCCACAGCGCAAACGGTGCCATGCATCGGTATTGATATACTTGTTTGGGTTCTTTCCGCAGCAGCACCTTCCCTCCAACATCTCCTTGCAGTGCAAACAGCGCTTGTGCAGCCTCTGCACAAAATATACAGGGATTTCCCCAGACTACTCCATCCGTCACACATCCCATCCGTTTTCCGGACCGGAGAAATCCTTCCACAAATCCATGCAAATCTACCTCCGGCAAGTATGGTTGATCTGCCACAAAAAACAAATACGCACGCCCCTGCTGTATGCCCAAGTGTAACAACGCACATTGTATGGACGAACTCATTCCTCTCTGCGGCGCGGGATTCCAGACCACCTCCGCCACTTTCTGAACTTCTTCCGCAATCCTATGGCTAGAAGTCACTACCGTCACTCGCTCCTTTCGCCGACGCGCAAGGGAAATCATCTTTTCAAACCCATGCCGATACATCGCCTTCCCATCCACAGGAAACAGCAGCTTATTCCCGCCAAATCGCCGACTCAGCCCTGCAGCCAATAAAATCCACTCAATCTGCATGTTTCTGCAGCCCCATCACGATTTTCTCCGGTGTAATAGGCAATTCTGTAAATCGCAATCCCGTCGCATGATATATGGCCTGCGCAATCGCAGGCGCCGGAGTATTGATGACAATTTCGCCGATGGATTTTGCACCAAACGGACCTGTCTGCTCATAACTGCTGTCAAATTCCACCCGCAGTTTCCCTATATCCAAACGGGTAGGAATTTTATACTGCATTAGGGAATTTTCTGCCAAACGTCCTTTTTCATCATAGGTAATGTTTTCATGCAGCGTCATACCGATTCCCTGAACCAAACCGCCTTCCACCTGTACTCTTGCCAGATTGGGATTGATTACCGTACCGCAGTCTACCACTGCCACATAGTCGATTAGTTGAATGCTCCCTGTTTCGGGATCTATTTCCACTTCCACTGCTCCTGCCATAAACGGCGGCGGAGAAATGGGAGAAGAATGCGCTTCTGTTGCAAATAATGCTTCTTCTGCTGCACACATCGCCTCATTTGCCATATCTCTACGGCTGATGCTTCTGCCACTGTTCAAATTATATACGCATTCTCCGTCAAAGTCTACTTCCTCTACGCCACATCCCAGCTTTTTGGCGCCATATGCTTTCATTTTCTCGACCAAAGCTTCACAGGCTTTCACCGTTGCCATACCAGTGACATAAGTCGTACTAGACGCATAGGAACCGCTGTCATAAGGAGAAATATCCGTATCCACACCGTAGACTACAATCTCATCCACCGAACAATCCAGACAGTCCGCCGCCATTTGTGCCAAAATGGTGTCACATCCTGTTCCCATATCTGCCGCCCCAATAGACAGAGAATAAAATCCATCATCATTGATCTTCACCGACACAGCGCCCGTATCCACGCCGGAAATTCCGGATCCCTGCATTGCCATCGCAATTCCTACCCCGCGGATCTTTCCATCCGGCATGATGCGTCTTGGATATTTCTCTTTCCATCCGATCTGTTGTGCCGCCCGTTCCAAACAACGATCCAGCGTACAGCTATTTGCCGTCTCTCCATAATACCCATGCATGACGTCTCCTTCTCTAGTCAGATTCTTCTCCCGCAGCACTACCGGATCCATTCCAAGTTTATCCGCCAGCTCATTAACCGCAGATTCCACCGCAAATATCCCCTGCGTTGCTCCGTATCCGCGATATGCACCGGCAGACATTTTATTGGTATATACCACATCATACTGAAAACGAAACGCTTCCGCTTTGCTGTAAAGCGGGATGGATTTATGTCCGGATAGCCCAACCGTTGTCGGTCCATGCTCGCCAAACGCACCGGTATTGGACAATGTGTTGACCGCAATCCCTCGAATTCGCCCATCTCTGGTTGCACCGATACGCACTTTGACCTCCATTTCATGTCTGGGAGAGGAAGCAATCAGACTTTCTTCTCTGGTATAAACAATCTTTGCAGGACGACCGGTTTTCCACGTGACGATAGCAGGATATACTTCTGCCACCACGGTTTGCTTTGCACCAAATCCACCGCCAATTCTTGGCTTGATAACACGTATGCTTGATTTCGGGATATCCAGCGCGTGGGCAAGAATACGGCGCACATGAAAGGGTACCTGTGTAGAACTGATGACATTCAGCCTACCATAGGTATCCATCTGTGTATAGGTTCGAAAGGTTTCCATCATAGTCTGCTGTACTGCCTTGGTATGGTAGGTATTTTCCACGACCACATCACATTCCGCCAGCACCTGATCCACATCCCCATATTCCTCCAGTCCACTGGCACATAAATTCCGTTTGTTATCCGCGCCAACGGGACAAAGTGCTTTCCAATCCGCTTCCGGATGTACCAAAATAGGATGATCTTTTGCCTGTCGAAAATCCAGCAATGGCTCCAGCACCTGGTATTTGACTTGGATCGTTTTCATCGCCCGATCCACTGTTTTTTCATCTTCTCCTGCCACAATTGCAACCGCATCCCCGACAAACCGCACCCGCTTGTCTAAAATCAGGCGGTCGTATGGACTTGGTTCCGGATATGTCTGCCCTGCCATGGTAAATCTGCGCTGGGGTACATCCGCATAGGTCAGTACACAGACAATCCCCGGCATCTTTTCTGCTGTTTCTTTCTGGATTTCCAGAATCTCCGCATGTGCATATGGACTGCGCAGCACCTTGACTACCAAACAATCTTTCGGTGCAATATCGTCTGTATATACCGGTTTTCCTGTCACCAACGCCATAGCATCTTTTTTCCGAACCGGTTGATTGACATATTTCATGCTTACGCCTCCCTTTTCCTTGCGTCCAAATATGCGCGAATGGCACGCAGCTGCCCTTCATAGCCGGAACAGCGGCAGAGATTTCCAGCAAGATACTCCCGGATTTCCTCATCTGTCGGATTCTCCAACTCTTTTTCCATCGCCAATACATTCATGATAAAGCCCGGACTGCAGTAACCGCATTGCTCCGCCCCCTGATCCGCCAGATATGCGCCGAAGGCTTCTGCTTCTTTCTGGCATCCTTCTAATGTGACCACGCGATGTCCATCTGCGCGCGCCGCTAAAACAGAACAAGATAAAACCGGTTTCTCATCCATCCATACCGTACAGAGCCCGCAGTTAGAAGTTTCACAACCTCTTTTGACACTGTAACACCCCTGTGCCCGGACAAAATCCAATAACATCATATCCGCCGGCACCTCCGCCGTAATCTCTTTCCCATTCAAATGCAACCGAATCCGCATCCGTCATTCCCTCCTGTCAACTGCCGCAGCCCTCGTTTGATCAACACCTCTGCAATATGGCGGCGATATGCGCCGCTGGCTCTGGTATTATCCGCAAACGCCAACTGCGCGGCTGCCCACGCGCCAAAGGCATGAATTTGTTTTTCTGTAATCGCTTTCGAGCACAAGATACCTTCTGTATCCCGTACTTCCACCGGCATACATGGTCTTGCCCCAACCACAGCGCGATATCCCTGCATATCCTTGCTGACGGCACAGGAGACCACTGGAAAATCCGTAGCCGTATTGCGCTGAGACAAATATACCGTCTCTACCGGTGATTTTTTCAGAATCACCCGTACCAGAATATCTGTATCCTTTTTCATTCTAGTAAAATCTGTTAACGCCACTCTTCCTCCGCGATATAACTCCACATCACAATCCAGTCCCATCAGACAACATAAAATATCGGAAAATCCAAATCTGCCAAAAATACTGCCACCGACCGTTGCGCAGTTTCGCATCTGTACACCAACAATATGCCGTAAACTCTCTCGTACAGCCCCTTTGGTATATGCATGAATACCTTCATGGATTTCCAGCGTATGCAGCGTGGTCATACATCCGATGGAAAATGCATCCGCATCCTCCGTAATCCCGTCCAGTCCTAACGCAGATAAATCAATGGCTGTCTGAATATGTTTCTTCCCCAGCCGCAGCCATACACCACCGCCAAATATCACATTTGTTTTCTTCTGATTCAATTCGTATGCCTCTTCCAAACTGGAAACCTTTACATATTCCCGGATGGTAAACATCATATTCCTCCTGTTCTGTACTTCTGCATCATCAACAATCTCTACTTTTCCTTTTTTCCAAAAAAAGCAGCTTTTGCTTCCGACCAAATACGGATCCATCTTACACCGTTCGGTCAAAGACTTTCCTCCGCCATATATTTTTCCATTCTTTTTATCATACCATATTCTTCAGAAAAAAAACAGAGAGTATGCTCCAACGGAACATGCTCTCTATCCTGTTCTCCTTCCCAAGATGCACGCTGCATCTCTTATTCCAATTCAAAAGCACCGGTATACAGCTGATAATATTTCCCTTTCTGTGCAATCAAATCATCGTGATCTCCACGTTCGATAATGCGTCCCTGCTCCAGCACCATAATGACATTGGAATTTTGTACCGTAGACAAGCGGTGCGCAATCACAAATACCGTTCTGCCTTTCATCAGTGCATCCATCCCACGCTGCACAATCGCCTCTGTTCTGGTATCAATGGAAGAAGTTGCTTCATCCAGAATCATCACCGGCGGATCGGCAACCGCTGCACGGGCAATGGAAATGAGCTGCCGCTGTCCCTGCGATAAACCGGAACCATCACCGGACAGTATCGTCTGATAGCCTTCCGGCAGCATACGAATAAAGCTGTCCGCATTGGCAAGTTTCGCCGCACGAATACATTCTTCATCAGTCGCATCCAGTTTACCATATCGGATATTATCCATGACGGTACCGGTAAATAAGTTAACATCCTGCAAAACAATCCCCAGAGAATGCCGCAGGTCTGCTTTCTTGATTTTATTGATATTGATGCCATCATATCGTATTTTCCCATCAGCAATATCATAAAATCGATTGATCAAATTGGTGATCGTGGTTTTACCTGCGCCAGTCGCGCCCACAAATGCGATCTTATGCCCGGGTTTTGCATACAGGCTGATGTTGTGCAGTACAATTTTATCTTCGGTATATCCAAAGTCCACATCAAAGAAACGCACATCTCCTGCCAGCTTCGTATATTCCACACTGCCGTCCGGTCTGGGCTGTTTCCATGCCCAAATCCCGGTATGCTCTTTGCATTCTGTCAATGCTCCGTCATCTGTGTATTTTGCGTTGACCAATGTTACCACACCGTCATCGGATTCCTCTTCTTCATCCAGCAGTTCAAAAATACGTTTTGCACCTGCTAATGCCATAACTACCGCATTGATTTGCTGTGATACTTGGCTGATGGGCGCAGAAAAGCTCTTAGAAAGCTGTAAAAACGAAGCAATCGCACCCAATGTCAGTCCACCAATGCCGTTTACTGCCAGTGCACCGCCCACAATGGCAATGAGCACATACTGTAAATTTCCTAAGTTCATCATAATTGGCATTAGGATATTGGCATATTGATTGGCTTTTGTTGCATTTTCGCATAACGCCTCATTTTTCTCACAAAATGCTTCCTTTGCCTTTTCTTCATGACAAAACACTTTCACTACTTTCTGTCCGTGTATCATCTCTTCAATATATCCATTCACATCCCCCAGCGCTTCCTGCTGACGAATGAAATACATTCCACTGTGTCCGGCAATATATTTGAAAATCTTCATCACAAAAAACATAACTACCAAAACCAATACCGTCAGATGGATACTGGTATATACCATCGCACAGAAAACCGCCGCAATTGTTACCACAGAAGAAAACATCTGCGGTATGCTCTGGGAAATCATCTGCCGCAGCGTATCTGTATCGTTGGTATATCGGCTCATGATATCTCCATGGGTATGTGTATCAAAATACCGGATAGGCAGCCGCTGCATATGGGCAAACATCGTATCTCGGATTTCTTTCAAAATCCCCTGAGAAATGGCAACCATCAACCAGTTGTACAGAAAAGTTGCCACAATCCCCATCAGGTAAACGCCGCCCATCATCAGTACCGCACGGAATAACCCGGAAAAATCCGGCACCGCCATTTGCAGCAATGGAACAATATAACTGTCGATTACAACTTTTAAGAACAAAGAGCCGATCACGCCGGAAACGGCGCTGAGCAATATACACACCAATACCAGGATAACCCGCAGTTTATAATCCTTCAAATATCCTAGCAATCGTTTCATCGCTACTTTATCCATTTTGGGACGTCCAATCGGTACGCCTTTTCTGCGTCTTCTCATTCTTCAATGCCCCCTTTCTGCTGGGATTCATATACTTCCCGATAAATTGCATTTTCCTTCAGCAGCTCAGCATGGGTGCCTACTCCATCGATTTTTCCATCGTCCAAAACCAAAATCATATCTGCATCTTCCACAGAAGAAATCCGCTGGGCAATAATAATATTTGTGGTATCCGGAATTTCTTCTCGGAATGCCTTTCGGATCATCGCATCCGTTTTGGTATCCACTGCACTGGTGGAATCATCCAGTATCAATATTTTCGGTTTTTTCAACAATGCCCGTGCGATACAAAGTCTTTGTTTCTGCCCGCCGGATACATTGGTACCGCCTTGTTCAATATAGGTATCATATCGATCTGGGAACGTCTGGATAAAGTCATCCGCCTGCGCCAGTTTGCAGACATGCAGCATCTCCTCGTCTGTCGCATCTTCTTTGCCCCAGCGCAAATTATCTTTGATCGTACCAGAAAACAATACATTTTTCTGTAAAACCATCGCAACCTGTTGGCGCAGCGTTTCCAAATCATATTCCCGCACATCTCTGCCGCCGACTTTCACAGACCCTTCCGAAACATCATACAACCGCGGAATTAACTGTACCAACGTACTCTTGGAACTGCCGGTACCTCCGATGATCCCTACCGTTGCTCCTGCCGGTATGTTCAAATTGATATGATCTAGACACAGCTTATCAGCATTTTTACCATACCGAAAACTTACATTTTCAAACACAATACTGCCATCTTCCACTTGGGATATCGGATGTTCTGGATTATGGATATCGCTTTCCTCATTTAGAATTTCTACTGCTCTTTCCATAGAAGCATAAGAAATAGTAATCATGACAAATACCATGGAAAACATCATCAAACTCATTAAAATCTGCATGGTATAAGAGAACATGCTAGTCAAATCACCCGTTGTCATTCCTACAGCCGGGTTATTCCCAGAAGCAACAATTAGTTTCGCTCCCAACCAAGAAATCAGCAGCATACAGCCATATGCGCAAAACTGCATCAGCGGTGCGTTGAACGCTAGGATTCGTTCTGCTTTTGAGAAATCCTTATAAATGGTCTGAGAAACTTTTCCAAATTTTTCTGTTTCATGATCTTCTCGAACAAAGGACTTTACCACGCGTATCCCATGTAGATTTTCCTGCACCACATTATTCAAATGATCATATGTTCGGAATACCCGTTCAAAAATCGTCTTTGCATTCTGAATAATCAACCACAGCCCAACAGCCAGGATGGGAATAGCAATGACAAAAATGGGTGCCAGGTGTGAGTTAATCTGAAACGCCATAAATAATGCAAAAATCAACATAATCGGCGAACGTACCGCTACACGAATCGCCATCTGATATGCATTTTGGATATTGGTAATATCCGTTGTCAGGCGGGTTACGATACTAGCTGCGGAAAATTTATCAATATTAGAAAAAGAATATTCCTGTACTTTATTATACATATCCATCCGCAGGTTTTTCGCAAATCCAGCAGAAGCTACCGCAGCATATTTCCCAGACAACGCGCCGAATGTCAAAGAGACGATACAGCAAATCACCAATATCGCTCCCATTTTTAAGATGTACTGCATATTCCCCGCTTCAATCCCATAGTCGATCAGCTTTGCCATCAACAAGGGAATCATCACCTCCAAAATCACTTCGAAGGTAACGAACACAGGCGTCAATATAGAACTTTTTTTGTATTCTCTGACGCTGCGCATCAATGTTTTTACCATGTTACTACCTCCTTTTATGCCCTCTTATTTTTTCTTGTTTCCATACCACTGAAATGGACAAACCAGTCACATATCCTACATTCCTTCGCCCTCCAAATTTTTTTCCATCTTTCTGAGAATACGCATCAACGTCTCTTGTTCTTCCACCGATAATCCACGATACATTTTTTCTTCCAGAATCTGTACGCAGTCTGTCGACACCTCATGGGCTTTCCAACCTTTTTCTGTCAACTCTATTTTTTTCAGCCTTGCATCTGCACTGACTGCAGTTCGTGTAATCATCCCCTTTTCTTCCATCAGCCGCAGTATTTTAGAAATGGTCGATCGGCGCACAGAAAACTGCGCTTCCAAATCTTTCTGGTATACATCGCCCTGATTGCGCACCAAGTACCCAATTACCATCATATTCTGACCGGTGATGATTTCCTGCATTCTCTGGCTGCTCATTGCGTCTAATTCTCGAAAAAAAATGTGCGTCAGCTTATTCAACAATAAAATCGGTTTGTCCTTCATGTTTCCTCTCCCTTTCTTTTGTTAGCCATCTAACTGTTGCACAGGAAACATTATAACAATCTGCCCAGAAAAGTCAATGCCCTTTTTTCTTTCTAATGAAATTCTAAAAAACAGAACTGCTTGCTCCAATCCCATTCCTCCAAAAAAACTGTTTTTGCCTGATCCAGGCGGCATGGCGGATGTTGTCAGATTCTCTTTTCATCCGTTCCTGCATTGATCTCTGAATAATGTTCCATCTTCTCCTGCTTCCCTCCTGCATCCAAAAAACCGATTTCCTGCCTTACCGCAAACATCAAGCAAGCTCCTTTTTCCATCAGATACTCATAGCCGGAAACATTTCTCAACCCTGCCTTTATATCATAGGACAAAAAAGCCTCCCGGAAAAATCCGAGAGACTTTTTGGTTGTGCCATTTCTGTTGTAAATTGATCTCTTTGGTTCCCTGCAGAGGGTTATCTCTTGGAGAACTGAGGCGCGCGTCTTGCGGCTTTGAGACCGTACTGCTATCGTTTTAGCGCCGTTTTCCCTTGATTTTACGGGCTTTTTTGAGGTAACGGCTCCCGGTTGTCCTACCCCTTAACCCAATCAACCGGCGGCATTATCTGCGGTGCCGGATGGGTGAAGCGCCTGAT
>DXEB01000065.1 GCA_019115165.1 Candidatus Anaerotignum merdipullorum | reverse complement strand
TACAGAAAAAAGTAAAATTTTTGTAAAAAAGGTATTGACGAGGACGGTATTTTGTGGCATAATATCTCTTGCCGAATCGGTATGAATCAGTAGCTCAGCTGGATAGAGCAACGGCCTTCTAAGCCGTGGGTCGGGGGTTCGAATCCCTCCTGGTTCAGTATGCGGGTGTAGTTCAATGGTAGAATGTCAGCCTTCCAAGCTGAACACGTGAGTTCGATTCTCATCACCCGCTTTTTTTTGTCTGTTTTCGAGAGAAGCATTTGAAAAAGAAGAATAGAACAGGAAGTTGGATTTGCAGGATCCGCTTCCTGTTTTTTTTGTGGTGTTGTGCTGCCCAGAAAGGGGAGAGCGGAATATGCCCAATGGCGCGGCTGCATCTGGCAAGAAGTCCCTGTTCAGGGAATGATTTTTCTGGATGCAGCGTCATCAAAAGAAAGTGCATAAAGGCTGCGTCAGGTTTGCGGATGAGATATGGCAAGTACGTAAAACTGGAAAAAAAGATGAGACCGAGAAAGGGGGCAGGATACAATCAGGAGATGTGAGAGCGCTAACGTTGCGGAATACAATGACATATTTCAGAGATAGACGGAACGCAATCATTCCATGTATGAGGACGGATCCATGTGAGGAAATGTTTGCAAAAGTACAGATACAAAGAGAACCGCCCTTCCAAGGGGATTCCCGGAGGAGGGGCGGTTTGCAGCTTGCGTTTGTATTTGATTACAGATATGGGATTGTAGTTCAACGAAATGACCGGTTTACACAGATGTGCTGTGTTCCAAGGCTTGCTTCAAGTCTGCAATCAAATCCGTTTCACTTTCCAAGCCAATACTGAAACGGAAGAAGCCTTTTTGGAATATTTCCGGATAGTGTGGCAGTTTATCACTGTATTCATCGTAATAAACGATTAGACTCTCTACATCACCCAAGGAAACGGCGTGGGTGACCAAGGACAGAGCATCTAGGAATTTTTGATGACGCAGGGCATCGCCGTGGATATCAAAGGCAATCATGCCAGAATACTGTCCGTGCATCCATTGTTTTGCACGTTCATGCTGCGGATGACTTTCCAAGCCGGGATACCAAACAAAACGAACGTCTGGATGCTGTTCCAGGAAGGTTGCAACTGCCAGAGCAACCTTGCTGTGCTGTGCCATACGCAGGGGCAGGGTAACCAATCCGCGGGCAATCAGCCATGCGTTGAAAGGACTCAGGATACCGCCGAAGTTGACCATAGAAATTTCTTTGATCTGTGCCAGCAGTTCTTTTCTGCCCATAACACAGCCGCCCAGAGAATCACCGTGTCCGTTGATGTACTTTGTCATACTATGGATTTCCAAATCTGCACCGAGTTTCAGCGGATACATGCAGATAGGACCGGCAAAGGTTGCGTCAACAGAAAGCAATGCGCCTGCAGCGCGCGCCATTTCCGCAATGGCAGGGATATCGCTGATGCCGGTGGTCGGATTGCCGGGGGTTTCTACATGAATCAGCCGTGTGTTCGGGCGAATTGCCGCACGAACAGCTTCTGTATCTGTGGTGTCTACAAAAGTGACTTCAATGTGGTATTTTTCCGGCAGATACTTGCGGAACAGCAGATTGGTGGCGCTATAGCAAACCTCGGAGATGACAGCGTGATCTCCAGAGTTTAAGAAAGGAATAAATACGCCTGCCAGTGCAGCGACACCGCTGGCAAACACAGCGCAGTCTTCCGCTCCGGTTAAAGCGCAAAGTTTGTCTTGCAGAACCATCTGGTTTACATTCCGGTTTCTGGCATAGATATTGCTTTCTGTGCCGCTCCAATCCACCGGTGTTCCGTCTGTGGGGATGCGGTAATTGGATGTCATGTAAATGGGTTCGTTGATGGCGCCAAAGGTATCATCTTTTCTTGTGCCGCCATGGACGGCAACGGTGTGTACATCTGCGTTTTGATACATCGTGCATACCTCCTGATTCGTTTGATGCTGTAAAATTTACGGTTTTTTCTTAAGACCATCCTATCAAAAAAAGATACATTTGTAAAACAGATAATTTTGATAAAATCAATCAAAAAAACAGATTGATATTGCAAAAGAAGTGCGGTAAAATAGAAGAAAAGAAAGAGGTGAGATCATGGAGATTCGGAATCTGCGGACATTTCTGAAAGTGGCTGCACTGCAGAATTTTACGCAGGCAAGCAAGGAACTGGGATATGCGCAATCCAATGTCAGTACGCAAATACAGCAATTGGAGCAGGAAGTCGGGGCGCCGTTGTTTAATCGGATCGGAAGAAGCGTTTCTCTGACTCAGTATGGAGAGGAGATGCTGCCGTATGCGCACCAGATTGTGTCTTTGGCGCAGCAAATGGAACATTTCCTGAAATCAGCAGAAGCGTTGGGCGGCGTGATCAAAGTGGGGATTGTGGAATCCTTGTTTGCGCTGTTGACACCAGAGTTTTTTATGCAATATCACAGACAGTTTCCCAGAGTAAAGCTGGAGTTAACGGTGGATGGTACATCCGTGTTGAAAGAAGCGGTACGTCGGGGAACACTGGATCTTGCTTGTTTGATTGATCATCCATTGAACGGGATGGAATGGCAGCGCTGGTATGCTGTCGATGTGCCCATTGTGATAGCGGCAAATCCGTTGCATCCACTAGCTGCAGAGGAAGAAGTTGCGTGGGAGGCGCTGGAAGATCAGACGTTTGTGGTCATGGAGGACTCTGCGCCTTACAGCATACAGTTTCAGCAGATTTTGTCAGAGCATCATACGTTGATTTCTCCTTTTTTAAAGCTGCAAAACGCAAATATGGCAAGGGAACTGGTGAAAAAGGGAATGTTTTTATCGGTCTTGCCGTATTATGCCATTCGTCAGGCAGTGCAGGAAGGCAGTATCTGTGTATTGCGGTTGCCGGGCGCAAAGCAGATGCAGTCGGTACAAATTATTTTACACAGCAGCAAAGTCGTCATTCCGCAAATGGAGGGCTTGATGCAGGCAATGCGAGAGGTGCTGCATAAAGAAGTGGCGGAGAGTTTGCCATCATGAGGCGGGAAAATGGTTAGCGGGGTGACAGCAGATCAAAAGACAGGATATGCAACAGGAAATAGAATTTTGAAAGAATTCCATCCAATGCTTGACATACGGAAGAAGAGTCGGTACAATAGAAACGGTCTGTAATATGTAAGAGAAGCGGGCATGGCGGAATTGGGAGACGCGCAGGATTTAGGTTCCTGTGCCGCAAGGCGTGTGGGTTCAAGCCCCACTGCCCGTATTTTTTTCACGGATATGCAGAAAAGCTGCAAATGCAAGATTTCCCTGTAATGGTTGAAATATCAACGGTTACGGGGATTTTTGTTTTTGATGTTGCAGTGAATAAAATACACAAAATACAATACAACTTCTGGTGTTATGTACTTCGATGTACGATATCAGGAAAGGAGAGGGGATGCCACTTTTTTCTGCATATGGATAAATACTCTTTTGGAGATACTCTGTCCTTTTCCTGTTTATATACATTTCGATTAGGATATGGGAGTGTGGCAGATATCGAAGGGCAGAGTTGACAATATAGATACAGCTGTGTTGTCTGGCAATTCCGTGCATTTTGATTTGCGACAGAGGAAGATGTGCAATAGGAGCGTAATTATTTAGTACCGTTTTTTTTGAAAAAAGTGGAATTGTTTCTATCTGAAAGGAAGAATGATATGGTATTCGACTGTTTGACGGAGACAGGAGGTGGATAAGGGCTGGTACGAAGACAGGTTGTCATTTGTATTTGAGGAACGGAATGAGGTTGCAGAATGGTTGGCAATGGATAGAAAGAAAATCCACAGAAGGGAGTTCTGTGGATTTTCCAATTGTAAGAAGGTAGATATTTTTTGTAGAATTCAGAAGGATAATGTTTTGGTTGTATAGATAGGCGGTTTGTTCCGCCATATTGTATGATGATTGGGGAAGTTAGGGTGTATGTTCCACATCATCAGGATTGCTTAGTATGCAGCAAACCGCTCGCCGTAAACTTTGCAGCTTTCCTTGCCGTCAGCATCCGGGAAGCCGCAAAGGATCAAACCGTCGTCCATCAGGTTTGCACCTGCTTTGGCGCAACGATCCTGCCAGTCGCGCATCCATTGACCGTCGCCCCAACCGTAGGAACCAAACAGTGCAACTTTTTTGCCTTTCAAATCGCCTTCGATTGCGGTGTAGAAAGGTTCAAATTCCGCTTCTTCCAATACTTCGTCACCCATTGCGGAGCAGCCTAGAGCGACTTTATCGTAATCACTGATATTGCCGTGGAAAGCATCTACGGAAAAGACTTCCGCATCTGCACCGATTCCGGCAGCGATTTCTGTCGCCATCGCAGCGGTGTTTCCAGTTCCGCTCCAATAGATCACTGCAATTTTGCTCATAAAAAAGTACCTCCTTTGATCATTGCTGATTCTCGTTCTTTCTTTTTATTGTAGCAATATATATTAACAGGCAATTCCCAAGAGGGAGAGGATTGGGGTGCCTGCGGCTACCTGTTGCATCAATGTTTCCCGGCAGTCCTCATAACACTGAAAGATACGCAGCGCTTTGGCTTCGTCACCATAAACTTTCCAATAACCGATGCATTTGTAATGCTGTCCCTTTTTTTGGATAAAAGCAAATACATCTGCAGGAGGATAGCCTAAGAAAAATCCGATTTCATGAGGAAACTCGCAATGTGTACGCATTCTGGAACGCAGATAACGAATGGTTTCTGCCAAAGCATGACGGCTGCCTAACGTTTCTGGATAGCCGATAGAAACCAGATATTTTTTGACATGCGGGATCCGCAGACCGCGCAGCAAGGCTTTTTCACGATACACCATAATGCAGACACGCTTTTGACAACTGTAAAGATATACGATTTGAATGCCGTGTGGTGCAAGCTGCCGTTGATAATCGTCAATTTCATCCTTGTACTGGGCAAACAAGTCTAAAGGAAAGGAAAATAAGTTGGCTTGTTTTCTGCCCAACAAGGTCGGCGCTGCATGATGAATCAGCTCTGCTTCAAAATACGACATTTGTGAATATTCCTCCTTTCCAAGATATTAGCCAAAGCTAACTATTGGGTTGATCAAAACTCAACAACAGTGTTCCGCCAGAATTCTTTTCAATGCGGAAGAGGAACTGCTGTGAGAACGTGCAATGGAAATATTGTTTTTTTCTGCTTCCTGTACGGCACCTGTTGCCATAATATGGGAAACGGTGGAGGTAAAGAGAATAATCAGGTCTGCTTTACCAATTTGGGCACGGAAATTTCCGGGAAGCTGTGTAAATACTTTACTCTTGCAGTTATATTTTTTACAGATGTCCATATATTGGCGAACCATTCGGTCGTGACCGCCGACGATGACAACACTCATACAAAATACCTCCTTTACCAATATCAAAATGACGATAGTTAGCGACAGCTAACAAATATCCAAAAGAAATAGTTAGCTAAAACTAACTTATGGAGGTATCCTATCATATTTTTGCGGATGTGTCAACCAAAATTTTGTGGTTTTTACACTTTTTTGAAAAAGAAAGGAATGCGGCAAGGAGAAAGCCAGCTCAGATGGATATCATTCCAGTTCTCTGTTTGCATCGGAGGCGGTATATTTCTGAAAATGGGCTTTCATACATGCCAGTGTTTCTTCGCTGAGTACATGTTCCAGACGGCAGGCATCCATTTCTGCTGTTTTGGGACTGACACCCAAGTGAGTCAGACATTTTGCAATGAAGCAGTGGCGATCATAAATATTTTGTGCAATGGCACGCCCACTTTCAGTCAGCACCAGCTGTCCGATGCTGCCGATGGTGACATATCCCGCTTCCTTCAGGATTCCAACGGCACGGCTGACACTTGGTTTGGAAAAACCTAGTTCTGTTGCTACATCTACGGAACGAGCAATCCCGTTTCTCTTTTCCAATATTAAGATGGTTTCCAGATAGTTCTCGCCGGACTCCTGTAATTTCATTATGACACACCAACCTTTTGTGATTCGTTTCGTTCCTGTTTTATAGCATACACTATTTTTTAGAAATAGTCATTGACAACAAAAGTTACCCGCAGTAAACTACTCATATCGACAATATAACCATGAAGAATTAGAATTGGAGGAATGTAATATGTGGAAAGATTGTTTGAAATGTGACAGAGTATGGGTATTTGTAGGTGGTATGGCGGCTGCGATCATTGGCAAGAAGGTGATTCAGAGCAAAAAGACAAGAGAAATCTGTGTCAAGACGGTAGCGCAGGCAATGAAGCTGCAAAAAGATGCACAGACCGCATTTGCCAATGTGAAAGAAGAAGCGGAAGACATTTGTTTTGATGCAAAAAAACAGGCAGAAGACGCTTGCGATTGTGAACAGTAAAGAAGCGGGGGCATTGATATGAAATATGCCATTCATTATGACCAGGCAGGACGCTTGCGTCTGCGATTGGGGCAATATGCCTTTTCTGAGGAAGAGGGATGGGGCATTGCTTCTTTGCTGCGTCAGGAGGTTGGGGTGCAGGAAGTACGAACTTGCGCCCAGAATGGAAGTATTCTCATTCTTTATACAGCAGAAGGCAGTCGGGAAGCGTACTTGCGCCGCGTGGGCAAACTGCGCCGCAATGAGATTCCAAAAGCGGAGCCGACGGGAGAAGAAGAGGTACGTGCCATTGATTTACGATTTCAGGAAAAAATTGGCGGCATGATTTGCAGGCGGATGGCAATGAAGCTGCTGCTGCCAGCACCGCTGCAAATTGCACGTACTTGTCTGCGAGCGCTCCCATATGTCGGAGGCGGCATACATAGTCTGCTGCATGGAAAGATCAATGTCAACGTATTGGATGCTACAGCGATTTTAGCTTCTTTGTGCAAAGGTTCTTTCCGTTCTGCATCTTCTATTATGTTTTTGCTGACGCTTTCGGATATTTTAGAGGAATATACCAAAAAGCGAACCGAAACTGCACTGACTGCCAGTCTTGCTGTCCATGTAGATAAAGTATGGATGGTGACGGAGCAAGGAGATGTTCTGGTGCCGATGTCAGAGGTTCAGACGGGAGACCGCCTGCGTATTCGTACGGGTGTGATGATCCCGATTGATGGAAAGGTGTCAGAAGGAGAAGCGTTGGTGAACGAGGCAACGATGACAGGTGAGCCGCTTGCGGTCAGAAAAGCCGCCGGTAGCATGGTATATGCAGGCACGTTGGTAGAAGAAGGTTCCATAGCGGTAGAAGTCATGGCGGTGAATACACAAACGAGAATTCAACGGATTATGGACCTGATTGCTGCTTCTGAGGAATTGAAAGCCAATGTACAGGGAAAAGCAGAGCGGCTGGCGGATCAGATTGTTCCGTATCATTTATTGACAGCGGCAATGGTTTATTTGTTGAGTCGGAATGTAACAAAGGTCATGGCGATTTTGACGGTGGATTATTCCTGTGCCATTAAACTGGCAACACCCATTGCTGTGATTTCTGCGATGCGGGAAGCCGCAAATCATCGTATGATGGTCAAAGGCGGCAGACATCTGGAAGCCTTTGCACAGGCGGATACAATCATATTTGACAAGACAGGTACGTTAACAGAAGCCTGTCCGCAGGTTTCTGTCGTCGTGCCTTTTGGTAGATACGCAAGAGACGAAGTGCTGCGGACGGCAGCGTGTCTGGAAGAACATTTCCCGCATAGTGTGGCAAAAGCAATTGTGCGGCGTGCAGCGGAAGAAGGGCTATCCCATGAAGAACGTCATGCGGAAGTGAAATATGTGGTGGCGCATGGGATTGCTTCTGAGTTGGATGGTCAAAAAGTGATCATTGGCAGCCCGCACTTTGTGTTTGAGGATGAAGGGGTGACACTGACAGACGAAAATCAGGAAAAGCTGCGTCAAATTGGCGGAGAAGATTCGGCAGTCTTTTTGGCAATTGGGCAGGAATTGGCAGGCGCTGTGTTTATTCATGATCCAGTGCGGGAAGAAGCGGCACAAGTGATCGCCGCGCTGCGCAAGACAGGAATCGAGAGAGTGATCCTGATGACTGGAGACGGAGAAGAAGCGGCGAAGGCTGCCTGTGAAAAGCTGGGCATTACGGAATTTTATGCACGAGTGCTGCCAGAAGAGAAGGCGGCGAAGGTGGAAGAAATTCGGGCACAGGGGCATCCGGTAATCATGGTAGGGGATGGAATTAACGATTCTCCGGCATTGTCAGCGGCGAATGTATCGGTGGCGATGAAAGATGCGTCAGATATTGCAAGAGAGGTGGCAGACATTGCCTTGTTGTCGGCAGATCTATGGGAGTTGGTAACGCTTCGTCAATTAAGTCAGCGACTGATGCATCGGATTTCCGGGAACTATCATCGAATCATTGTCTTGAATACGGCACTGCTGTTGTTGGGCGTAAGCGGTATTTTGCAGCCGACGGTTTCTGCTTTTTTGCATAATATGTCCACCGTTGCGATCAGTGGGGCAAGTATGCGTCCGCTGCTGCCCAAAGGATAAATCCAACAAAGCCTGCAAAAAGCTCCGCAAATAAAGAAAAGGAGCGATTTTATGGGAAACATCAGTGCGATTGTTATTTGCGCTGTCTTGGTTGTCATTGCGGTGATTGCTGTCAAAAGTTATGCCAAGAAATTGACATCTGGCTGCTGCGGCGCTGGAGGAGATGTGCCGAAAAGAATCAAGGTGACAGATCGGGATATCCAGCAGTATCCCTATACAACGATGCTGCATGTGGATGACATGACCTGTAAAAATTTGTCAGGCGTGTGGAAAATGCCTTAAATGGGATAGACGGCGTTTGGGCGGAAGTCCGTTTGCAGGAAGAAGTCGCAAAGGTGCACATGAAGGAAAACGTTTCTACAGAACGGCTGTGTATTGCGATAGAAGAAGCTGGGTACCATGCAAAACGCAAAGAGGGATAATCGTAAAAAAGACCGAATCCTGCGGAGAGGGAATCGGTCTTTTTGCTGTTTGACTGTTGCACCGGCAGAATCTCTGTGGTTTTGGCAAGGGAATCAACACTTGGCTGCATGAGAGAGAACGGCGGAATCTGGGTTTGGGAGGGAGCCGGTCTCAAAGAGAATGTCTCGATACGCATATGGTCGCAGCGGGCAGGGAAATCATCCCAATCAAGGGGAATGAATTCGTTGGGTATCACGGATTGGAACGAGCGGCTTTGCTGGTGCGGTAAAAATATTGAATGGATAATATGCCCTGAAAGAACGTCATCCACCCCCAACCCAGTATGGTTGCCCAACAGATTGCCAGGATACCCAAAGTGGGTGCAAATACATACGCAATGATAATCCGCAGTGCAATTTGTGAAAAAGAAGAAAACAAAGAGAGATACAATCGTCCCATACCGCGGAAAAAGCCCTGCATGGTATACATGGCCGCACCAAAGAAATAGAAGCCGGACATGGTACGCAAATAGCGGGCGCCTTCGGTAATGACGGCAGCATCTTGTTCGTTCGAAAACAGGGACATAATCTGCTCTGGGAAAAAATACAGTGTTACAGACATGACCGCTGCATAGCATGCAGCGATACCCAAACAACCGGAAAATCCTCGGCGGATGCGGTACAGCAGATGTGCCCCCTTGTTTTGTGCATAAAACGTTGCTGCGGCGGTAGAAAGTCCATCCATTGGCGCATATGCCAGATATTCTATACGGGTTGCCGCGTTGAAAGCGGCGATGGTAGAAGTACCGAACGTATTGACAATGCTTTGTACTGCAAGCCGTCCCAGATAAATGCAGGATTGCTGTAAGGCGACAGAGTAGCTGTAGGAAAATGTGCGGCGGGCGGCAGCTTTGACGGGGAGGAGTGCCTTCCCGCGCAATGCCAGTGGAGAATCATGACGGTAAACGCGTTGGATGCATAAGAAAGAGGAGCATGCCTGCGCCAGTACCGTTGCCCATGCGGCGCCCTTGACGCCAAAAGAAAACACCGCGACAAACAATAGATCCAACAGAATGTTCAAACAGGAAGAGAACAACAGATAATAAAAAGGTGTGCGGGAATCGCCCAAAGCCCGTAATGCAGCGGAGTAAAAATTATAAAAGAACGTAAAAATCAACCCCACGGCAATAATACGCAGATAGTCTGCGGCAAGGGGCAGGATTTCTTCCGGTGTTTGGGTGATGCGCAGCAGAGGTGCGGCGCCGAAAAAGCAGAGTAGTGTTAATATCAAGGTACAGCAGACGCCAATCCAGAGTGCAGTGGCAGTCTGAGCGGAAAATCCGTTGCGGTCTTCTGCGCCGTAAAGTTCTGCCAACAGGACGGAAATACCGATACACATGCCAAAGAGCAAAAAGATGGCAACGGACATAATGGGATTTGCGACACCAATAGCGGCAAGGGCATGCTCGCCTTGGAATCTGCCCAGAATGACTGCGTCCATGGTATTATAAAATTGCTGAAACAGGTTCCCTAAAATAACAGGAACAGAAAACAATACAATAGATTTGGTTGCAGCGCCGGTCCGCATATCTCCATTCATTGGAAAAACCCCTTCCAAAAAGTAAAATCGCTATCAACATTATACGCGCTTCTTGGCAAAATCAAAATCATTTTTCTGAAAAAGGAGGAAAACAAACAGAAGTTTTTGGTATCTGGTATAAAAACGGGCTGCCATGTAACGTGGATGGAGAGTGCAAACGGATGAGGCAGACAGAGAGAGGAGAGATGGAGGAAGAGGTTGGTGCCGCAGCCAATCCCAATTCCGATGCAGAGAATGAGGTGGATTGGGAAAGATTACAGATGCACACAAACAATGAATGGGGGTGCAAAAAGCAGAGGTACAGGAAATGTAGAGGTTGGAATTGAGGACAACCATGATCATAAAGCAGGCGTGAATCTGTCGGAGGATATCGGATGTGCGGGAAAGGAGTTTATAGAGGCGGTACCTGTTTTCACCGGAGCGGAAGATGACGAAAGGAAGCAGGAATTGTCGTCGAAAGCATGGCTTCTGCCATTGCCGAAATATGCCTGATATCGTATAATAAAGGCAGAAAGGAAATGGGGTGAGGGTTTGGAAATGATTAACTGGAAAGAGCTGCTGTATCCGTATGAACAGGCGGTAGAGGAGCTGCTGTTAAAATTTCGCAGTTTAGATAAAGAATGCAGGCAGTTGGGGATGTATTCCCCGATTGACAGTGTTTGCGGACGACTCAAACGTCCTGCGAGCATTCTGGAAAAGGCAGGAAGAAAACAGATTCCTCCGGAAAAAATGGAAGAGGAGATTGAAGATATTGCTGGAATCCGCATATTATGCCAGTTTGTGGAGGATATTCCGAAAGTGATTGATATGATTCGTCAACGCAAGGATATGACGGTAATAGAAGAGCGGGATTATATCAACCACACAAAGCCTAGCGGGTATCGCAGTTATCATATGATCATTCGATATCCGCTGCAAACAGCGCTGGGAGAGAAAATCATACCTGCAGAAATACAGATTCGCACCAATGCCATGAATTTCTGGGCAACGGCGGAGCATTCCCTGCGTTATAAGTACAGCGGAAACATTCCGCAGCAGCTGCAGGATCGTTTGACCAACTGTGCGGAAGCGGCATTTCGTCTGGACACTGAAATGGCAACGATTCGAGAAGAAATTACCAATGCACAGCGACTCAATGAGATCAAAAATCATTTGGTTGCAAATATTTTGGAGAACATACATAATCTTTATTTTGAGGCGGAACTGGCAGATATGAATGAAATCAACAAGGAATTCATCCGTGTCTGGAATGGAGATGATATGGATGCCCTGCGGGAGTTCAATGAGAAACTGAATGTGATGGCGGAAATGTATCGCGTGTAGGCAAGGAGGCGGGCATGAGTTTATTTGCCATTGGAGATTTGCATTTTGGATTTGGTGTGCACAAATCGATGGATATTTTTGGAGGAAACTGGGAAAATCATGCAGAGAAGATCATACAGAACTGGAACGCTCAAATAACGCAGGCGGATACGGTGCTGTTACCAGGAGATATTTCATGGGGGATGCGGCTGGAGGAAGCGATGTTAGATCTGGATTGCATTGACCGTTTGCCGGGGAAAAAGATCCTGCTTGCGGGGAATCATGACTATTGGTGGAAATCCTCCGCAAAGCTGGAAGCGCGATATCCGAAGATGCAATTTTTGAAAAATGATACTGTACCGTATGAGTTCTATCATATCTGCGGCACAAGGGGGTGGATTTGTCCGAATCCACATGCCTTTACGTCAGACGACGAAAAAATATACCGCAGAGAGCAAATTCGATTGCGGCTGTCGCTGGACGCAGCGATGCGAAAGCAGGCAAAAGACATTCTTGTGATGCTGCATTTTCCGCCGATGAATGAGGAGGGGGAGTCATCTGGTTTTACCGAGCTGTTGGAGGCGTATCCGGTTCGTCTGGTGGTGTATGGTCATTTGCACGGGGCACAGAACCACCAGAGGGCGTTTCAGGGGAAGCGAAACGGCATTGAATATCGACTGGTTTCTTCGGATTATCTGGCGTTTTCTCCAAAACGTGTGTTATAACGCGGTAGAAGAAAATAGGAACAGCCTGTCTGCTTGGGCGGCTGATAAAACCGATTTCGATGGATTCCGATGGAAGCAAACGGCGGTGGGCGGAAATGAGTGCCCCCAAAAGATGGAATAACAGAAAAAACAACCAAATGGATGCTGTGAAAGAAACAGAATTCGTTTGGTTGTTTTTTAGAATCGGCTGTGCAGCTATGGTTTTGTCGGTAAGACACCGTTGTTCTGTGTCAGCTAGCTGTGTGCGCGGAATCTGGCGTCAGATCCAGTTTCAGAAAGATGGAGGTGTCCATGGGGCTGTCGTTATATGGCGCGGTTTCTGTAAATCCCAGTTTTTGATACAAATGCAGTGCGCCAGTCAAAAACGGAAGCGTATCCAACAACATCGTATCATATCCGATGGCTTTTGCATCTGCAATCAGGCGTTTTGCCAGTGTTTCAGCAATACCGTTTCCGCGAAAAGGTTCTTTGACGTACAGGCGTTTCAATTCGCAGTGCTGTTTGGACAACGGGCGCAGGGCAATGCAGCCGGCAACCGCGTCATTCCAGTAGGCAAGATATAACCTTCCTCTGGGCATACCGTATTTTTCTTCCAGATGGTCCAATTCCTGATCATAGTTTTGTATTTCCAAGAATGCGCTGAAGGACGGGTCTGAGGCGACCAGAAAATCTGTATATTCCAAAAATAATGTTTTCACGACATCCGTCTTGTCATAGGCGGGCACAATGGATAGAGACATGACAAATTTACCTCCAATATTCCAATGATCAGATGATTTTTAGATGATTTTTCTGCAAAGATTATTCTTCAAAGTTGTTTACAGCATCTAAAATCATGGTTTTCAATGTTTTTTGATCGAACTCTTCCAGTTCCAGTTCCAAAGACAAATCATCCAATTCATCCTCGTCTGGCAGATATCCCGTTTCAAACGCAGAGGTCAGATCATCTTCAAATATAATTTCTCCCTCGATGCTCCACATATCTTCTTCTTTACTCAAAGAAAAAATGTTCACTTCGGAAATTTGTAACATACTGTGTAATCCTCCTTAAACAAAAATACCTCTTTACTCTCCCTTGTGTTTCTTGCTGTTATGACTTCTCCGACTGCTGTTTCGCTGTCGTTTTTTTGTTGTCCGTCCCATCTGTTTGGCTATGGGTGTTTTCTTACGCACAGAATATCCAAACGTACCGACAGATTCGCCCAGAGTATAATATGCGCCATGAGAATAGCAGATGGGCTGGCTGCGGTTGAAATGGAATTTGCCGTTTGCATCAAAATACTGCTCGCTTACACTGACCGAAACCACTTCGGCCAAAAACATATGATGACTGCCCAGCGGAAGAATTTCCTTGACTCTGCACTCCAGATTGACCGGGCTTTCCACGATAATAGGGGCGTTAATCTGTTCGCCTTTGCGCGCGGTCAGATGCAGATGAGAGAATTTATCCACCTCCCTGCCGCTTTTGACGCCGCAAAAATCGCAGGCATAGGTCAGTGGTTTGGTCACTAGGTTGATGACAAATTCTCCGCTGGATTTGATTTTTTCATAAGAATGGCGCTCGGGACGGATGGAAACGTATGTCATGGGTGGATTGGTATTGATGGTGCCGGTCCATGCCACAGTGATAATATTGGGGTCGTCTACTGTACCGCAGGATACCATAACGGCAGGAACGGGATAGAGCACGGTGCCGGGTTTCCAAATTTGTTTGTCCATATCATACACCTCCTTTTTCCAGCGATTTTAACGCTATTTATGATATACGACACGACCCTGTTTGTAAAGATAAAAAACAGAGAAAAGATACTTCTTTTTTTGTTCAATTTCTTGCAAGCAGACGAGATTTTGCGTATCATGGTATCAAACAGCCAAAACAGAGCGCAAACAGATGGAGGAAAGAAATGGAATTACCATTGCGATATACCAAACAAATGCAGGAGTTGCTGGGAGCGGAATATGAAGCATATCTGGCTTCTTTTGCGCAGCCTAGACAGTATGGACTGCGGGCAAATGAAGGAAAGATCAGCGCAGAAAAACTGGTGGAGACGGGCGTGTTTTCTCTCACACCGGTGCCTTGGTGCAGTGCGGGATTTTATTATCCGGAAGAAGAACGTCCAGCAAAACATCCATATTATCATGCTGGGCTGTATTATTTGCAGGAACCCAGCGCTATGATGCCAGCAGCGCTTTTGCCCATTGAAGCGGGAGAACGTGTGCTGGATATTTGTGCGGCGCCCGGAGGAAAAACGACGCAGTTAGCGGCAAAACTAAAAGGAACAGGCGTACTGGTGACAAATGACATCAGTGCCGGACGCGCCAAGGCATTGTTGAAGAATGTGGAATTAAGCGGAATTCGCAATGCGGTGGTGATGAGCGAGTCTCCCCGGCGTCTGGCAGAACGCTTTGGCGGATATTTTGACAAGATACTCATTGATGCACCGTGTTCTGGAGAAGGCATGTTCCGCAAAGAACCGGATATGATCAAAAACTGGACGGAAGAGATGCTGGCATTTTGTAAAACACAGCAGGCGGAAATACTGGAATGTTGTGCAGGCATGCTAAAGGCAGGCGGGATGCTGCTTTATGCAACCTGTACATTTGCAAAGGCGGAAAACGAGGACAATATCGCTGCTTTTTTGCAAAACCATCCGGAATTTCAGTTGATTTCGCCGGAAAAGACACCGGGTTTTGCGGATGGACAGCCGCCGTTGACAGATTGCGTCAGACTGTACCCGCACCGCATTTTGGGAGAAGGGCATTTTGCGGCCCTGCTGCAAAAAACAGGGACAGATGATCTGCCAGAGGAGAAGCGGACGGAGCCGTCGGAGCCGCTGCCGGATGCGTTTCGTGTGTTTGCAGATCAAACACTGCGCATGACGTGGGAAGGAAGATGGCAGACCTATGGCGAGACATTATGCCTGTTGCCGCCGGATGCACCGGACACCAAAGGGTTACGGGTACTGCGCAGCGGCTGGCAGATTGGAACGCTGAAAAAAGGACGATTTGAACCGTCTCAGGCTTTTGCGATGGGTCTGCGCAAAGAAGAGGTGCAAAATGTACTGGATTTACCGCTGGCAGATGATCGGGTGATTCGGTATTTGAAAGGAGAAACGCTGGAAGTGCCCGAAGGGGAGGATGGCTGGACATTGGTCTGTGTGGATGGGTATCCACTGGGCTGGGGAAAAGCGCAGAAAGGGCGATTGAAAAACAAATATGCCGTTGGATGGAAATGGGAATAAACAAAACACCAAACTGTCTTTTGAGGGCGCACAAATGTATAATAATGATTGACAAATGAAGAAATGCCTGTACAATATAGGTATCTGAGAAATAGAAAGGACGATGGAGATGGCAGTGACAACGTATATCGGTACCAGGAATAAAGAACTGACCGCTTCAGCATCGGAGGCGATTTTAAGAGGAATTTGTCCGGACGGTGGATTATATATCCCAAAAGAGATTCCCAAAATGGATGTGCAGCCGGAAGTATTGATGCAGATGGATTATCGAGAGCTTGCCTTTGCGGTGCTGCGGCTGTATTTGGACTTTACGGAGGAAGAACTGCGGGATTGTATCAATCGTGCATATGATGAAAAATTTGATACAGAGGCAATTGCGCCGTTGGTGAAAAAAGGAGATGCCTTGTTTTTGGAACTGTTCCATGGCAGAACCCTTGCGTTCAAAGATATGGCGCTGTCCATTTTGCCATATCTGATGAAAACGGCGGCAAAGCGGCAGGGACAGAAAGAGGAGATCGTTATTTTAACAGCAACTTCCGGTGATACGGGAAAAGCGGCATTGGAAGGCTTTGCCAATGTGGATGGCGTGAAGATTATGGTGTTTTTTCCGGAAGATGGCGTCAGCCCGGTGCAGAAGCTGCAAATGACGACGCAGGAAGGCGAAAACACTTGTGTGGTTGGGATTAAGGGCAATTTTGACGATGCACAAAGTGCGGTAAAGAGGATGTTCACGGATGAAAAACTGCAGGAAGCGCTGGCGGCAAAAGGATATCGGTTCTCTTCTGCCAATTCGATCAATATCGGCAGACTGGTACCTCAGATTGTATATTACTACTGGGCATATATACAAGCGGTGCAGGCAGGAGAAATTGCATGGGGGGATAAGTTGAATGCAACCGTGCCGACCGGGAATTTCGGGGATCTGCTGGCAGGCTGGTATGCGGCCAGAATGGGACTGCCTATCGGACATTTTGTATGTGCTTCCAATGATAATAAAGTGCTGTACGATTTTTTCCGCACCGGTACATACGATAAAAATCGTCCGTTTTATGTGACGGTGTCTCCATCCATGGATATTTTGATTTCCAGTAATTTGGAACGGCTGCTTTGCCATATGGGCGGACAGGACAAAACCAAAGCAGAAATGGCAGCGTTGCAGGCAAACGGCGTTTATCAGACGGATATTACGCAAACGGATATCTCTGCGGAATATGCCACACAAGAGGAAACCTTTGCAGCAATCCGCGAAGTTTATGCAAAGACGGGATATGTGATAGACCCACATACTGCGGTTGCCTATGCAGCATATCGGAAATATCGGCAGGAAAGCGGAGATCAGACACCGATGGTGATTGTCTCTACTGCAAGTCCATATAAATTTACGAAAGACGTGATGACGGCATTAGATGCGCGCTATGCAAACGGGGATGCCTTTGCACTGATGCAGGAATTGGAAAATGTCAGCAAGATTTCAATCCCGGCACCGATTCGAGGACTGAAGGACAGACCGATACGGCATACGCGAGTTTGCGAAAAAGAAAATATTCAAGATACCGTCAAGGAGTGGCTGCTGTCTTAAAAACAATAGGCGGGTGTTCTTGCTATATGGACATTCGCTTATTTTTGTCTGTGCAAAACAAAAGAAAAGACTGGTTTTCATTGCCCCTTGGGCAGATTGACGGAAAACGAAAAAGTGGGGAAAATCCGTTGATTTTGCTTTTTGTATGCAGTAAAATGAAACTAGCATAGTATGTGCAAAACGCAACTCATTCCGAATTATAAACAGAAAGAGGAGAATGATCATGAAAATGTTTATCGACACAGCCAACGTAGACCATATCAGAGAAGCCAATGATTTGGGCGTCATCTGCGGGGTAACTACGAATCCTTCCCTGATTGCCAAAGAAGGCAGAGATTTTGTGGAAGTAGTGAAAGAAATTACTACGATCGTAGACGGTCCGATCAGTGCGGAAGTGATCAGTTTGGATCATGAAGGTATGGTCAAAGAAGCAAGAGAATTGGTGAAGATCCATAAAAATATTGTCATTAAGATTCCGATGACCCTGGAAGGATTGAAAGCAGTGAAAATTCTGTCTGCAGAGGGCATCAAAACCAATGTGACGCTAATTTTTTCCGCAACGCAGGCACTGATGGCGGCAAGAGCAGGTGCAACCTATGTCAGCCCTTTCTTAGGCAGAGTGGACGATATCGGTTCTGTGGGTATGACATTGATTGAAGAAATTGTAGATATTTTTGATATTCATGGCATTGAAACAGAAATTATTGCAGCAAGCATCCGTAATCCGCTGCATGTGATTGATGCGGCAAGAGCAGGCTGTCATATTGCAACGATTCCTTACAATGTGCTGATTCAGATGGCAAAGCATCCGCTGACGGATATTGGAATCGAACGGTTCCTGAAAGACTGGGAAAGCGTACCCAAGAAATAATGCGAATCATTAGACAAGCAAACAACAGAACAGTCGGATAAGGAAGGTAGATACAATATGAATATCGATGCATTAAGTGTAAATACCCTGCGGTTTCTGGCGGCGGAAGCCATTCAGAAAGCAAACAGCGGTCACCCCGGTCTGCCTTTGGGCGCGGCTCCGGCGGCTTATGCGTTATGGGCGAAAGAAATGAAGGCAAATCCTGCAAATGCAAAATGGGACGATAGAGATCGCTTTGTTTTGTCTGCTGGGCATGGTTCGGCATTGCTGTACGCATTGCTGCATGTGTTTGGGTATGGATTGACCATAGAAGACTTGCAGAATTTTCGTCAGAGAAATTCCCTGACGCCCGGTCATCCGGAATACAAACATACGATTGGAGTAGAAACGACCACAGGTCCGCTGGGACAAGGCATTGCCAATGCGGTGGGAATGGCGCTGGCAGAAAGTCATTTGGCAGCAAAATTTAACACGCCGGAATACAAGGTAGTGGATCATTATACGTATGCACTGTGCGGCGATGGCTGCTTGCAGGAAGGTGTGGCTTCCGAAGCAGCTTCTTTGGCAGGTACGATGGGATTATCTAAGTTGATTGTACTGTATGACTGCAACCATATTACCATTGAAGGCAGCACAGATGTGGCATTTACGGAAGATGTGATGCAGCGTTTTGCTGCATATGGCTGGGATGTCGCAGAGGTTACAGACGGCAATGATGTGGATGCCATTGCAACAGCGATTGCAGCAGCGAAACAGACGGATAAACCCTCTTTAATCAAAGTGAATACCCAGATCGGTTATGGTGCGCCCAATAAACAGGGCAAGGCTTCTGCCCATGGAGAACCACTGGGAGAAGAAGAAATCAAATTGGCGAAGGAAAACCTGGGCTGGACATATGCAGAAGCATTCTTTGTGCCCGAAGAAGTGAAAGCGCATATGGTGTCTTGGGCTGCGGAAGGGGCAAAGAAAGAAGCAGCATGGAATGAGATGTTTGCCGCTTACCGCAAGGCGTATCCCCAATTAGCAGAAGAATATGCACTGTGGCACAGTGATCAGCTGGCGGCGGATTTGCTGGATGACGCGGATTTCTGGAAAGATGAAGGCAATCTGGCAACACGTGCCACTTCAGAAAAAGTGCTGCAGAAAGTAGCAAAGGTAGTACCGAATTTGTTTGGTGGTTCCGCTGATTTGGCACCTTCCAATAAATCGGTCATGAAAGAGCGGGAATATTACAGCAAGGAAAATCCCAGTGGTTCGAATGTACATTTCGGTATTCGGGAATTTGCTATGACAGCAATTGCAAACGGGATTGCTGTTCATGGCGGTCTCAGACCATATATTGCAGGATTCTTTGTTTTCAGCGATTATATGAAAGCAGGTCTGCGGATGGAATCTCTGATGGGATTGCCGGTGATCAGTATTTTTACACATGACAGTATTGGTGTCGGAGAAGATGGTCCGACCCATCAGCCCATCGAACAGCTGGCGATGCTGCGCAGTTTGCCCAACTATATTGTATTCCGTCCTTGTGATACGAGAGAGACTGCCGCAGGCTGGTATACGGCGCTGACGAGGACAGAAACGCCGACCGGGCTGATTTTATCCAGGCAGAATTTGCCTGCATTGGAAGGCACAGGCAAAGGTGCGCTCAAGGGCGCTTATATTCTGCGGGATTGTGAAGGAACGCCGGATGTACTGCTGATGGCAAGCGGTTCAGAAGTATCGTTGATTGATCAGGCATATGATGCATTGTCTGCGAAAGGCGTGAAAGCGAGAGTCATCAGTATGCCCAGTTGGGAACTGTTCGAAGAACAGAGCGACGAATACAAAGAGAGCGTTTTGCCGAAAGCAGTTCGTGCAAGACTGGCGGTGGAAGCTGCGGCAGACTTTGGTTGGCATAAATATGTTGGTTTGGATGGCGATGTGATCTGTATGCACGGTTTTGGGGCATCTGCACCGGCAGGCACGCTGTTTAAGGATTTTGGCTTTACAGTGGAACATGTGGTAGAAAGAGCGTTGGCGCTCATAAAATAAAGAAAAAAAGGGGCAGAACGTTCTTTAAGAAAAGCGCATTCTGTCCCTTTTCACAGAAAACAGAAAGGTGGAGAACATGCGGACATTTATTGCCATAGAACTGGGGAACGAAGTGAAAAACGTTTTGGCAGCGGCGCAGGAACAGGTAGCAGCGCTTTGTCGGAAAGGAAATTACACGCCGAAAGAAAATTTCCATCTGACATTGCATTTTTTGGGTGAAGTCACTACGGAAGATGTGGAGTATTTGCAACAGGCGATGATGGAAACGGCAGGGATGAGTTATCCGTTTTCCTTGCGGTTGGATCGGATCGGGTTTTTCCCCAGAGGTCGAGAAGGGATCTTATGGGCAGGCGTGGAAAAAAGTGATGCACTGTTTCGTTTGTTTCGAAATCTGGAAACTTGTTTAGGCAGACAGGGGTTTGGCAGAGAAAAGAAAGGGTTGCGCCCACATATTACATTAGGGCGTGAGGTAGAACCGTATCGACATTTTTCGGATGTACAGAAAAAAGTGTCATTGGAGGCGGCGGAGATCCCGGTGACATCTATTTCTTTGATGGAAAGTGTGAGGATGGGCAGAAAACTCATCTATCGACCGTTGGTTGTACAACGGTTGAAAGACAAACGTGTTTCCAGATAAATGAAGTGTATTTTTTTTTATACATGCTGGAAAAGCCTTGATTTATCAAGTATAATGGACAATAGTGGCATATGGTGTCAGAGGCTGTATGCCGGTAAGCATTTAAAGAATTGTTTAAGGAGGAAACAAATCATGGAGTTTGGCTATTCAAAGGAACAAGTACTGTTGAGAGACCTGTACAGAAAGTTCGCTGAAACAGAAGTAAAACCTTTGGCGGAAGAACTGGACGAAGAAGAAAGATTTC
>DXEB01000064.1 GCA_019115165.1 Candidatus Anaerotignum merdipullorum | reverse complement strand
GTCGGTCACTCCATAAACAACTCGAAACTCACTGACTTGAATTGACTATGGGTTGTTAGTTTTCTTCTGCTGTTCAGTTTTCAAGGTTCTGTCTTTCTGCTTGCTCCCGCTTTTTCAGCGGCGAGTGATATCTTATCACATCACTCTCAGCTTGTCAACAACTTTTTTCTTTTTTTTTTACAATTTGTTTTCAATAGGAACACAATTGCAGTCTTCTGTTTTCACAGCGGATATTATTTTATAATATCTTCTTTGATTTGTCAATACTTTTTTTCTTATTTTTATTTTTCATATATCAATAGAAAGTTCATTTTCATACAAATTCCTACTGTTTGATTCATTGAAATGATGCAGTTTCCTCTGATTTTAGAACAAGAAATGATTTATGGAACGACATAATTACAATATCATTGATATGTATGAAACAGAGGCAGTGTGACTGCAAGTACTGCCTCTGTCCACCCGTCTTTTCTCGTTGCATTATGGGAAATAAGCTATATCTGATTATATTATCGAACACTGTTATCTTTATTGTTTCTACCATAATTTTTTCGCTCATAATATGCCTTTTTTACTTCATACATATTTTTTTCTGCTGCTTTGATCAATTGTTCTACCGAACAAACGCCGGCTTCCCATTGCATTCCAATCGAAACATAGATTTCTCGTTTTATCAATGCTTCTTCAAATTCTTTGCCCCAACGACGTATCGTTGTTTCATCTACATCAAATGCAAACACAACAAATTCATCTCCTCCAATACGATAGGCAAACTGCGTACCAAATGTTTGTTGCATTTGCTCTGCTACCAACTGCAGCAATTCATCTCCTGCCGAATGTCCTCTGTTATTATTCAATTCATGCAATCCATTCGCATCTATATAAAAACACGTAATGGTCTCCCATGCCATAGCTTTGATTTTTTTCAGATCTATTTCATATCGGTTTCTATTATACAACCCTGTCAAAAGATCTGTCTCTCCTCTTTGCAAAATGTCAGAGTATGACTGCATATTGCGGCAAAACATGCCAAAACTGATGCTTACACTTTTCAATGGAACTACACTGATCTGCCATTGCGGCATGTTCCCGCTGAGTAAAACACCACAAACGCCACCATCTCCATCCTCAATAGGTACTGCTGCCAAATTTCTAATTTGTTCCAAAATTCCTACTGGCAACAGCTTTTTGAGGTCCTCTGCGTCCTTTGCCACAAATTGAGATTCTCCCTGTTGAAAATATTGATAAAAAAAGGAAACCGCCTCTTCCTGATATCTAGAATCTTCTATTCTTTTTTCATTCATATTCCATTGGAATAAAATATTCTCTCCAGACTCTTTTCTCAGCCAAAAGCTAACCCATTCTGCCGAAGTCATCTGTGCAATCTTTTCTAACGCCAAGTCGATATTCTCTCGTCTCTCATGTGCATTAAACAACAGTTTTTCCACATCATAAATATAATTGATCGTATCCAACTGGCGTTGCTTTTCTCCCGTTTCACGCCGAATATATCGAAACATCCAAATAAAATACAGCAGGAAACAGGTTGCCTCAAAAACCAAGAATACATTCAGCATATCTCTGATGACATAGGCACTGGAAAACACAGCGCTCTCTGGGACAGATAATGCAACTCTCCACTCATTGATAGAAATAGGCTCATAATAAAAATATAGATATTCCCCTACCGTTTCCGAAACAAAAACAACATATCCCGTTTCCCCATCAATCAACCCCTGCTTCAATTGTTCATGGTCGTATCCCGGTGCCATCTCCCGTTCGCCTAAGTCCCAAATATTTCCCGTTGTCTCATGCCAAGTATCTACCAGAAAATCTCCTGTTTTTCCGTCTATGATGTAAAGCGCTGCTTCTCCTCCATAAGGATTCAATATCAGATTTTCCGGCAATTCCGTTAATACAATCACACCACATAGCATTGCAGTAATTTCACCATCTTGATATACCGGCACATAATGCCTGACTACATGTTCAGATTTCCCTTCCCAGTCGGTTTCTCTATCTGTGATATGCGCACCCAACATAGCCACTTGCGCAAACGACAACCTATCAGATACATCAATCCGCTCTCCTCCTTTGACCAGCAAGGAACCATCTGGTAACAGCAATTCCAACCTGCCCATTATTCCGTTCAAATCATAGGAATCCAATCTTTCCCAAAGCTCCTTTGATGCCAAATCATCATACTGTGCAACAATCAAAGCTAATATCTCCAACTGTGCCCGATCAGCAGCAGCATTTTTCTCAATCAATCTGATCATTTCTCCAGTCTCTTCATGCAGCCGCTCAAAGCACTTCGCTTCTTCCATTTGATTGACGCAATATGTAACACCAAAAGAACCCGCTGATACTAAAAATATCAGCAACAAAGTAACTGCCATCGGTTTCTTCCAATATTGTCTTCTTTGTTTTCCCATCAAATTCTCCTCTTTGATTATAATTCTTCCTTCTGCTATATATTCAAACATCGGTTGTCTTTTCTATATGCTCTATGATCCGCTTGAGTGTTTTACAGAGCAACGGAAAATCAATTGGCTTTGCAATATGCGCATTCATCCCTGCTGCAGCAGTCGCTGCCAAATCTTCTGCAAATGCGTTTGCTGTTACTGCAAGAATCGGTATCGTCTTGGCATCCTTCCGTTCCATGCTGCGGATTTTACGAGATGCTTCACAGCCATCCATTTCTGGCATATGCATATCCATTAAGATTGCATCAAAACTTCCATCTTCCGCGCAGGCAAACTGCTCTACCGCCTCTCTGCCATTCCACGCCTTTACCACTTCTGCTCCATACATGGTAAGCAGCTCAAATGATATTTCCATATTGATTGCATTGTCTTCTGCCAAAAGAATCCGTTTCCCTTTCAAAAAATCTTCTGCCTGCAATTCTTCCTGCAAGGAAACTGCTTCTGCCTGCTTGTTCTCTTCCTCGGATGAATCTACTTTCTTAAAAGGAAGCGTAACTGTAAAAGTTGTCCCTTCTCCAAGTTTGCTCTCTATCGCTATCTCTCCATTCATCTGAGAAATAATATGTTTCGTAATCGGCATTCCCAGCCCCGTGCCAGAAATATTTCGTGCACCGAATCTTGTTTCTCGTTCATAAGGTACAAAAATTTTATGTAAAAATGCCTCAGACATTCCTGCTCCAGTATCTTCCACTATAATCTGATAGCTAATATATTCTTTGTGCTCCAGCTCTTTGACCCGTATGCAGATCGTATCTCCGGTCGTTGTAAACTTTAACGCATTTGACAGAAGATTATTCAAAATCTGCGTGAGACGGAACGCATCTCCATATACCTCTGCTGTGCGTATATCAAGCACAGATATAAAATGCTTTCCATCTTGCTCTGCTTGTGAACGAAAAATTTCCGAACAATCCTGAATACACTCTTTGACGTAAAAGTATCGATTTTCCAGATTCATTTTCCCATTTTCTAGCTTAGACATCTCCAGGATATCATTGATCAACTCTAAAAGCTGCCGACTGGAATATTGCATTTGATTGAGATATGCCCGTAACTCATTTGGCTGTGAGATATGTTTTTCCATCAACTGCGACAATCCAATGATTGCATTCAAAGGCGTTCGCATATCATGAGACATATTGGAAAAAAAGGTGTTCCTTGCTTCCTCGCTTTTTTTCGCTACTTTCAATGACTCTTGCAGTAACTGTATCTGCTTGAGCTGCAATTTCTTTTCGTTGTTTACTTCACGGAAACAAAGCACTGCTTCATCCGCATGCAACGACTCGTCGAACAACAACCGTATATTCACCCACCGATATTCCGTTCCAAACAGCCTTTTGAAATCCCCTCCATAATCCCGAATTCTTTGAGAAACTAATTTCTTGATATTATCAATCGAAAAACTTGCCTGAAATTCTTTGAAGGCATCTTCCGTCATTACTTCTCCTATAATTTGAAGCAGCTGCGCATAATTCCCCTGCATCGGAAGACGCTGCCGCACATATTCCGATCCTTTGATCATATCATACGTTTCATTTGAAAAGTCCACACGATAAATCGCATAATAGGAATTTCCCAGCACACGAACGGTATCACTTGTTTTTTTATAGTCTTGATTTCGCTTTTTCTCTCGAATACTGACGCCAATCAACGTAATGAAAAAGATCAAAAGAATCCCGAAATACCACCAGGAAAGCGTCCGAACTCCTTGCAATAAAGAATAATACGGCATTACAACAACGGAAATCCATCCATTATCTCCGATATCATAATATGCCGCCCATTTTTCATGCTGTAATGCATGAATATATGCGTCTGTGCGTACAAAGTTACCATCTTGAATTTCCAATTGCAGGGCGTTCAAGTACTCTTGCAGCTCTTCCCGCTGCATTTGCCAATCTGTTTCCTGATATAACAGCTGCCCCGATGAATCGCATAAGAAATAAGCGCTCCCTTCTGGCAGGTGATTTGATTGTAACTCCGAACGCAATTGTTCCGGAAAGATATCAAATGCCACTACATTGCCCGGCACAGCACTCTCCTGCGCAAGGGTAATGACCATTCTGCCTGTAATGGCGTCCCGATACCCATCCGTATAAATGATTTCTCCATTGGCTTCCAATGCCTTTTGATACCATTCTGCCTGTGCAAATTCAAAATCTGCATCGCCTTCCCATGGATTTGCAGCAACAATTTCTCCATTAATTACTGCATACGGATCTATTCTGTTTTCCCCCAACGCATTGCTGACCGTTTCCAAATACGCCTGTATCCACTGGTTTGGTGCATTGCTTGTCGTTAACTGATTATCTATATATTGCGTGGTAACTCGCATCAGTGCTTCATATGCTACTGTGCTGCGCTCTCCTTCCACCGTATAGCGGTACGCAATTTCATTCCCCATTTTTTGCGCATTTCCAAGGAGAATTCCACGTACCACAATCAAACTGCAAAAAGCAATTGCAACAATTGCCGCCCATACTGCGATGCGTCGCTGTATCTGTTCGCTTTGCGCCTTTTGTCTATTCTGTTTATTTTTCATTCTTTCCATTCCTCCAGAGCATTCTGCACTGTTTGATAGACCCTCTCAAGCTCCGGAATATACTCCTTGGCTGCTCCTAATTCTTCCTTTCGCAGCAGTTCTGTCATCATTCCTGTCAAAACATACAGATTGGTAAATGACAAATTACCGCTGATCCCCTTCAGTGTATGTGCCGCAGCAAAGGCTTCCTGTACCTCTCCATTCGCAATGGCATCTAACAACGTATCATACGTTGGATCCTCCAGAAATTGTAATGCAAATTTCTCATACAGCGCTTCATTCCCCATAAACCGCTGGATCGCGCTTTCTGCATCAATCCCCGCGGTCTGTAATTTTTTTCTGGTCTCCGTATTCATCTTACCCGCTCTCTTCCCTTTTGTCCGTATTGGATTCCATGGTTATTGATAGAAGTGCCTCAATTCCTTTTCTACTGTCAAAAAACAGGAAATCAATCGCGGATTAAACACCCCACACTGCCCTTCTGTAATCATGTGCACCGCTTCTTCAAAACTGACTTCTTTTTTATAAACCCGCTTACTTACCAACGCATCATAAACATCTGCCAAAGACACAACTTGCGCCCATATCGAAATTTCATTTCCCTTTAGCCCATCCGGATATCCATTACCATCCCATCGTTCATGGTGGTGTCGAGCAATATCGTAAATATACTGAAAGATCGGTTGATGCTTCAGCTGCGGAATCCGTTCCAAAAGTTGTGCACCCAAAATCGTGTGCGTTTTCATCGTCTCATATTCCTCCGGTGTCAGCTTTCCCGGTTTATTCAAAATTTCATCCCAAATAGCAATTTTTCCTACATCGTGCAAAATCGCCGCAATGGCAATCTGTTCCACCGCATCCGCGGACATTCCCTCTCCCAGCGCGGTATTTGACAATAGATACCGTGTGATTTCACTGATTCTGCGGACATGTTCTCCGGACTCGCCGCTGCGAAACTCAATCGCTGTTGCAAGCGCTTCGATCATCCCGCGGTTCATGTCCATAATTTCCATTTCCTTGTCAATCAGTCGTTTCTGCTGACTTTTTACCAGAGAACGCATTTCCTTTCTAGAACGGAATAATTCTACAATAGAATCAACCCTTCTTCGTACTACATATGGAATCACAGGTTTGATAATAACATCCATCACACCAAGTTCATATCCCCTGCGCACATTTTGTTCATTTGCTTCCGCAGTAATCAAAAAAACAGGTATATTTTGCGGAACCTCCATATCCCGCAACTTTTCCAGCAACTCTAATCCATCCATCACCGGCATCACAACATCCAAAAGCAATGCACAAATTTCTCCTTGTGCTTGTAGGATCTGTAGACATTCTTCTCCGTTTTTTGCCTCTTCAATGCGATATCGTTCCCGAAAGATTTCACGCAGTATTGCCCGGTTGATTTCGTCATCATCGACAATCAGCAATGTATCCGCCGTACTTTTTTTCCTCCATATCTTTTCTTGAGTATCCATGTCGTTCTCCTCTTCTGTCTTAAACACCATTTTGTTTTATTCTGCGAATCCGCCCCCACTGGTTCTTTTTTCGTTGATATCCGATAAATGCTGTCACACGCACCGCATCCAAAAACAAACGGAAAAATATGTTTTCCAACACACAAACAATAATCGCTTTTATCGTATCCAATACGCTGATTTTTAAGCGCAGCGTGTAAATACGTTGGAAAAAAATCGTGATGGTCAATACCGCATTATATAATGTATACATTAAATAAAAATACAGCATAAAATCCCAGTTCAAAATTCCAACCACTGCTGACGCCGCCATAGTAACCCACCCCAAAAGCTGAACAAACGGAGAAAGTAGCTCATACAACAGGTAATACAAATAAGATACCATCCCCAGCCATCCATAAGTAGGATTCAAAAACATCCGCCGATGTTTCATCATGCTTTGAAACAACCCCAGATGCCATCTTCTTCTTTGTTTTCTCAAATCTCCCAACGACTCTGGAACTTGGCTCCAGCAGATTGCATTGGGTTCATATCGAATGGCATAAGGAATTTTATTGTTTCTGCAAAACACATGCAGCCGAACAACCAACTCCATATCTTCCCCCAATGTGTTCCGATCATAACCGCCTGCCGCAATCACCACATCTTTTTGAAAAAGACCAAATGCGCCGGAAATAATCATATTGCCGTTAAATCGATCCAGCAAAATCCGTGCCGCCAAAAACGAACGATCATATTCCAATATCTGCATGCTGGTAATCAAATTCCATGGCATCCGATATCCCGTTCGTTTCCCGTTTTCCATTTTTAAGCTTTGCGAAGATCGCACCAATCCACCCACTGCCACAACATGGTCTTCTTCCATCACAGGCTGAATGATTTTTTCCAGAGAATCCGGCTGTAGCATAGAATCCGCATCAATACACAAAAAATACGGATATCGGGATGCATTGATTCCCATATTTAATGCATCTCCCTTTCCTCCATTTTCTTTGCAAATCAGTGTGATGGGCACTTTCCAATGGTCTGCGGCATAAATAATTTTTTCTTTTTCACACTGTAAACTTTTTCTGATTGGACGCTGTACTGGAGACATTTGAAAATGCTCCACCAATACCTGTGCCGTATGATCTTTGGAACCATCATCCACAATGACAATTTCATAGAGCTTGTAATCCAGTTTCAGCAACGATTCTATGCTGTCTACAATCGTAACCTCTTCATTATAGGCGGGAACCAGAATAGATACCGGAAAATAGAATTCATGCCGTATTTCATTTTTAATCTGCCGCATTTTATTGGAATAGTACAACTTCCATGCACCAACTACAATGGAGCACAATAAATATGTCGCATATACCATCAAATACAGCAAAAAGAACAAATCAATAAATCCCAACGCATATTCCAATACCCTTAACATTTTTTCTTTTCCCTGCTTTCCAGAACATAAATAAACATTTCTCTCGCGTATTGATCTTCATTTGCGCATAACGCCTTTATCTCCTTTTTCTTCAAAGGCATTTGAATCAAAGAAACCGCCGCGTTATGCCGCACATACCAATTTCGGCTTCTTAGGGCTTGTACCAACGTTTGTTTGGTTTCCTCTCCTGGATACTTTCCCAATGTCCAAGCCGCCGCAACTGCGGTATCTTCCTCTCTTTGTACAATTTCTCGTAACAGAGGAGCCACTTCCTGTCTGATATGATACGCAAAATATCGAATTGCCGCAAACCGTATCTCCTGGTACTTAGAAGAAAGCTCCGGCAATACCAAATCCGTTAAGTCGTCTGGGAGTTGACTCATAAACTGTATGAGCGCCGTTTTTATGTTCTCATTCCACTTTCTGTTCCACAGTCTCTTTGCCAAAGCCACTCGATCACCGCAAAATCCTATCATTCCATCGGCAAGCAGTTTCGGGCTGTGATACCAGTCATTTTCTTGAAACAAGCAAAGCGCCCGTTCCAATGCTTCGGCATTCCCCAAACTGCACAACGCTTTTAATACATTTTCCCGGCAATAAACAGTCGCGTCTTCCAAATAAATTAACATCTGTTGCCCAAGATGCCGATACTCCGGTATGGTTTCCTGCGGCAAGGTAGAAACAAAATAGGCAAACAATGCTCGTTCCATTGCAGAACGCTTTCGATACGTTTCCGCAGCATCATAGATCGCTGCCCGACAATTTTGCAAATACTGCACGACCTTATCTTTTGGCATCTGTTTTTGATTTTCTTCCAACGCCTGTTCAAAAATCAACAGCCCTTCCGCCGTTCTTAACTTTTGATACAACCTTTTTTGATAGGCTTTTTCTTTTTGTTTCTTACTGTTTTCCATTACAGTTGCCTGCTCCTGCTGTTCTGCACAAACCCGCCTTTTCCTCATTCGGCTTTTCCATTCCATTCCAAACATATAAAACAGGTTAAACATCAGCAAGGCAGCTCCGACAAATAGATAGAAAACAACAATTGCACTGACAATACTTTGCTGCATCTCTTACCTCCAAGCTTCTTGTACCATCTCAAAAGATTGTTTCCGACGCTCTTGATAAGACAGTTCTTTCTGCTTCAAGACAAAGGGTTCCATCGGAATCTCCCCCGGCATAGCCTCTGATACACCAATTCTGAATGTACGATTCTGCAGAAATGCCACACCATAATTTTCATAATAGTCGTCATGAATCAGTGGCACTTCTGGATTTGCCACATTGAGCAATGCCCATGGAATCCGCATTTCCACACAGTGGTCTCCATAGCAGAAATCCGCTAGGGAATCATATTGCTCCGCACTCGGGTCATGATTTCCATGCCGTAATTTTCCCGTCTCATATACAGGAAGATATTTCTGCTCTATATTGTCATGGTCTACATAATCCACCATCGTTGTATTTTTCATCGCCATATAGATTGGTATAAATATCTCCGAATCTGCGTCCGGAAAAGACAAATACGGATTTTCTCCGCTGATTTCATACCAAAAGTTTGCCCGAACAGACTCATACCTCTCCTGCACCAGAATCCGACTGTTTTCTCTGCCATCTATGCAAATCAAGAAATCTGCCGGATGCGAAAAATGCAATCCAAACGCCGTGGCTGTTTTGCTGCCGCTTTTGGGAGTCGTATCGATAGGAAGATATAACGCGCGTTCTTCGGATACCTTCTGTCCCTCGATCAAAAGCGCAAGTCCTTCCGCATCCGCATATACCGAAACCGTTAAGCCCTGATTGGTATCCACAATATCTTCTTCCTCCCAATCATCTGTTTTTCCATCTATTACACGTTGCTGTGCATTAAATTCCATCAAACCGTAACTTTGTGCTTCTGTCTGCACATCATGCCACATATCATTGTTTGTAAAATCCTGTGCATATACGGTATTCCAACTGCGCAGCTCCCAACGATCCTGCCAACCATTGATGATGGCTCCACTCCATCCGGCATCACAAAGATCTTGATAAATCGACACAATCCGTTCTCCCTGTTCTTTTTCCGACAAAGGAAATCCTTCTTCTGATACCACACCTCTGGCGGTAGAAAATCCATAATCAATACAGAGAATCGGCATTGTATGATATTTTCCTAAAAAATCCAAATATCCGTCATAGCTGCTGTCTGTTCGAAGGCTTTCTAAAATCCCAGCAGACTTTTCCTGCTGTGCTTCCGAAAGATATTGGGAAAAATCATCACAAAAATCGTACAGGCTGTAAGCGGCAAAATACCCAGCCTCCACCTTCTCGGTTGTCTGTATCTGTTCCGCATCTATCTGGCAGATTTTATCCAACTGCCTTGCATAGGTAACTCCTCTTTTTCCAGCCCCTTCATACTTTTCCAGCAATTCTCCATAATCATCCCGATATTCCAGAGGGTCTGTTGCCGGTTCATTGGCAAAACCAATCAGATGCTGTTCTTTATACTTTCCGCTTTCATATGCAGTAATTTCATCCATCACCTGCGCCAACATCGCTTCAAAAGGGCTGGCACCTTCTGTTGTCACAAAATACGTTCCGATGTAAGTACCGTCATGAATGCTTTGATGGTCTGTATAAACCACCGTATCTCCATTCCATTGCGCTCCCACCAAAAAACCAAGCACCCATTGCGAAATATCTTTTGTATACCAACCACTGCCTCTTCCTGGCACATTTCCCATAATCAGTCGGTTCCCATGAATTACATCTACCATACGCTTTCCATCTTCCAACAATGCTCCTAAATACTTCGCTGCATAAGCATCCCCTGCTCCATAATTCACAGCATCCTGAATCAGAATGCCCTGCAGCAAATACAACGGTTGTTCCCGTCCTTCATTGAACGTATAAAACGCCTCATAGAAGGTGTCATCCATAATCCCCGCAACTTTAATCGTGTTTGCGCCCAATTCCTGTATCTCTGTAAACCATCTTAAGTAATCCTCTTGCTTTGCCTCAAACTCAGAAGCCGCATGCCCCGGCATACTGGCAGACACTTCCACCCCTTTTACTTGGAATCTTTCCAAATCGCCTCGCTTGACAATTTCGCCGGATTCCGTCGTAAATTGTGTGCGAATTGGCGCTTCTGGATGAAAGTCAATATAAAATCCAAAACAAAATATCACATAGAACGCCGCTAAAGCCAATATTCCAATAGCCAATACAACAATTAAAAACCTTTTCATCCAATCCTTCTCTCGTTCTGTTTCTTTTGCATACTAGTACAATACCGTATCCGCATTTTTAGATGTCTGACAGTACTGCCTCAAACTGTCAATATGCGCATCCAACCAATCTCCTCTTCTTACCATATAACTGATCATATCTTCTATGGCTTCCTGATAACTAGCCGGATTGACATCTGCAAACGTCTCATCACTTCCTGCATCTGGTCTTCTTCTTTCATACATTGGAATCTGACTCCAGTCCCATGTATAGCCCCAAACCGTATAATTGCGCTCAACCGCAGTGCCCAGCCATCCTTCTGTGTCCCAAATATACGCACGTAATTGTTCCTCAGACAATACTCCTTTTCGCAGCTGTTGATATCTGGCTATCACACGATCGACAAAACGCTCGCTTTTCATCAATTGGCTGTAAAATCCACTTTGCGAAACCAAAAACTCATCTGCTGGCATCACAGTGGTATAGTTATCCAATACATTGTTATAATCCCAAACCGGTCCAATGTGCAGCTTTCCTCTTACGTCCTTATAAAAATAAGTAGACGCCTGGAAAATATCGTTGTTCCCAACAAATTCCTGAAGAATATAATAATCCACGAAAGAAGATTCATCTAAATATTCTATATAAAAATCCGGATCACTGCCTGCCTCATTAGAATAAATGGCTTGTTCAATTTCGCTGAAATCTGCCTGAATATATTCCTTGACCGCTTCCGTTTGATATGACACCCCAGGATAGGCAATCTCAATCTGCCTTTCCGGTTCCAGCTTCTTTGCGTAAAACGAAAAGGTTTCCACAGATTTCAGTAGCTCTGCTTTTGGTTCAATATGCACCATATAGCTCATCACTGGGTCGCCCGCTTCATATCGCGTCAAATTGACGCGTCCTTCTGAAACTTCAATGCTTTCCATCATGACATACACACCCATATAGTTTCCATCTAAAATCAATTCACAGAACCGGACATTCGGTGCATATCCCATAATTTCTGCAGAAAGATTCATCCACATATAATTGCGCATCAGCGTTTTATCCAAAAATGGTCCGTGTAATACCCAGTCACTGGATGCCTCCATACCAAGTAAGGACAGTTTTTTACTCACCAAGGGATTTCCATCTTCTGTCAGTTTAATGCGATAATTGGACTTATCAAACGCCCTAGACGAATTCCCGCGGATATGTATCAAAATATCACTTTCCTTATCTGCATTTGCTTGTGAATCATGCCACTGTCCCACTTTTTCTATCGTTTTCAGCCGTGCGGTAATCTCCGTTTCTCCATGTTCTCCGGTTTCTTCTCCAATTACAGTATTCATCTGTTCATCTAAAATTGCTTTTCCTGGAATCATTTGATAGACGCCATCTTTTGTCGTATCAATTTCTACAATCGGCAAGTGAGTTACTAATCCATCCGATTGCGGTTTTTCCCCCAGTTCTTCCTCTCCCGGCTGCTCCAGATGCTGATGATACCTTGCCGTATCTTCACCGCCGTCCACATAGTGAAACACAAATGCAACCGCCACAACACAAGCTGTCAATCCGATATATAATCGTTTTCCCGTCCTCACATTGCTCACCCACTGATTTCATCACTCTGTGCCACCACATTCACATATTCTACGTTTCCTAAATGATACAGATGTTCCGTGATATCTTTTTCGTTCTTATATCCTTCCATATATACTTTTCTTGTCAGTTCATAAATCAATTCAATATGAGTCGCTGTTGTATTTTTCACCTTCAAAACTGCTTTCTGCTGATAATATTGTGAAACCACGCTTTCTAAATTCAATTCTTTTTCTTTTGCCGCCCGAATGATCAACAGCATTCTATTCTCATTGCTTACACGCCCAAACAACAACAACACTAAAAATACAATACCAGAACCAATTCCTGCAACCCGGTAATCTCCAACACCGCAGCAAATGCCAATCACAATTGCCCAAAAAATATACGCCGTATCTCGGGTATCTTTTACTGCCGTTCGGAACCGAACGATGGAAAGCGCACCTACCATACCCAAAGAAAGTGCAACATTATTACCAATGACTGTCATTACCACTCCAGTCAAAATCGTCAATGTTAAAAGTGAAATATTAAATTTCTTACTATATGTTGTTCCTGCATGGGTATACCAGTAGGATATGTATACCATCACGCCAAAAACCGTCGCAGCTAAAATACGAATGATCACATCTTCTGTCGTTAGAGTGCCGCTTCCGTCCAATATTTGATATAAATACTCCCTCATTGTCAAAACTCCTATCTCATTCTTAAAAACGATAATGCATACTCACTGCCCGCCCTAGACAGTACTTACTAACTGCCAGTTCTCCAGTACCTGCATTTCGTAGAATATCTTTTACATATCCCAGTAAAAACCCATTGAACTTCACTTCCATCACAACCAAATGCACATTCAGCAACGGATTTTGCAAAAGCCCTCCGGAAAAAATATCAAAATTACTTTCTGTTCCCACAATATGATGGTCAAATGTTATTCTGGTAGAATTTTCCTTTACAATAAACGCCCTTCTCTTATATTCAATTACCGCTTTTGGCAAATAACAGTACTGATGCATCATCCAATAACACTCTGCTGCAAACGGCTCTTCATAATGCAGCAACACGCTGTAATCCCGTTGAATCAATGCCTGCGCATCTTCTTTGCTCATACGAAGCGATCGTTTTTTCTGCATCATTCCTTGTTTTTGCTTCATCTCCAACATGGCAAACGAGGAATCCGCACCATAATTTCGCAAACGAATTTTTCTCCTTAATTCTAGCCCATTCATTTTCTCGTGATAGTCCCGATCATCCAAACTGTCAAAATATAAAGAACGAATGGCATATCCATCTCCATGATTATGCGAATCTTCTGCAATCACTTGCCCAACCCGATGACTCAGTTGATAATATGTATCCAAAGAAATTAAAAATTTTTTCTCTTGGCGCAAAACCTCATTCACAGTTCATCCTCTTTTCCTTCTATCGTAATTTACCAAAAACATTTTATAACAAAAAAAATATTTTGTATATTATATTGGGATATTTTGTCACAACGGATGCCTCTTCAAAGCATAAAATCATTGATTCTATCTCCAGATTCTACAGTGCTTTTTTCATGATTCCTTCATATACAATATCCTGATTTTGTTCTTTTTTCAAGTATCCTGGAGATATTTTGTCATCCATGCCAATATCACCGAAACATTTCCTCTCTTGATCGTCCGATTTGACAGCCTTCTGCAGTATTTCTGTACGCCCTTTGAATCTCTTAGAAACCAAAACCTGCAGAAAAACCAAACTGTATGAAGCGGTTCGTTGGCAATCAAGGATGGCCATGCATCCTGCTCCTTTCCCATCTCCCCCTCTCTTCTGCTTGCAAAACAAGCCGCCCCGCTTTTACAAAAAAGCAGAACGGCTTATTTGAGGCTACGCCATATAACAATATCGTATTTTTTCTTTTGTCCATAGGCACAGATTCCATCCACAACGGATAGGCAGTTATCCCAGTTTTCTCTTCCTATAGCGATCTATCCTCTGTCTTCAACAGGCAATACATCATAAACACCACATACTGTATCCATATGCCTTGTGGTGTCCATATCGCTGTTCGTCCATCGCCTCTGTGCAGTGGTCCCAGTGATGTCCCGACCGAACGCTGCCGTATTGCCGATACCACCGGCACTGCTCCGCTCTACCACCAAAGCTGTGGTACGGACAGCAGGCATTGACCGGCATCTCTGTCCAGTTTCCAAACGTCCGGGCAGAAATATCTGTAGCTGCTTCCGCGTCAGCCCCGCGCTGGTTCAGCAGCAAATCATAACAGAGCCGAGACATCTGTTCCTCCCCGGATGCCAAAGGTGTGAAAACATCCACATACAGACGGCAGAAATCCTCCGCTTCCGCATCGTCCGGCAGGCGGAACGTAATACTTTCACCCGCATCAATGCGCAACACATCCCCTTGAGCGTCTTCCATGGCGGATCTCCATATCCCACCGGCACACAGGTAATCTTCGCTCCAGCGCGGACCACCCATATAAACTGTATCACCGTCCACAACGGTCAAGTTATCACTGCGCGCATCCTTTACATACCATCCTGCAGCAGCCTTTGTCAGAGGCGAATACACTGCCGAATGTACGATCAAATAGCAGCCTTCCGCGTCACTCTGATTGCTCACGGTGATTTCTGTCTCTACAGAAGAAGGCATACAAGAGGCGATGTCCTCCAAAGTAAGAACCCCCTCCGTCCTGTCATAATGCCCCAACCACAGCGCATGAGGCTGTGGATCAAATACATATTCCTTCCCTTGACCATCCTGTAAACGCAAAAATACAGGTACTGGTTCTTCTTCCATAGCCGTATCTAATGCAAAAGCTGGCGTGCACAAACTAACACACCAGAGCAATACAAAAAAGAGTGTCATTCGCTTTTTCATCATCGCAAACTTCCTTTCCATCTCATTCTGGAATCGTGCACCGCCGCTTTTTTCCTCTTTTCTTGTATAATCAACCCTCCCCGTGACCGGATTCTTCCAACGAATAGAAAAAATGGTTGACAAACATTGCAAAAAGCAGCAGACATTCCGATTCTGCCAAAAAATGAAACATCGTGTTGTCTCTATCTCCTCCAGCACCGTTGAACTGCCATACCACCGATGTCCCCCAATTGCTCCAAATAGACACTCCCGTTTTATGCGAAAACAGCATCTATCAGCTGCTTTTTCTTGTCCATCCATCACACAGTCAATGGTGCCTTTTTTTTCATTGTAACCAAAGAAAACTGGAACTGCAATAGCTTCCCCACGATTTATAAAAAGAGAGCCTCCTTTTTCTGCTTTTGCTACCACTACAACCTCGTAGCAAAAGTGTCTCACATGCTCGAACGAACCCTCTGTCACCTTCTTTTTTTTGCTTACCTCCGATTGTCTGATTCCAACGTATTCGTTTTATTTCTATTCCTCTTTTCTTCGCTGATACACTCCATTCTTTTTGCTTATTGGATATGCACTGCCCTTCTTGCAATCCCATCGCCTTCATATCCAGGTATTGACGCGTACCCTTCTCCAAAACCTGCTTTTGCCCGGTATTTCTTTTTCTTTTTTTGCAAAACCCTCTCGCCTTCCTCTGTCGTACAACGACAAAATCTGCCTTTCTATCCCTCCAAAACAGAAAAGACTATCTGCGCCAGCTTTTCAGAAACTTTCTTCTCTTTTCTGAATCCCTTGCTCCAGACAGTCTCATTTTATGCTTAAATCATCTCCTGCTTCATTTCTGTCCCAGTTTTGCTGGTAGATTCTCCTGTTTCACAGAATGAGCATCCTTTCCCAAAAAATAATCGCATACGTTGTCGCTTTGCTTTTTTTTTCAATATCTTCCGGTCTGTCGAATTTCTTTCCATCTGCTTAAATGCCCATCAGAATCATTAGTATTGTAATAACTACCAAACTAAACGGCAACATAAATGAATTCAGTACTGCAGCAACCGAACGTCGATATCCGCAGCGTTCTGTATAAATCGGCGCAATACTTAAAATTGGTCCAAACACCACCAATACTAACACTTGCCGATACATCAGCGGTAAAGGCAGACAATAATAAATCAACAAAGCAAACAGAACACCAGTAGATAGGCGGATGACAATAACCTCTAGCATATCCCGCAGTTCGCTTTTTTGGATTTGGGGCTCAAACAGCAAACCAATCAAAAACATCGCCAAAAACGGATTGGCTTCTCCGACCATACCAGCGATGGAATATACTGGTTCTGGAAAACGCAGGCGCAGCGCAGACATCAGAATCATCACCAAATACGTCACAAATGGTACTGAAGAAAACAGAATCTTCCCGATTTCTTTTTTATTCATGAACGCTTTTCCACCAACTACCGCCATCGCGATCGCAAATGTTCCACCAAAACACATAATCGCGTTGCTCACATCAAACATACAGATAATCGTTACCGCTTCCGCGTCGAAAAAACTCTGCAAATATGGCAAAACACACAATCCTAGATTATATCCAGCACAGTTAATCAATAAAAAAGCTCTTTTTGCCGGTTCTTGTTTTCTGCTCCACACCAGAACGAATCCTATGACAACAAAGCTGGTTGCAAATCCTAATCCGATCGGAATCAAGTGCGATGTCGTCAATGTCAAGGATGCAAAGTTATGTACAATGGACATCGGCAGCGTGATTTTCAGTACGATCTTTGCAACAGTATTCGCATCGTCTTCCGCAAATACACCAATCTTTTTTAATATAAAACCGCATAAAATCATACAAAGAAAACCGACCGCTTTGACTAAAATCGTTTCCACACCTTTTCCCTCCCCGCTTGTCTTCTTTTGTATCTTTGTTTGCAGTGTTTCTTTTCGGTATCTTCTGTTCTTTCTGAATTGTAAATAAAAAGACCTTCTTATCAGAAGGTCTTTTTATTTACTGTGAAAAATCAGCTCAATTTTGCTTTCGCTGTATTCACCAGTGTTGTAAACGCAGCCGGATCGGACACTGCTAATTCAGCCAGCATCTTTCTGTTGATGTTCACATCAGCCAGTTTCAGACCATGCATCAGTTTGCTGTAAGAAATATCATTCATTCTTGCTGCTGCATTGATTCTTGTAATCCACAGACTTCTGTAGTCTCTCTTAGTCTGTTTTCTGCCAGCAAACGCAAATGCCATCGCTTTCATGACAGACTGCTTTGCCACTCTGTACTGTTTGCTTCTTGCGCCACGATAGCCTCTTGCCAGTTTCAGAATCTTTTTATGTTTTTTTCTCGCGTTTAACGCGCCTTTTACTCTTGCCATGATAAAGTCCTCCTAAAAAATATACTCGAAATTATGCGTACGGTAACAGTGTCTTTTTGATGCTGTTCAATACTGTTTTGTCTACGGTTGTTGCATGTCTCAAGTTTCTTTTTCTCTTTCTGGACTTCTTGCCAAGAATGTGCTGTGTATTGGATTTTTGTCTTTTCAGCTGACCAGTACCGGTAATTTTAAATCTCTTTGCTGCTGCTTTTTTTGTTTTTACCTTAGGCATTTTGTATTCCTCCTAAAAACCATATTGTTTTTCTTCTTTCCATGCGTATCAGTTCTTGGGAGCCAGGAACATCACAAGGCTTTTCCCTTCCATCTTGGGTTCTTTGTCAATCATACCAAACTCCGATGTTTCTTTTGCAAAGTTTTCCAAAATTAACATACCTGCTTTGGAATGACCGATTTCACGCCCTCTGAAACGTATACTTACTTTTACCTTATCCCCGTTTTTCAAAAATTCATTGGCCTTCTTGACCTTTACTTGAACATCATGGGTATCGATACTGGGGGACAACCGTAATTCCTTTACGTCCACTGTTTTTTGCTTCTTTCTCGCTTCTTTTTCTTTTTTCGCCTGGTCAAATTTATATTTGCCATAGTCCATAATACGACAAACAGGCGGTTTCGCTGTTGGTGCAATTTTTACCAGATCCAGCTTTTTCTCATCCGCGATTTTTTGGGCGTCTCTGGAAGACATAATTCCAAGCTGTTCACCATTCTCATCAATCAGTCTGATCTCTTTGTCCCGAATTTGTTCGTTAATCATTAAGTCAGTAATAGTCAAGCACCTCCCAAATTTTTTAGAAACAGTTTCCTGTACGCGTCCCTATGACCGCACAAAAAAATGCGCCGAAAAAACTCCGCCGCACACAGAAAAACAGAGCAACCTCTGTTTCTTATCCTGTATTAACCTTATCAGCCCTTGCCATAAGGTGAGAAGCGGAACTTCTTCTTGATTACCTAGGGTATTATAGCATTCTTTGACAATGCCGTCAACCTTTTTCTTCAAAAATAATCCGTTGTTTTATCTTTTCTTCTCATTATAAATCTCATCCCTCTACACAAAGTCTGAAAACCGTATGTCGATGACTGTTTTGAATGAAAATAAAGCAACGATGAAAACAGCACAGTGTATTTGCACTGTGCTGTTTGTGATCTGATATTTGCAAATCAATCCAAAGCTCTTGTTTGAATTTCTTCTTTCAGTCTTGCGATCACATCTGCCAAATCCTGCTGACCTTCTTCTCCGTTCTTTCTGGAACGCAGGGAAACTTTGTTTGCTTCCAAATCCTTTTCCCCTACAATCAGCATATAAGGCACTCTTTCATTTCTTGCCTCTCTGATTTTATATCCGATTTTTTCTGCTCTGTCATCCACTTCCACACGAATGCCTTCCGCATCCAGACGATCCGCAATCTGTTTTGCATAATCCGCAAATTTCTCAGAAATCGGCAGTACTTTCACCTGTACTGGCGCCAACCATGTCGGGAACTGACCTGCGAAATGTTCAATCAAAATTCCGATAAAGCGTTCAATGGAACCGAAGCATACGCGGTGAATCATAATCGGGCGTTTTTTGCTGCCATCTGCCGCTACGTATTCCAATTCAAATCGTTCCGGCATCTGCATATCCAACTGAATGGTACCACACTGCCATGTTCTGCCCAGAGAATCTTCCAAATGGAAATCAATTTTCGGACCATAGAATGCGCCATCGCCTTCATTTACCGTATATTGAATGCCATTTTCTTCCAGTGCATCGCGCAAACCATTGGTTGCAACTTCCCATTCTTCATCCGTACCCATACTGTCTTCCGGTCTGGTAGACAATTCAATGTGATATTTAAATCCAAACAGGCTATATACGCTGTCAATCAAACGGATAACGCCGCTGATCTCATCTTTGATCTGTTCCTCTGTCATAAAGATATGCGCATCATCCTGGTTGAAACAACGTACACGCATCAGCCCGTGCAACGCACCAGATTTTTCATGTCTGTGTACCAAACCGATTTCCGCCATCCGCAGCGGCAAATCACGGTACGAATGCATATCCTGTTTGAAGATCAACATTCCACCGGGACAGTTCATCGGTTTGATGGCATAATCCTCATCATCAATCACAGTCGTATACATATTGTCTTTATAGTGTTCCCAGTGTCCGCTTCTGTACCACAAATCACGATTCAAAATAATGGGTGTGGAAACCTCTACATAACCTGCTTTTTTATGAATTTCTCTCCAGTATTCCAACAACGTATTTTTCAATACCATACCGTTCGGCAGGAAGAACGGGAATCCCGGACCTTCATCCATCATCGCGAATAACTTCAATTCTTTTCCCAATTTCCTGTGGTCACGTTTCTTCGCTTCTTCCATCATAGTCAGATATGCATCCAAATCCGCAGCCTTCGGATATGCTGTACCATAAATGCGGGACAGCATTTTATTCTTTTCGCTGCCTCTCCAATATGCCCCTGCCACAGAAGTCAATTTGATGGCTTTGACATATTTTGTACTCATCAAATGGGGTCCTGCACACAAATCTGTGAAATCACCTTGTTTATAAAAAGAGATGATCGCATCTTCCGGCAAATCCTGAATCAGTTCCACCTTATACGGTTCCTCTCTTTCTTTCATATATTGGATTGCTTCTTCTCTAGGCAATTCAAAACGTTCAATCGGCAGGTCCTCTTTGACGATTTTCTTCATTTCTGCTTCAATCGCTTCCAGCTCTTCCGGTGTAAACGCTTTTTCCTTGTCAAAATCATAGTAGAATCCATCCGCAATGGCAGGACCTATAGCCAATTTCACTTCCGGATACAGTCTTTTAACCGCCTGTGCCAAAATATGAGAAGTCGTATGGCGAAACGCCATTTTACCGGCTTCTTCTTCAAAGGTACAGATACTTACTGTTGCATCTTGATTTACTACATAGCGCAAATCCTGAACTTCACCGTCCACAATGCCTGCGCAGGCATTTCTTGCCAAACCTTCGCTGATGGACTTTGCAATATCCAGTACGGATACTGCCTGATCAAATTCTTTGACGATCCCGTCTTTCAATGTGATTTTCATGGTGTTCTCTCTCCTTTTGCGTTAAATTTTGCTTGGAAAGTGCAGTTTTTCCATAAAAAAATCCCGTCCACTTTCCATTTCGGAAAAGGGACGAGAGTCATAATCTCCCGCGGTTCCACCCTTCTTGTTTCGTAAAACCACTCAATTTTGACGATAACGGAGTCACCGTGCCGGATTGGGGCCACTCAGAGGTGGTTTTCATACACTTTTCGGACGCAGGATACTTCCAGCCTCAGCATTCGCTTCGATATCCCTCTCTGACCGTCCCAAAAGGACTACTGTCCTCTTCATCGTTTCTGTTTTTGATTATAACACACAAAATGATTGTGTCAATACCTTTTTTCATTTTTATTGTTCTCTTTTCATCTGACTAAAACCATTTGCGTTTTTTGAAAAATGCGATACACGCCAAAACACAAAGAATAGATAGCAAAATCACCATGGCATACCCATGTTTCCAATGATATTCTGGTATGGCAAAATTCATTCCATACCAACCGACAATCAAAGTCAATGGCAAAAAAATCGTCGTTACCACTGTAAATACTTTCATCGTTGTATTCAAACTGATATCTACTTCCGCTTCATAAGACTCTCTTACCTGTGTAACCGATTCCCTTAAATTCAAAATATTCTGATAGCTGCGTTCTGTGCGTCTGGAAAGCATTTTAAAAGAACGCAGCGTTTTACCATCAAATATATTATTCTCATTTTCTATAATGATGTCCAACAAATTCAAATACTGCTCATAATATCGTTTCATCAGCATCAATCGTTTCCGCAATCCAATGATTTCCGCCACAAAATTTTTCTTCTGCGACGTAATCAGAGCCTGTTCCAATCCTAAAATTTCTTTTTCAATTTGGTCAAAAGCAATTTCATCTTCTTTGGTTTGCGCTTCTAAAAACAAATATACCATTCGTTGTAACGAAACTTTTTCTCCCAAACTTTCTGCACATGCCCGTAAAATTTGACATACCTGCTCTTCTTGCGACGTAAAAAAACATGCCCGCTCTTTTTCCAAATAAATAATGACACTGCCATGGCTGATTAGCACATTCTGAAAATCCTGCATTTCCAAACTAATGCAGTCAAAATTTTCAAAACTGTCATACTTTGCAAAACCAAACCGACGCGCTTGTTCCAGTAATCCATAGGAAATTTCCATCTGTGCAGCATATTCCTCCATCTCTTCATAGGAGCAAACGGTCAGATAGGCACACTGTTCTTTCTGGGGCTGCTGTTTGGTCTCAATGCAGCCTCCGGACTCCATACAAAAATAAACCATCATATCCTACTGATACACCTGCCTTTCTTTGCTGCATGAAAAAAAGCGGTTTCCCGCTCTTTATTTCCATTTTACCGCAGTTCCAAACGCCATGACCTCTGCAGCTCCTGTCATCACAGCACTGGTAGAAAACCGCACACACACAATGGCGTCTGCCCCGAGATTTTTGGCTTCTGCTTCCATACGCTGCATTGCCAAATCTCGCGCAGTTTCCATCATTTCTGTATATCCTTTCAACTCCCCGCCAATGACGGATTTTAATCCTGCTCCAATATCTTTACCGATATTTTTTGTCTGAATCGTTGCGCCTTTCACCAAACCCAGTACTTCATATTCTCTGCCGGAAACCAATTCTGTCGTTGTCATTAACATACCCAAACGCCTCACTTTCATTCATATTCTTGCTCTCATCATACCAGATTCCCCTTCCTTGTCAAGAAACACCATCTTACTTTTTTCTAAAGATTTGCACATTGACAATCTCTTTCTCTCAGCGTACACTATAGTTAGTTATAGGTAATTATACGAAAGGAGTTTTTTTATGAAAAAACATCGTTTTTGGGCATGGGCAACGATATTCTGCATGTTTATGGTATGCTATACCGGTTACAAACATCAATAAAGAAAGCCAATGCCAGTTTTACTTACAAAAACCTCCCTTGCACATTTTTTGTGTATTGGAGGTTTTTTCTGTCATATTTATTGCCGAACACAACACCTTTCATGCGTATATCATATGCTTCACAGCCATTCTTATCATACATCTTTTTCTCTCGGATTTCCGATCAAACGCCGACCCACAAATTCATTTATACCTCTGTCGATGCATTATTCTTTTTCGGATGCTGAAATTTCTTTTCTGATATCCTCCAAGGAAACCGAAATCAAGAACCAATGCGCTTTTTCCACTTCTTCTGCTCGAAACGACATGCCATCACGCAGCCATTTCATCAGCAGAAAGGTTTCCGCCGTCGCATAATATTCCGCCAAAATTTCTGGTTGGAACAAATGCGGTGCTCCTTCCATTTGTGGAGGATTTTCCCGCAAAATCTCACCAATCAAAGCAAAAAATGCACGAAATACCATTTGTTCAAACGAATTTTGCCCTTCAATTTTTACTGCCTTCAGATAAAATGCTTTATCGCGCTCTATATTAGACAACATTAGTCGTATTCCTTCCCGATATTCTCCCTTCTGAAAATAATATTCTCCCGGAGCAATAATTTCCTCTCGGAAAATCCATTCCACCAAATCATATTTATCCTTAAAATGATTATAAAAGGTTGCACGGATAAATCCAGCCTCATCGGTAATATCTTTAATAGTGATCCGATCGAAAGGATAATGCGTCATCCGTCTTTTCAAACTCTCTGCCAACAAATGTTTCGTTTCGTTGGTTTTTTGATTCATGTTCACACCCCTGTCTTATCATTTACATTTTAGTATAAGAGAATTTTGTAAAAAAAGCAATGAATCGCTCAGGAAACTTCCGGAAAAATATTCTGCTCATTTCTTTGATCAAAACTCCTTTCTGAAAATACAGACTGGGGATTCTTCTTTGCCGATTCGCCATTTACTTTTTGGCACACTTTCCAAACTTTTTATCATTTTGAAGCACGAAAAAACAGAGAGATATTCTGCTCTTGCAAAATTCTCTCTGTCTGTTTCTGTTTTCTTTTTTCAGCGAATTGCCGGCGGAAAACCAATTTTTTTCTGTACTTTTGTTAATGTTTTTGCCGCCAGATTTCCTGCGCGTTCTGCCCCGTTTCGAATGACTTCATTCAAGTAATCTTTATTTTGTTCCAATTCTTTGATTTTCTTCTGAACCGGCTCCAATTCTGCAACGACCGCTTCGCCTACCGCCGTTTTGAATGCACCATATCCCGTTGCGGAAAATTCTTTCTCTGCTTCCGCAATGGTTTTTCCAGTGCAAGCACAGTAAATATTCAACAAATTGGAAATACCTGGCTTGTCTTCTCCATACCGAACTTCATTCTCCGAATCGGTAACTGCACGTTTTACCTTATTCATAATTACAGCAGGATCATCCATCAATGCAATGGTGTTGTTTTGATTTTCATCGGATTTGGACATTTTTTTGCTCGGATCCTGCAATGCCATTACCCTTGCACCTACTTTTCCAATATATGCTTCGGGAATCTTAAAGGTATCACCATACAATGCATTAAATCTACCGGCTATATCTCTGGTAATTTCCAAATGCTGCCGTTGATCCTCTCCAACCGGAACCAAATCCGTCTGATACAACAATATATCCGCTGCCATCAAAACAGGATATGTGTACAACCCTGCATTGATATTATCTGAATGCTTTGCCGCCTTATCCTTAAACTGCGTCATACGGTTTAATTCACCCATATATGTGTAGCAATTCAAAATCCAAGACAATTCAGCATGCTGAGATACATGGGATTGATAATAGATAATATTTTTTTCCGGATGAATCCCAACTGCCAAATACTGTGTCAGCAAGTCTTTACATTGCTTCCGTAGCTTTACTGGGTCCTGACGTACCGTAATTGCATGCATATCCACAATACAATACAAACAATCATACTCATCCTGCAAATTTGTCCAATTTTTCAATGCACCCAAATAATTTCCCAGCGTAATCATGCCGGACGGCTGCATACCACTAAATATTCTTTTCCGTTCTTCCACCCTACATTCCTCTCTTTCTTACGATCTATCTCAATTCTTTTCGTGAAATTCCGCGTCAACATACCCGCTGTCCACTGGAATCACAAACACACAAACCACATATACCAACAAACCGATAAATACGCCGGTAAACAACGATACAAGAACCCAAAGCAACCGAATCAACGTTGCATCAATATGAAAATATTCTGCAATCCCACCACAAACACCAGAAATTTTTACATCTGTTTTCGAACGATATAACTTTTTCATGCTTATTCCTCCTCTTTATCCTTCTTTCAAATATCCATGCTCCAAAAAACTGTAATATTGGTTTTCTGCCACAATAATATGGTCTGCGACTTCTATTCCAATCTCATGCAGAATTTTCACCATTTTTGTTGTCAGAGACACGTCAGAAAAGGACGGCATCCACGTACCTCCGGGATGATTGTGCATCAGAATGACAGAAGTTGCTTGATATTTCAATGCAGCTTCCACAACCAATCTGGGATGAACCACAGATTCATCCACCGTTCCTTCTGAAATCATACAAGTATGGATCAGCCGTTTTCTGCTGTCCAAACAAAGGATATAAAACCTCTCATAATTATAATGAGATAATATAGACACAGCATATGCACCAGCTTTGGATACCGTATCCAATTCCGTCTTATCTTTCCATTTTTCTTTCTGCATGCGCCTTAAAAATGCAGACGGCAAACAAATCAGCAGTGCCGTACTTTCCTTTATGCCGCATCGACGGGAAATATCCGCCACATCCGATTCCAGAAGCATAGACAACGACCCATATTCTGCTAAAATTTTATGTGCCAAAGGATTGACATCTCCACGAGGTACTGCATAAAACAGCAGCATTTCCAACAACTCATGATCTGCAAATCCCTCTGCGCCTTCCAATAAGAACCGCTGTCGCATCCGTTCTCGATGCCCTTTATGAACATTTTCCGCCATATATTATGCCTCGATTTCCAAATTTTTTGTCAATTCCATAAACTTGCCATCATAGATTACTTCCAACAATGCCTCTAACCGACGTAGTGCCGTCTGCAGAGTTTCTGCAGTGATGATATGCTCTTCCAGTGCGTCAGCCAACTCCGCCAAATCCACCACTTTGACAAAGCCATCTGGATATACAATCACATCCGCTAACAGATCTGTAAATAGATAGCTATTTTTTATCGGATCATATTCTATATCAACAATATCGCAATAATAATACACCAATTCATCAGCATCATTCAAGAATTTACTGACTTTATATCCCTCTTGCAAATAATAACAGGACACTCCATGGCTAAAATTTGCTTTTGGACGAAATACTTGCCATTTTGTGATCATTTTTTCCTCATCTTGAAACAGCAGAACGTCATCTTTCAGTTCTACCACTTCCATAGGCATATATCGTTTTCTGAATAATGTCGGCTGCTTCATATATTCTCCCCTATTCTCTTCTACTCTGATATTACAGCGAAACCACTTGACCAGTGATAATTTCTGACGGTTTTGTACGCAGTTCTCCTAACTGCGGTACATATGTCTGAAAATGCGCCGATGCCCGATGCGCCTCCAATGCAGCTTCATCCTGATACTTCTCAATAAAATAATAGACTGTCGATTCCATTTGATCCGCAATCAACTCATATTGCAGGCATCCCGGCTCTTTTTGTGTTTCCGCTGCCAACTTTGCCGCAATTTCCAAAAAATTCTGAATGCATGCCTCTTTGATCGTGTTTTTTGCAATCAGCAGGATCATATGCCTTCCTTCCTTTCTCATCAAAACCGCATCACTGATTTATTCTGTTTCATTATAATGAATTCTATGAAAAAAAACAAGGTACGTCAGCAAAATGAAGAAAAAAATGAAACCCTGCCGACATTTGCCGGCAGGGCGCTTCGTACAACCGTATATTTTTAAGTATAACTATATAAAAATCAGATGGGCAGTTTTCTGCCTTCTTTTTTCCAATCGTGGAATTCCGCAGCCGCTGTAAACAGTGCGTCTGTGGAAGAGTTCAGACCTGTCTCGCAGGAGTCCTGAATAACACCGATAATGAAACCGATACCTACAACCTGCATCGCAATATCATTAGAAATACCGAACAGAGAGCAAGCAACAGGAATCAGCAGCAGGGAACCACCGGCAACACCGGAAGCACCACATGCGGAAATTGCCGCTACAAAGCTGAGCAGAACTTTCATCGCCAGAGGGATTTCCATACCCAGTGTATTTACGCATGCAATCGTCATAACGGTGATGGTAATTGCCGCACCAGCCATGTTTACAGTAGCACCCAGAGGGATAGAGATAGAGTAGTTATCTTCATCCAGCCCCAAGGATTTACACAATGCCAGGTTTACCGGGATGTTTGCAGCAGAGCTTCTGGTGAAGAATGCTGTGATGAAAGATTCTCTCAGGCATTTGAATACCAGGCGGTATGGGTTCTGTCTGATCTGTGTGAATACAATAATGGGATTCAGAACCAGCGCAACAAATGCCATGCAGCCCAGCAGGATTGCCAACAGTCTGCCGTAGTCGATGAAGATTTCCAGACCATTTTCGGAAACAGTTGTGAATACCAGACCCAAAATACCGAAAGGTGCGCAGTTGATAACCCATTTTACGCCCTGAGATACTGCTTCAGAGAAATCAAACAGTGCTTTTTTGGTGGTTTCACTAGCCAATCTTTTCAGCGCCAGACCGAAAATAACCGCCCAAGCCAAAATACCCAAGTAGTTTGCATCTACAATTGCTCCAAAGGGATTTGCTACGATGCTGGTCAGCAAGTTTGTAAAAATATCCACCAAACCACCGGAGGATTCATATCCCTCCGCTGCCGCTGCAGTACCCAAAGGCAGTGTTATATGGATAAAGGAACATGCGATTACCGCAACAACCGCTGCGGAAAAAGTACCAACCAAGTACAGAATAACCACACGTCCCATGGTTCTGCCGCCGCCTTCGTTACCGCAAGCCAAAGCAGCAATAACCAGGAAAAATACCAGTACAGGTGCAATCGCTCTCAGAGCGTTTACAAACAATGTACCCAAGATGCCAATTCCGGTTGCCTGCGGAACAGCCAGCCCCAGAATCGCACCAATAACCAAACCGCAAAGAATACGCTTTACCAAACTAATGCTATTCCATTTTCTCAGAATGTTCATGATGATGATCTCCTATTTACAATATATTCCATTATTCCATAATCATATTGGTTGTACGAAATGAATGAATATTGAGAAAGTATTTTTCGCTCTCAATTATTGACAGCAGCCAAATACTTTTTCACATAGTTTTTTACCGGTAGGCGTTACTGCAAGACCGCCTTCTGCGGTTTCTTTCAGTGTTGCAGACATAGCATCACCGATCTTTTTCATTGCAATGATCACTTCATCTGCAGGAATTGCGCTTTCAATACCAGCCAACGCCAATTCTGCAGCGACCAATGCATTTCCCACGCCGGCAGCATTTCTCTTGATACAGGGAATTTCCACCAGCCCTGCAACAGGGTCGCATACCAATCCCAGAATATTTTTCAATGCAATTGCGCAAGCATGTTCGGACATCGCAGGAGTCCCGCCGCATAATTCTACAATCGCCGCAGCTGCCATTGCACTTGCCGCGCCGCATTCTGCCTGGCAACCGCCTTCTGCACCTGCAATGCTTGCATTGTTTGCAATTACCATACCCACTGCAGAAGCTGTAAACAGCGCCATTACCAAATCATGATCAGAAATATTTCTGCTTTCTGCAATTGTCAGTATTGCAGAGGGCAAAATACCACAGCTGCCTGCTGTAGGTGCAGCTACAATCCGTCCCATGCAAGCATTGGTCTGAGAAACCGCCAGTGCTTTTGTCAATGCATTGCCGAAAATTTCACCGCAGATGTTTCTTCCTTCCTGTACTGCCTGCATCATTTTGAATGCATCTCCGCCAGTCAGTCCACTTGCAGAACGTTTGTCTGGATCCAGACCTTCCTGTACGGAAACACGCATCACATCCAAAGAGTGCTTCATGGTTTCATATAACGCTTCTTCGGTCGTTTCTGCCACTTCTGCCTGTTCTCTCAATACAATTTTAGAAAGAGGCTCATTGGCTTCCGTCGCTGCTGCAACCAAATCCGCTAAAGAATCATATTTGAACATCATTGTCACCTCTCTCCATCAAATTGCTTTCAATATTGTAGATGCATAAATATGAGGATTTGCCAAAATCGCATCATTCAGTGATTCATCAATATCACCGTCAATCTCAATTGTCATTACCGCAGTACCGCCTTTGTGGTCTCTGCACAGAGAAAACCCATGAATATTCACATCATGTTCTGCCAAAATATTGGTTACCACCGCAATCATACCTGGCACGTCCTGATGAGGAATGACCAAAGTATCCGATTTACCAGAGATGGAAACTTCCGTTCCGTTGATTTTATTGATGATGATATTGCCACCGCCAATGGATGCTCCCTGCACCTGTGCTGTTTTCCCATTTGCATCTGTCAGTGTAATTTCTGCAGTATTGGGATGCGCACCATCAATATCTTCTTCCTGAAATTCAAAATCCAAACCTTTTTGTTTCGCAATTTCCATACTGGTCCGAATACGAGAATCATCCGTATCCATTCCAAGAATTCCTGCAATCACCGCCTTATCTGTTCCATGCCCTTTATATGTTTTGGCAAAGGAACCGCTGAAACGGATATGTGCTTTTACCGGTTCTGTCCCTAAAATAGATCGTGCATACTTTCCGATGCGTACCGCTCCGGCAGTATGGGAACTAGATGGTCCAATCATGACCGGTCCAATAATGTCAAATGCCTGCAGCATAAAGACCCTCCCCTTATACTCTCATCTTTAGAAATCCATGAAAAATTCTTTGGAAAATCTTAAGAATTTTTGCTATCCTGATTATATATGATAAAATTCTACAAAGTCAATAGAATTTGCAAAAAAAGTTTACTGTACACAGACAAATTTTGTGTTTTTCGGACATTTGTCTTTTATGCAAGAACATTTTTAACTTCTCAACATTTTTGCACGAACAAAAATACAATTCTCGTACAGTTTTTGATACATTTTTCATCAAATGCATTTGGTTTCCAAATTATATTCATTTATATTTTTAATAAATTTATTGTTGAACACTTTTGGTTATTCATCGATTTCACTATAAAAAAGATGTGCATACCTTACATAGAAAAAAGACGAATACCCTTGACTTTCCTCTTGGTGTATTCGCCCTCTTCTTGTTTTTATTTATATAATTCTATTTTTGCTCATATAACGATTACATGTAACCGCCCATACCGCCGCCCATGCCTGCATCCGGCACTGCTGCTGTCTTAGCAGGCAGCTCTGCAACAACTGCTTCTGTAGTCAGGAATGTGGATGCAACAGATGTTGCATTCTGCAAAGCACTTCTGGTTACTTTTGCAGGATCCAAAATACCAGCTTCTACCATTTCTACATATTCTTCTGTCAATGCATTGAAACCAACGCCTGCCGGCATTTCTTTTACTTTGTTTACCACAACGGAGCCTTCCAAACCTGCGTTTTCTACAATTTGACGCAGAGGAGCTTCCAATGCTTTCACAACAATGTCTGCACCGGTCTTTTCATCTCCAACCAAGTCTGCGCAAGCTGCTTTTACGTTTTCTACCGCATGCAACAATGCAGTACCGCCACCTGCTACAATACCTTCTTCCACAGCTGCTCTGGTTGCTGCCAAAGCGTCTTCCATACGCATTTTCTTTTCTTTCATTTCGGTTTCTGTTGCTGCTCCAACTTTGATCACCGCAACACCACCACACAGTTTCGCCAGTCTTTCCTGCAATTTTTCTCTGTCAAAATCAGAATCTGTTTCATCAATCGCAGTACGAATCTGATGAATTCTGCTGTCAATCGCTTCTTTGCTGCCAGCGCCGTCGGCAATAATGGTCAGTTCTTTTTCTACTCTAACCGTCTTTGCACGTCCCAGCATATCCAGTGTCACATCTTTCAGGTCGATACCCAATTCGTCAGAAATCACCTGACCACCAGTCAATGCCGCAATATCTGCCAACTGTGCTTTTCTTCTGTCACCATATCCAGGTGCTTTTACTGCTACGCAGGTAAATGTGCCTCTCAGTTTATTCAGCACCAATGTAGCCAGTGCTTCCCCTTCCACATCTTCCGCAATAATCAGTACTTTTCCGCCTGTCTGCATAATCTGTTCCAGAATCGGAACCAGATCCTGAATGTTAGAAATCTTTTTATCTGTCATCAAAATATAAGGATCTTCCAAAACTGCAACCATTTTATCCATATCGGTGCACATATATGCGGACAAATATCCTTTATCAAACTGCATGCCTTCTACCAATTCCAGCTCTGTTTTCATGGTTTTGGATTCTTCCACGGTAATAACACCATCATTGGTTACTTTTTCCATTGCGTCTGCAATCATGTTGCCTACTTCTTCATCTCCTGCAGAAATAGCAGCAACACTTGCGATATGCTGTTTGGTTGTCACAGCCTGACTCATTTTCTGAATTTCTGCCACAGCAGCATCTGTTGCTTTATTCATTCCTTTTCTCAGAATAATCGCATTTGCTCCAGCTGCAATGTTTTTCAATCCTTCCTGAATCATTGCCTGCGCCAAAACGGTAGCTGTTGTGGTACCGTCGCCTGCTACATCATTTGTCTGTGTTGCAACTTCTTTCACCAGCTGTGCGCCCATGTTTTCATAGGGATCTTCCAATTCAATATCTTTCGCAATCGTTACGCCGTCGTTTGTAATCAGCGGGGAAGTAAATTTTCTGTCCAGAACGACATTTCTGCCTTTGGGTCCCAAAGTAACTTTTACCGTATTTGCCAATTTATCCACACCGGCAGCCATTGCGCTTCTTGCATCGGTGCTGTATTTGATTTCTTTTGCCATATGCGTCATGCCTCCTAATCTATTGAGTATATCTCTTTCTCTAATCAGTCTTTCACAATTGCCAAAATGTCATTCTGACGTACCACCAAATATTCTTCGCCATCAAACTTAATTTGTGTAGCGCCATATTTCGGGAAAATAACATGATCGCCTTCTTTTACGACCATTTCTACATTCACATCACCAACTAAACCACCGGGTCCCACTGCTACAACAATGGCTTCCTGTGGTTTTTCCTGAGAAGAAGAAGTTAAGATTAAACCAGATTTCGTGGTTTCTTTCGCTTCCAACTGTTTCAATACTACTTTATCTCCTAATGGTGCAAGTTTCATAATGTATCTGCCTCCTTAATTCAAGTTGTTAGCACTCATTTATATCGAGTGCTAATTCTGTTATTATATTATCCATTTTCTACAGATTATTCAAATCCGATATTTCATCCTATTTCTATAAATTTTATTATATACCAAAAAAATGAAAGAAATTCAATATCTTATTTCATTTTTTTTTTGAATTTCTTCCATTTTCTTCTTATTGCTCATTTTTTAAATTTTCAAGAAACGAAAGCCGTTTCATTTCGCGTTACGTTCCATCTCATCAATCGCAGCAACCGCAGAAAGCGCCGCAACTAACCCTTCTCCAACTGCTTTTGCAATTTGATACGGCGCACCAGTACAATCACCAGCCGCATATACACGAGGCAAATTAGTTTCCATCTTTCGATTAACTGCGATATTTTTCCCTTCCGTCTGCAAACCAAATAACAGGCTTTCCGGCGGCATTGAATTTTTCGCAAAGAAAATACCATCACAAGGTATCGTATCCTCTGTTAGCTCCAGAGCTGACACTTTCTCTTTTTCTCCTACTACTGATTTGGGTTTTCCATCCATAATCTGAATGTTGTCTTTTAATTCCATAACTGGGTGGTATAAAGGGACATAAATCACTTCGCTGCAAATATCCGCCAAAAAATTCGCTTCAGCTTCTCCTTCACTGTTTTCTGCTACCACAGCCACCTTCTTGCCACGGTACAGCATTCCATCACAAGTAGCACAGTAGCTGACACCCTTGCCTAGATATTCCATTTCACCTGGGATTCCTTTACTTTTGCTTAGTCCAGTCGCTAGTATGATTGCTTTCGCCTGAATAAACTCATTGTCTGCATTGATCACATAATATTCTCCCATGGAGACAATTTGTGTAATGCGGCATTCCCGAAATTCCACACCATTTTTTATTGCATGTGCATAAAACGCATTCAGCAATTCCTCTCCTCCAATATCCGGCATTCCTAAATAGTTGTCCACTTTTTCTGCAGCAAACAGCAAAGAACTGTCTAGACTTCTGCCAAATACGGTAACACTTTTATTTCTTTGTCGGCAATTCAAAGCCGCGGACAATGCAGCCGGTCCACCGCCAATTACTGCTACATCCAACATTCGATCTCCTCCTTTATCTTCTGTGCGGCATTCATTTGAGAACCATTGCCGCAAACACCTCTTCTTACAATGCCGCCTTCTGCCTTCATCATTAACCTTGTCTTGTTCTATGAATATTCTCTATCCCTGTATTTCGTGCATCCAGTCATGTGCAAATAAGAACGCCCATGGATACTTTTCAGAGAGATTGTTCTGTACAAAGCAACAGAGAGAATCATTGGTATATTCAAAAATTCTCTCTGTTATCTTACCAAAATCTCACTATTTTATGAACACAGTTCTTTCAAATTCTCCAGCAATAGTATGCACAGACAGCAATGGTGCTGCCGTAACCGCTTTTCCATTCGCTTTATTTTTCTTTCTTATCCGCCCGTTCCGCAATGATCTTCTTCTGGGTTTCCATGGGTGCTTCTTCATACCGTTCAAAGCGATGTCTGTAGTCTCCGCGGCTCTGAGTCATGGAACGCAGATCTGTCGCATACTTATGCATTTCAGCTGTCGGTACTTCTGCCACAATGCACTTTTTATTCCCCACAGCATCCATGCTCAAAATACGTCCACGACGCTTGTTAATATCTCCCATAATATCACCCATATACTTTTCAGGTATCAATACCTCTACATGTTCAATGGGTTCCAAAATGGTCGGTTTCGCCTGCGGCATTCCTTCCTTGAACGCTACTGCTGTCGCCATTTTAAATGCCATTTCTGATGAATCTACGGGATGATAGGAACCATCTGTCAGCGTTGCCTTTAATCCAACCACTGGATATCCTGCTAATACACCAGACTGTACACATTCCTGCAATCCTTTCTCTACAGCCGGGAAATACTGCTTTGGCACAGAACCACCAAAAATTTTTTCTTCAAATACATAAGGTACAGACAAATCTCCGCTTGGTTCAAATTCCATTACAACATCGCCAAACTGCCCATGACCGCCGGATTGCTTTTTATATCTGCCGCGTACAGATGTTTTGGATTTTATGGTCTCCCGATATGGAATAATCGGATCTACCAATTCCACTTCAATCTTGTATTTATTTTTCAGTTTATTGACCATAACATCCAGCTGTTGTTCTCCAATGCCATAAATCAGTGTCTGTTTCGTCTCTGTATTCACTTCCATTTTGATTGTCGGATCTTCTTCTCGAATCTTAGAAAGTGCTGCCGAAAGTTTATCTTCATCTCCTTTGCCTTTGGGCTGAATTGCCATACACAGCACGGATTCTGGCAAATTAATTTTGGGAATCACAATATTGGCATCTTTCAATGACAACGTATCCTGTGTTGATGTATTAGACAATTTTGCCAATGCACCGATATCGCCGGAATGCAATTCATCTACCTCAATTTGCTCTTTTCCTCTTACTACATATAAATGACCAACTTTTTCCACTGTGTCCTTTTCTTCATTATACACACTCATGGAAGCGTCCAGCTTACCGGTCATCACTCTGAACAAATTCAGACGACCAATATACGGATCGGCAATGGTTTTGAACACAAACGCGGAGAATCTTTCATCATCGCTGGAGCAGTATACCACCTCTTTGCCATCGTGGAACGCATGGAAATTGGGTCTTGCTTCAATCGCAGGAGGCGTAAAACGTACAATTGTGTTCAACAGCAGCTTCACCCCGTATCCCAACGTTGCCGAACCACACATCACCGGTGCGATGGTATGATTTTCAATACCGTAAGACAGTCCATCGTAAATTTCTTCTTCTGTCAGTTCGATATCATTAAAGAATTTTTCCATCAATTCATCGCTGCTTTCTGCTGCAACCTCAATCAACATGGAACGAAGCACTTCCACTTCGTCTTTTTTCTCCTCTGGCATTTCACAAGGCTGCAACTTGCCGTCTACTTTCTTTCTGGCATCTCGCTTAATCAAATTGATAAATCCTACAAACTTTCCATTTTCATCATTAAACGGTATCTGCAAAGGTGCTACCGCTTTCCCAAATTTGGCACGCATGTCTGCCAGTGTTCTTTCAAAATCTGCATTTTCATCATCCATCTGATTGACAAAAATCATTCTTGGCATATGCATTTCTTCTGCATATTCCCATGCTTTTTCCGTTCCCACTTCTACACCAGATTTTGCAGAAACCATAATCAGGGCGGTATCCGCTACGCTCATTGCCAACTTTGATTCTGCTACAAAGTCAAAATATCCAGGTGTATCCAAAAAATTGATTTTTGTATCCTGCCATTCTACCGGCAGTACCGATGTATTGATCGATACCTTACGGCGAATTTCTTCCGGATCATAGTCGCTCACAGTGTTTCCCTCGTCAACTTTGCCAAATCTCTTGGTTGCTCCAGAGTAGTACAATGCTGCTTCCACATATGTGGTCTTTCCGGAACCACTGTGACCCAATAGAACTACGTTTCTCACCTTATCTGCTGCGTAACTTTTCATACTGAATACCTCCCTTGGTATAGAATCATCGGACATACGTCCGTCATTTGTCATGTATACAGTATTATATAGTATTTACACAATATACATATATATAGAATACTGCACTTGTCACGATTTTCCTTTATTTTTTTAACAAAAAACAATTGTTCGGAAATTAGCATAATTTTTATCCAAACATTTCCTTTCTTCTTTATTGAAATTGTATACATTCATTCTATCATTGGTTCCTGAAATGGAATTCCAAAGTAATCCGTTACAGATTGCGCCAATGCACGCCCAATGGATTCAATATTCTCCTTAATCCACTGCGCATCTTCTATATTGTCATGATATCCGACTTCCACCAATACTGTCGGCGCATATGTCCGACGAAGTTCTCGCAACGTTGCCGTCGGCACCGTATTTACTTTCTGTGTATCCGGATAAATCTCTCGCAGACGCGCAGCGACAAGCTCCGCCATCTCTCTGCCATACCGACTATCAAAAAAATAATAGGCATCCACCCCCTGCAGCTTTCCAGACAGACTTTCTGGAGCAGCATTGGTGTGAATTGCTACATGAAGGTCAAAATCGCCTGCATTGGATGCTGCAATAGCTTCCCCCAAACTCATTTCTGGTCGATTTCTGACAAACTCTATGCCAGATGCCAGTAAATACGGCTCCATGGCATCCGCGATGAGATTTGTAATTTCTTCTTCTGTTCCACCATTAACATATAAATTATATTCCTGTAAAGACGGACTGAGATAAATGCGAGGCATACGATTCCCTCTTTCCCATTTGTTCCCTTTATCCCTATGCGCCGCCAAACCAAAACGTGCCTGTCTTCTCCAATTGCATTTTGTTTTCATCATTTTCTTGTTCATTCGCAAATTCCACTCTTCCATCACACTGGTTTTCCAATGCTGTCTTTTTCGTATTCTTAAGACATATGCTAACTCCCGTCTATCATATCCTCGTTGCTTTGTCTCTCCCCGCTGATATCTCCAATCGTCGTACGCCGCATTCGTCCTTTTCACTTACCAAATTTCTTCTCTCTGTCCGTACAATCCTCTCTCAACACAAAAAGCAGGGATTTTTTCCATATCCCTGCTGCTATCCCATTCCATCTCTGCCATGTACATCCCCCCGTTACATTCATTTGTCGATATGATTCTTTTCCTTATTACAAAAAACCGCGCGATAGCCGAATCACAAAAGAAACAAAGATCTCCTGATTTCTTCTTTCATCGACCATGAGAGGCGCGGTTTTGGTTTTATAGACATTATATTATTCTCGAATAAAATTCGTAAATGTAATCGTTTCTTGCTCTGGCTTCGGGATCCCTGTTTTTTCCGCCAGTTCTCTGCATTTTAGAAAATAAGCCATATTATTTCCCAAAATCCGCATCGTCTGCATGCCTTCCTTGTCTTTTTTTATCTCCTCTGGATTGGTTCCATGTACAATATTCCAATAGCGTGAAGAAATAATCGGCATCTGCATCAATGCAAAATATTTATTGATCTGATCCCACGTAGCTGTCGTTCCCGCCCTTCTGGCAGAAATCACAGCCGCCGCGGGCTTCAGCCAAAATCGATTTCCTCCTCCATTCAAGTCTGCATAAAAAGCTCTGTCCAAAAACGATGTCATCGCCCCGGAAGCCGCACCCCAGTGAACTGGCGTTCCAAATAAAAATCCATCGTACATTCCTGCAATCTCTAAAAAAGCATTGACCGTATCCTGAAACACGCACAAGCTGTTTTTCACGCATGACTTACAGGCAATACAGCCAGAAAGCGGCTTATTTCCAATCCAAAAGAGATCCGTTTCCACTCCGTTTTTTTGTAACGCTTCTGCAGCCTCGCAAAGCGCCGTATATGTGCAGCCATGTTGATGCGGGCTGCCGTTAACCAGTAAAACTTTCATATGTTCCCCTTCTTTCTTTGCTTACACGTCCAGTTCATTCACCCATGAAATAATTTCTGCTTCTGCGTCTTGAATATCATTCCGAGAAATGGTCAAACCTTCTTCCAATACGGTTGCATTCGGTTCCAGATCGATGATTGTATCTATCGTATCTGCAAATCCACTGCCGCCATGTGTGCCAAATGGTACAATCGTCTTTCCAGACAAATCATACGTATCAAAGAATGTATACAAAATCATTGGTAAATCGCTCCACCAGATCGGATACCCTACAAAGATCGTATCATAATCTTCTATTTGAGGTATTTTATCCTGAATTGCAGGGCGGGCATTTGTATCCTGTTCCTCTTCTGCAGCTAGCTCCACTAATGTTTCATGATCTAAAGGGTACGGTGTTTCCGGCTCAATGCGGAAAATATCCGCTCCCGTCTGCTCCTGAATCACATATGCCATATACTGCGTATTCCCAAGCACCTCCCCATCAATCACTACAACACTGTTATCTTCCTCTTGTGTCATGTCAACAGCATCATCCGTTTCCGGCATGGAGAAGTATACCACCAAAGACTGAGATTCCGCATCATTAGAAAGTTCCGATTCTAGATCAGCAGAATGGGCAGACAAGTCTAAACCATTAATCCATTCTTGAATATCCCTTTCGGAGGCACTGCTGCGAAATCGCTCTCCTGCCAGCCATTCGCCACTTCCTGCCGTCTCTGCCAATAATGCTCCACTTTCACCGATACCGGAACTGGAAGAGGTACAAAATGGAATAACCGTCTTACCGGTGAAATCATTGGCTTGTACAAAAGCATCGACCGGCCATGCCGCAATTCCCCACCAAATCGGATACCCGATCAACACCGTCTCATATTCCTCCCAATTTTCCACTGTATTGGAAACCAGTTCCACTGTCCGCAAATTCGGATTTTCATATTCCGCAACAACTCTGCTAGAAGAATCTGTCCAATCCAAATCTTCGTCTGTATACGGTTCTGCTGGCATAATCTCAAACAAATCCGCATCCAGTGTCTCAGCTATCTTTTCCGCCACTGCTTCGGTATTCCCAGTCGCAGAATAATAAACTACCAACGTATCATCGCCATTTTCCATATCACTGGGACGAGATGCTTCTGCACCTTCCATTGTCATCAAACGGTACAGCATCATTGCCACTTCTGCTCTTGTGGCATTCCCTTTTGGATCAAACCGATGATTCTCTTTTCCACTGACTACACCCGTATTTTGTGCCCAGTCTACTGCTTCTGCCGCATATGCAGAAATATCCGCTTCATCTGCAAAGTCTTGTGTCTCCTGCGTTTGCAGACTTCCTACATATCTCCAAAGAATGGATGCAATCTGCTCTCTGGTCACAGGCTGCTGTACACCAAACAATCCGCTTCCATAGCCTGATATCACATTATTTGCCGCCGCCCAATCCACTGCATTCGTATACCATCCATCCACGGAAACGTCTGTGAAATCCGCTTGTACATATACAACAGGGCTACCAGCCGCACGATACAAAACCGCTGCCAGCATTGCTCTACTCATCTCTTCCTGCGGTGAAAACACCATATCCTGTGTACCGCTCATCAAATCATTGGAATATACATAATCTACTGCTTGTGCATACCATGCCGTTGCACTCACATCTGTAAATCCAGTATCTTCCACTGCAGCAAATGCCGTTGGTGTTGCTGTCAACATCATCGCAGATGTCACTAAACCCGCTAAAAATTGTTTCCCTTTTTTCATTGTTCTGCACTCCTTCCTGCTTTTTTGTCATTTGCAGACCTTTATTTCGCTGTATTCATTTACTCTGCCTCCAATTCAACCAGTTGTGCGTAGTCTTCTTCAGAAATTCGATCAAACCATTCCAATCCCATCCATTCCGGGTTGGTATTGACAGCAATATGCGCAAATTCTGTATCTGCACTCCCACCATGCCAATGTTTTTCTCCCGGCGGGCAAAACGCTACATCTCCAGGATACATCACCTGTACCGGCTGCCCTTCTATCTGATGATATCCTATCCCATCGGTTGCAATCAAAATTTGTCCACCTTCATGCGTATGCCAATTGCTGATAACGCCCGGTTCAAAGACCACATAATGCAGCTCCGGCGCTCCAGCTGCATTGCCTGCCTTCAAAATCACAGATACATAGGCAGGACCGCTGAATGTTTCGCTGTTCATCGGTTCCACCGCCTTCTGAACCATGGTTGTGTTCTCTTCCGTTATTGTACGCCCTGCATATTCTTCCATTTCCAGATTGCCATACTGCTCCTCTGTCACCGGTTCCTCTCCTGTTCCTTCTCCTTCCACGGGGATATCATTAGAATCAAAAATTACCATTTGTGAAAACCAACTGTCCGGTGTTGCTCCATGCCAATGCCTCACTCCCGGTTCACATGCAATCACGTCTCCTTTCCGAATAATTTGTGCAGGTGCACCTTCTTCCTGATAATATCCGACTCCGCCGGTTACCAAAATCATCATACCGCCATGGCTGTGCCAGCCGCTTCTGGCGCCTGGTTCAAACGTCACATGATTAGTTGCAGGGAAATGATATACTTCATCATAAGGAATCATTGGTGCAATATATGCATCTTTGGTAAACGCTTCGGATTGTATTGGCTGACCAATCGGAAAGGTCAGCTCATCCGCCGTCGTCACAATATCTGCATCTGCTTTCTGTATCTGTTCATCAACGGATTTTGTCTGTTGCGTGTCCGCATCAGTCTGTATTGATCCACTGCAGGCAGACAGCATAACACTAATCCATAATCCAAAAACTAAACAGACTTTCTTTCGTTTTTTTCTCATTCCTTCTCCTCCTTAGTATACATAGTCTGGTGCAAGCAGTGCCATCAAATCCCGGTCATGATGGTAACCCATCCGAGATTCTGTATCCAGCAACATTGTCGCACCACTTTCACGCGTATAAGGTTCCCATTCTGGCAGCCCTTCTGCTCCCGGTGTACCAGTCCTTGCAAACTGAATCCACGCCTGGCTGATTTGTTTTGCCAATGCTGCTACCTCCGCGTTTCCATTCGCATGACAAAATACATAAGGAATTTCTGCCCCATGATACGAGTTGCCATATGTAAAAACGTATGCGTACACAGGTGCACCGCCTTGGTCCGCTTTATGAGACATAATTTTGAGCAAAGGCAGACGTATGGTCGTGGAATCCACCTGATCTGCCGTCAAATCCGGTTTGTTTGGATACGCCTCCTGCAGCGCTGCAGTCAGTTCTTGGGATGACGCAATAGTGTCTGCCGGAAAATATCCGCTCCATTCGTTCAGATTACTGCCAATCAACAGCGGAATATTCTTACCTACATTCGCAAAAGAGTCTTCTGTAACCGGATTCGTTGGTAAGAAATCGCCATCAATTACCGGTTCCCAGTCCATAGAATATGCATCTCCCAACGCCGCTGGAATTTGTAACTCTTCACCGGTCTGCTGTAGTGCCAATGTTGCTGCCTCCTGTAGCCGCTCCACAGATACTTGCTGAATCTCTTCTATATTTTCTGCTGAAATCCCCAAATTTTCCAATACATGTTCTACCAGTCTAGCACTGGATTCCTGTGTGTTAAACGCCACTCCCATCGTTTCCGTTGCACCACTCTGTACAATTCCTTTGTCAAATAATCCTTGCGCATCCGGCGCTGTCATCAAAGCCAGAACCTTTGCTCCGCCTCCGGACTGCCCAAAAACAGTTACATTATCCGGATCTCCACCAAATGCTTCAATGTTTTCCTGTATCCATTCCAACGCTGCTATGATGTCCGTTATACCAACATTTGCAGAATATTGATATTTTTTATCATATGCAGATAAATCCAAGTGTCCAAATACATTGAGACGATGGTTGACAGATACCACAACAACATCACCACTACGACTCAATGCTTCTCCATCATATTCCTCCTCGTTGGCAGAGCCGGTAGAAAATCCTCCGCCATGTAGCCATACCATAACTGGACGCTTTTGTCCATCCTGGATTCCCGGTGTCCAAATATTCAAATTTTGGCAGTTGTTATCTGTTCCCGTTTGATCCCTTTCTCCATCAATACCAGAAATCGACCCCTGCGGAGACATCTTTCCATATTGATCTGCCACCAGAATACCTTCCCACGGTTCCACTTCTTCTGCTGGAACAAATCTTTCTGTCGCCTTTGCGTATGGAATGCCAAGATAACGGAACATTCCATCTAGGTCTGTCCCCTGTACCTGTCCTGCAGTCGTTTGCACCACACCAGTGTTTCGTGTATTCTGTTGCTCGGACACCGATTCTTCAGTTTGTGAACCACACGCAGTGAAAACTGTCAACACCACTCCAATCAACAACAAAGACCGTACCGATTTCTTCTTTTTCATCCTTCGTCGCATCTCTTTTCCGCATTACGATTGTTCCATCCACTAAAACACTTTTTACAATCAAACAGAATGATTCTGTCAGAAATTCCGAATCTCTTTTCAAACAACTTTCCCTCGCAGCTCTAGGTGTTACAGCACATAGCGCTTCTTTCTCTCCCACTTTCTGTAGACACAAACATATACCTTTTTATGAGAACGCAATTTGTCTTCTGCTTTATCCGAACAGAACAGTTATTTCGTTATCCCCTGCAATGTTTAATGCAATCAGCCTCCCTGATGAAACCGGCAATCACCAGCAGCTTCTGTGGATCTATATTAAAAAAGTGGACACATAAAGTAACTATCTATTACAATAAAGTAGACACCAAAAGGAGGTAATTATATGTCCACAAACAACAAAGGTATTCGCTATGACGAAGACTTCAAAAGAACACT